>JAHBWQ010000190.1 GCA_019636915.1 Nitrospira sp. | reverse complement strand
CCCTGCAGAAGCCGCCGCTTCCGACCACCGTGATTTGTCGACAAGCCCGGCAGCTGGCACACGAGTTGGGCGAGGAGCCGCCGAGCTATTGGGTTGTGTACCGCATCGCCTCGAGTCTACCCGCTGATCTGGTCACGCTCGCCCACGATGGCACTCAGGCGTACAGCAACACTTTTGAGTTGGTCCACCGGAGAGAGGCTGACGGGCCCAATGCCATCTGGCAGGCCGACCACACGCTGCTCGACATTGTGTTACTCCGCCCGGATGGCGCGCCCGCCAAGCCCTGGCTCAGTACCGTAATCGACGACTACAGCCGAGCCGTGGCCGGCTATTACCTGTCGTTCAACGCGCCTTCAGCGCTGCACACATCCCTCACGCTGCGCCAGGCCATCTGGCGTAAAACGGATGCCCGCTGGGTCGTGTGCGGCATCCCCGATATCCTTTACACGGACAACGGCAGCGACTTCACCTCTCAGCATTTGGAACACGTGGGGGCCGATCTGAAGATCCGCTTGGTCTTCTCCATCCCTGGCAAGCCGCGGGGCCGCGGCCGCATCGAACGGTTCTTCTCGACGGTGAACGACCAGTTCTTGTGCGAGTTGGACGGCTATGCGCCAGCTGGCGGGGCGATCCGAGAGACGCCTACGCTGACACTGGCCGAGTTCGAGACACGGTTCCGCGCCTTCCTGCTCGACGTGTACCATCGCCGAGCGCAGACCGAAACCAAAACGCCACCCGTCGAACGCTGGGAAGCGAACGGCTTTCTCCCGCGTATGCCGGACTCGCTGGAGCAACTGGACCTGCTGCTGATTCACGTGGCCAAGGCGCGCCAGGTGCGGGTCGACGGGATTCACTTCCAGCGTCTCCGCTACATCTCAACCACGTTGGCGGCGTACGTGGGAGAAACGGTCACCCTGCGATTCGATCCACGGGACATGGCGGAGATTCGGGTCTTCCACGAGGACAGGTTCTTGTGCCGCGCCGTCTGCGCGGAACTCGCCGGTGACACCGTGCCGCTCCGGGAGATTCTCCGCGCCCGGAATCAGCGACGGCGGGAATTACGTGGCGTCTTGCGGGACCGCGAGCGCGCCGTGACGACGCTCCTCGATGTGAAGCGCGGAGGAATCAGGGAGAACGACCATGCCCAACAGGACAGCAGCTCCGCAGGACCGTCCACAACGCCATCATCCGCCCTCACCCGGCTCAAGCGATACCACAACGAGTAGCGACGCGCCCAGCACGTCACTCGTCGACACCCTTGAACATCGTCGATTCGCAGAATTCTGCGAGGCATGCACGCGCTATCGCTACATCGGCCTCTGCTACGGCGCGCCGGGCGTCGGCAAGACGGTGTCCGCCCGGCACTATGCCAACTGGAACCGGATGCAGGACCTCTGGAATCATTCGGGCCCTAGCGCAGCCGCCATGGAGGAGATCGCTGGGGGCTCCACGGTGTTTTATACGGCCCCGGTGGTCAGCGCGCCAAGCGTGATCGACAAACAGATCGGGAAGATCCGTGATCGGCTGCATCACGCCGCCATCGCGGTCCGACGTCAGCGAGAGAATGCGGAACTGCGCAGGCTCCTTGGTCGACTCGATGACCTGCGAGATCGTTGCAAGAATCCAGAGGGCTATCGCAGCCAGGAGACGGAGAACGCGGAAGACGCGTATCTCCAGCAACGCCATCGGGCGATGGACGTGGAGCAACGGGTCCCCGATCCGACCACGTTGCTGATCATCGACGAAGCGGACCGACTCAAAATGGCGGCCCTGGAGCAAACTCGAAGCATCTTTGATCAGGGTGGGATCGGCATGGTCTTGATCGGGATGCCCGGCCTTGAAAAACGCTTGGCTCGCTATCCGCAGTTCTACTCCCGCATTGGCTTCGTGCACGAGTTCCGTCCGCTGGCGGCAAGCGAGATTCGTGACCTGCTGGAGCGCCACTGGACGCCTCCCGGCGTCACACTTCCGGGTGAGACCATGGACTCGGTCGCCGCCGCGTCGATCATCCGGATCACCGGCGGCAACTTCCGGCTGCTGAGTCGCCTCCTGACGCAGATCGAGCGGATTCTCGACATTAATGCCCTGCCCGCTGTCACCAAAGAGGTGGTGGAGGCGGCACGCGAGAATCTGGTCATCGGGCAAGCCTAGCAACGCGACGCCGCGTGGGGATCCCGCAAAGGGTTGTGTGCGCCATGCGCAGCTCAGGCCCTCGGAGGTGTCGCCACCCCCTGCCGCCCAATGCGACAGACTGTGGCGTGACACAGGCGCGATCCGACCACCAAGGGCCCAAACGCGTTCCAAGAGCGTCACCTAGGCCAAATAGCGAGCAACCATCTACGCCAAATAATTTGCAAAGTGACATTTTAGCTGGTACAGGCTCTGTTCCGTATAAGGTGTTGGAATACTTAGTGACAGAATAAATTACAACTTATACACTAACGTTCAGTGGTATATTGACAAGTTCTCACATTCGTTATATATTGCCTCGTGATTCGGGGACGACATGAAAATCCAGTTTCAAGACTCTCGTCTTGCTTTGATACGGACAGACCGGGCCTTCGAGACGAAGCTGCCGTTTGGAGTCATTAAGGCATGTCGAGACAAGCTTATTGTCGTGGAAGCTGCACCCGATGAACGAACACTGAGGAACTGGAAGAGCTTGCGTTATGAAAAACTCAAGGGCGATAGACAGGGCCAGCGGTCAATCCGAATCAACGACCAGTACAGAATGATTTTCACGCTCGATGAATCTCAAGTGCCGCCCATTCTGAACATTATAGAAGTATGCGACTATCATGACTAAGACGGAGGGAAATCAGATGATCGACAATATTACTGATGTACCGCCGCCTGGTTACTTCATTCGGGAAGAGCTAGAGGCACGCGACTGGAGCCAGCGTGATCTTGCGTATGTTCTCGGGGTGCCTGAGCAGGCGGTCAATATGATCATTTCTGGGAAGCGAGGTATTACTGCCGATATGGCGAAGGCTCTTGGCGGCGCATTCGACGTTTCTCCTGAGTTTTTTGCCAATCTTCAGAAGGCATATGATTTGTCTCAAGCACGAGATCCTGATCCTAACGTCGTACGCAAGGCACGCTTGCAATCCCAATATCCCATTCGCGAAATGATTAAACGAGGGTGGCTGACTGATGGCAATGTCGCTCTCCTCGAGGCTCAAGTCGTGAAGTTTTTTGACGTGCCCAGTCTCGACGACGTTCCCTACTTGGCTCACGCAGCAAAAAAGTCCACCTACGATGACGTAACTCCTGCCCAATTAGCATGGCTTCACCGTGCTCGTCAGATAGCGAAGGAGATGCCGCTGAAGCATCACTATTCAGAGAAGGCGCTGCGCGAGGCCCTGAATAAGTTGCGCCAACTCATGTATGACCCTGAAGAGGTACGGCATGTTCCAAGAATTCTCGCTGAAGTTGGAGTTCGCTATGTGATCGTGGAATCTTTGCCAACGGCCAAAATCGATGGCGCTTGCTTTTGGTTAGGAAAAACTCCGGTGATCGGCATGTCCCTTCGTTATGATCGTATTGATAACTATTGGTTCGTGCTTCGACATGAGATCGAGCATGTTCTCCAATCCCACGGGCGAGACAGGGAAATCATTGATGCCGAACTTGAAGGGGAAAAAGCCAGCCCTGATGGAAAGAATCCGCCTGAAGAACGGATAGCGAATGCTGCAGCAAGCGAATTCTGCGTACCCGAACACGAAATGGACTCTTTCATCAAACGGAAAAGCCCGTTTTTTTCAGATCGCGATGTCTTAGGACTGGCCAAGCGGCTCCAGGTCCATCCTGGTGTTGTGGCGGGGCAACTTAGGAGGCGTCTCGATAAATGGTCGATCTTTTCAAAAATGTTGGTCAGGGTTCGCAATCATGCACTTTCGGGCGCCGTCGTCGATGGGTGGGGCCAAATCGCTCCTGTGTCTCTGTAAGGAGATCGCAATGTCTAAATATCATGACGATCTGCAACATATCTGGCATCGGTATCAGGCCGAGAACGGTGATATTCCAACTTCTGCTCGTGATGCCGTGGCATGGGGAGTGGCACGGGGCTTACTGACCATTCCAGAAATAGACCCACTCGACCGGCTCGCTGAAGATATGTCGACGGCCCTACGAGAAGAGTATCGAAAGGACAAGTACGGGCGGCGCTATCGTGTAAACCATGCGGTACGCGTGACGAAACACGGGGTGCAGTACACCTTTTGGGGCGTAATGGATCATTCTGATCGGCCCTTCATGGAGAAGGCATTTGCGCAGAGGCGGAAGCAAATCGTCGGTGACTGTTTGCAGCTGAAGACAGATGTGGATGTCTATAACGATAAACACTCTGAGCAAGCACCCATCCAGGTCGTCTTGGATTTCACCACTGATGTCGAGGAAGCGGAAGGCCTTGGAGGGAAAGCTGCTTGAGAGAGAGTCATCCCAACATTTTCGGTCGCCTCGTCTCTTATCCATTGCGGTCATTCGGGCTAGTCCTGCGTACCAAACACGAGAATGCGTCACGTTCCGCGTCAGCGGTGCATTCCTTCGCTACGAGTATGGACAATGAAGTAGGGTCGCCGAAAATCGGCGACCCTACTTTCAGCCTCGCTCAACACGAACGGCTTGAGCGCTCATCACTCATGTAGTCTACTGAGCGATTGGGCCGCATCATTGACATGAGACTGAAGTTGCCAACAGAGACGAAGGAACCGGCGCACTTGCGTAATCGCGGGCCGCATGAAACGAGACTCTATACAGCTCTTGAAAATACAATGACTTGCGAGTGAAGTTGATTCACGTCAAAAAGAGCTTGACGGACTGACTTTACATGGTGTTAAGTTATGGTACGCTGTGATCAGGAAAGCGATGAGGGAAAGAATCCCCCTGCATTGTCCGTCACAGACATCAGCGCCTTAGCACGCGCAGTTCTCGAGGGCAGTTGTTCGCTCATCCCGACGGATCATTTCAAGAAACGCAGTCGTGAACGAGATTTTTCTGTTCAGGACGCTCTTGAAGTCTTCCATACGGGCACCGTAAGCTCAGCGCCGATTTGGAACGATAAGACAAAATCCTGGAATTACGATATCGCCGGGATTGATCTCAACGGAGATGAGTTAACGGTGCGAGTGGCTCCCTCCAAACAGGGTCTTGTGCTGGTGACCGCTTTTTAGAAGGGAACCGTAATGGAGTGTTGTCCAAACTGTGGTGAAACACTGGCGACGCGGGCACAGGCAAAGCCCTATCACTACACGGAATCCGGCCTGAAGAATGTGTTCTTGCTTGGGATGCTGAGCCTCCATTGTTCAGCCTGCGAGCGAGAGTTTCCTGAGATCGAGAATGTGCCAGGTCTTCATGCAAAAATCGCCGAGTTTTTGTTGCGGAAGCCCTACATCCTGAGTGGCCCTGAATTTCGTTTTCTCCGGAAAGAGATGAGGAAGAAAGCCAAAGATATCGCTCTCGTCCTGGGCGTCACTCCAACCACGGTCTCTCGATGGGAGACGGGAGAAGAAAACCTGGGTGTGGCCAATGACCGCCTCATTCGGAGTCTCTATGAAATGTGGCTCATTGAGCAAGGCAAGGTCATTGACCCCGCCACGATTCTCAGTCGAGTCTCTTCACAATTCCCCACTATCAAAGCGAAAAAAAAGTCTATACCCATTCACATCCCCATGCATCCCGAACTCACAGTAGCCGTGGGTTGAGACGATTCTGCATGGGTCCGCTGTGATTCCAGCCTATTCCTTGGGGCCTCTTTACCGCAGCGCTTTCTGCATCACTGCTCCATGAAACAATGATGCGCTTCCGGCTCTGGAAACAGTCCTCCAACTTCACGGCCGGTACCGCCATCTGTTACAGCCGTTCCACGTGTTTCCGATGCAAGCCGGCATTCTGATGTTCCTTGAGCAGCATCCTCAGTGCAAGCTAATCGAGGTCGCCTACGCGCTCTGTTGGCAAGCTCGACGATGATCGAGGCTATCTAACTGCTAAGCGGAAACGGCGGATTCACAAAGCACGGACGAACGAGATTGACGAAACGTGAAGCTACGACTCACGGCGCTGGGACAAACCATGGTTCGGAGAGCGAAAGCGATCCTGTACAAACAGCATCGTCCGCTCAGCTGTAGAACTCAAGACTTGATCTGTCAGACAGTGTCAGATTTCATCGGAAACGTCACCTCAGACTCAATCACTCCAACTCGTGCCATCCTTACAGCGGCCTGCCGTATTCCGGCCCCTGAGTTAAGGGGATTGTCGCATTTGTCACCCCAGAGCTGAGACGGGCAACTCTGAAATTTCAACAGCCGGGCTCACTCAAGAATCAGACACTGTCTGAAAGATGGAACTCTAGTTTTTACAGCTCAGCCTACAGACACTGTCTCACAACACTGCCTGAACACGAATGTCGAGTGATCCCCCACCGACCCTCTCCTGAGTGTCTTTTGATCGCTCTGCTTCAACATGACCGTCTTGGTAGAAGATGAAACGCCTCCTCGACATTTGGGTCACGTTTCTTCTCTGTCTTGCGACACTCGCGCGGGCCAATCTCCTCATCTACAGAATTGACTCCAGGTTCTTCATTCTCGAACAGACGGGAACGCACGCCGACCTGTTCGAATAATGGGCTGGATCCTCGGTGGTCGATCCGCGTGAATGGCCCGCGCCGTTCCTCTTACGCCGCTCCAAGCAGCAGTCCCTTCCGGGTCACTGCCCACCGCTCCTATGAATCCAGGCCTGGTCTTCGACGGCCACACTCACTGATGGCCAGGCCGGTTCGATCGCCTACCAGGTCCCATTCCATCCGTGCGAGTGACGAATGGGATCGTCTTCTACTCCACATATCTCTCCCTCGTGTCCGCGATCCGCTCGCAGCTGCTTACTTGGGACCGGCCTGGGTCGTGACGTGTGGTGCCTGTGCGGGTGCGTCCTCGGCCCTGGCTTTCCCCGGTGGGCTGCGTCGATCACGCCAGTACACTGTCATTCCTCCGCTGGGCGCCCGCCGGTCCGCCAGGTCGCCTCGTCCTCGTTGTCTCCTTTGTCGTCGCTGTGTGACCTCCACGCCTGGTGAGAGGTCAGCACATCAACTCTAACTAAAGGAGACAGTCCATGGCACCTCACGATCAACAACCCAAACCTCAGCCGGTCGAGAAGTTCAAGTGCAGCAGCATTACCGCGAGCATTTGGAAAAACGAGGGGGAGAAGGGCGCGTTCTACAACGTGACCATCACCCGCTCCTATAAGACGGCGGATGGTTGGAAGCGCTCCGACTCGTTCAGCCTGAACGATCTGGAAGCGGTCACGGTCGTTCTCGGTCACGCGAAATTGTGGATCACGGAGCAGGCTTGGAAATAACCGGTCCTCGGACGCCTTCGGCCCTCGCGCCGGGGGCGTCCTTTCACCCTCTGAAAGGAGATCGATGATGCACATGTATCGAGATTTCGCAGCAGACTTGAATCAGCTTCTTCACGGTCACATCGCGGTCCGCATCACCGTTGAGGGCTACATGCCGCTGTCAGTTGAGAGATCGGCATTGATGGAGAAGGGCATCGGCTTGTGTCCCTGTGTCATTACGGCGAGCAGAACGGTGACCTCATGCGCGATCCTGAGATCATGTTCCTGCTTCAACATGACCCACACGGCTTCATGGCTGAACCCGTGTCATTCAGGAATGATTATCTGGGGTTGGATCAAGACGTGTACCGCTATGATGAGACGGGCAAGCGCACTCATCTCGATACCAATTTGAAAGCGCACCTGATGGAGTTTGCTCAGACTTGGCTTGCCAATCTCAAGGAACAAGGATTTTTTGGAGACAAGGCGGTTCGTATCATCCTGTCACCGTAATCGTTCATGGAGCATGATCGAGTTCGATCGTGCCCTTATTTCCGGCGCACAGTCCTAGGTCAGCATGAAATGACATGATCATCACTACAAAAGCACGATCATCGCAATCCCGCCGGAGAAATACCGCTACGTCACCCATGTGGATCTGAAGGCCCGCTCTACAATCGCCGGAGGCCATGATGCCCACTGCATCGTCTGTCTCGAAGCCGTCTCTGCCTTCTGGTCCCGTTACGCCCCACCGCCACCCGACTGTCGCTTCGGCCATACCTCCAAGGACAATTGTCTCGGATGGGCGGTACCCGCCGCGAAGCACCGCGCCGAGGACGAATGCTTCATGATGCTCACGTGCGCAGACCTCGAGGCCGGATGACGCTCTGCCCCGCCCGGCAATCGATCTTGTTTCCGGTGTTGCACCGGCGGACGTAACCCGCCCCGGCGTGACCGCACTGGTCATGCCTTTTGATGAAACGCTCAGTCACGCCCACCGCTTCGTGTCACGCCAGCAACGCCCGCCTTCTCCTCTCCTTTTTCCTTCGGGGTGTTTTTGCTCTTGAACTCTCCGCGACAGAGCAACACCACCTTCAAAAAGGAGAGGAAGATGCAACACCGGACAACATATATTCCCCGCTTCAGGATT
>JAHBWQ010000019.1 GCA_019636915.1 Nitrospira sp. | reverse complement strand
TGTTTTGCGAACGTTGCTCGGATCGGCACCTGGCCATCTTCATCTTCCTGGCGAGACTTGTTCCGGTCTTTTCGTTTGATCTTGTCAGTTATGGAGCCGGTCTGACGAACATGTCGCTTCGAGCTTTTGCTGTGGCAACACTGCTGGGGATGATTGTGCCGACCTTGGCGCTGACCTATGCGGGGAGCACAGTGGTTTCGGGCACGTGGTTGATGATCTTGCTGGGCTTGGTGATGGTGGCCATGCTCCTGCTGATTCCAAAGATGGTCCTTCGATACCCTACCGCACGCTGGGTGCGCCTCTTGCGCGGCGACATGCCGGTCTTCACTCCCACCCATGTCCCTCCTGCTCAGTCAGCAGCTGCCGGTCCAGACATTTCCTCGCGATGCGATTCCTGCGGGGGACCATTGAGCTGAGGCTGTCGCCGCTCTCTGTTTCTGACTTATCCGACAGTTCTGACGGTTCTCGCTCTCATCTCCACCGTCGGCACTTCCCAGCTCCGCCGGCCATGCCCTAACAGCCATTCGTTTGGCGAGCGTGTCTACCACCCACCATGACGCGGACACCGGACCCTATCTCTCAGTGAAATCTCTTGCTGGTTGTGAGGTGGCTTACAGTCGGTGACTTGAAAAAACTGGTAAAAGGAGGCGTAAGAGGGAAGATCCTGGATCATTACACAAAGAAGGAGGCGGGGATGAGTAAAGAGAAAAAAGAAGTCAAAAAAGGCAACTCGTCCGAGACGGGCCGCGAGACCGCTCCAGAAGAGATCCGCACCCTTGCCTATCAGCTCTTCTGTGAGTGTGGATGCGCCCATGGGCACGACATCGAGCATTGGCTGGAGGCCGAACGACGACTCCTTGAACGGTACCGGAAATAACACAAGACGCACGGATTGCGTCGTCCTGTTCGATTTTCGGCTCTGGCGATTTGCGCTGGGAGTCACGAGTGAGAACGATTTCCTCCGCGGCCCGCCTCGCCGCAGCGTTCATCGCACGGACTCATGTGGCGCACAGTTGCGACGGCATGACGATCGCGCCTTGCCCGCTGAGTAATCTCTTGGGCGAGCCGGAAAGCCATCATGTGCGGTTAGGGTCCGACCAGGTCTTCGATACCGTCGGCTTTCCGGGCAAACGACTCTCAATGACGCCAATATATGGGCTCTTCAGACTTTCGTGTGGGTTGGGTAGAGATCCAATCCTCCACAATGGAAATAGATCGCGGTCTTGAAATGCTCGACATTCCGGAAGCCGCAGGTCGTTTTCGTGACCCACTGAATAATGACGTTGAGGACGTCCACTGCCGCATGGGTGATGCCGGTGCGCCTGGAGGCGACACCAAATCAGCTTGGCGACTGCCGCCATCCGGCACTCGACCAGGGGTGGCCACTAGAACCAGCGGGCGAACTCCTGGTCCGCACTGCCATAGGGGTAGTCCCAGACCTGGAGGGTTCCCACCTATCCATCGCGGTCGCCTCAATGTTGTCACGTTGTTCAGGTGACGGACATGATCGGATCGATACGAACCGTCGCCGTCGGTGCGGAATGTCGGAGTGGCGAGCGAAGACGCTCGCTCCCCGACTGTACGGACTATTCGGCATAACCGGTTGGAATCCGGTCCGCTTCGCGATTCGCGAGCGGTGGTCCCGATGTGGCACATCACGTGCTTTATGGGCGAGGCAGAAGGCCGACGTGCCTGCGACAAAGAAGACTCCAACAGCAAGTCCAAAGCAGGTACCGGCGGGGAACGTGTATATCTTCTTACGTGCCGCGATGCTCGATCCGTATCGCCGACATCCAGGACGACGATCAATGGCTCCCTGGTTGGTCTTGATTGGGATAGCACTGGACATGACGGGATGCAACTCGCTTCCCGCCCGTCTTGGGTCGCTTGAGTCGGCGCCATCGACCATAGTGGCCCAGGTCATCACCAAACCAGAACTCGACGAGCCGTCTCAGCCCAAACCGGTCTATACGGCGATGATCTCTGCATCAGGTCCAGACGAGTCCTACGATCCTTTCGTCCCGTCTGAACAGACGTCGGAATTGCAAGAGCACGATCCTTGGAAACCGTTCAATATGGTGATGTTCGAGTTCAATCGGAAGGTGGACACGTACGCCCTGAAGCCTGTCGCCCAGGCTTATGACGTGGTCTTGCCCGATGCCGTGCAAGTCGGAGTCGGCAACTTCTTCCATCATGTCCGCGTCGTACCGCGTCTGATGAATAACTTGTTTCAGGCAAAAGCCAAAGGGGCTGGAATTGAATTGGGACGGTTTTTCATCAACAGCACGGTCGGGATCGCCGGCTTCTTCGATCCGGCGAAGCAGTGGTGGGAGCTCGACACGCCGGATGAGGATAGCGGCCAAATGTTGGGAGTCTATGGGATGAAACCCGGTCCATATTTGGTGCTACCGTTCTTCCCGCCACTGACCCTGCGGGATGGCCTCGGCTACGTCGCTGACATGGCGCTCGATCCGGTCACCTGGCTGGTCTTTGTGGTGCCATCCAGCAATCAAACGACATACACCATCGCGCGATTCGGGGCCGGTGTCGGTCAGACGCTGAACGACCGGTCGCTCAATCTGGAGATGTTCGAGGGAGTGGAAGACACGACCCTCGATCTCTATGCGGCGGTCCGCAACGCCTATCTGCAGAAACGGGCGAGGGCCGTTCGAGAATAGCGGTCGAAGTTGAGTCCATTCGAACCGATCAGAGGAGGAGGATGTCATGACGCAATCGAGCAATCGAAGGAACCTGTGGTCGATCGTGTTGGCCGGCGGCGACGGAACCCGTGTAGGGTCCTTCGTGCAGCGGTGGCTCGGCCAGCAGAGGCCGAAGCAGTTTTGCACGTTTGTCGGCACCCGATCCCTGCTCCAGCATACCCTGGACCGTGCGGCACGCCTCGCGCCGGCTGAACGGTCGGTCCTCGTCGTCTCGCAGGCCCACCGGCATGAAGCGATGACGCAGGTGGCAGGACGTGGGGTCGGTATCCTGTTGTTTCAACCGGCCAACCGAGATACGGCAGCCGGGGTGTTTCTGCCCTTGACCTATATTCGAGCGCAAGACCGCCAGGCAACCGTGGTGATTTACCCGTCGGACCATTTCGTCTTTCCGGAAGAGCAGTTCCTCGAGAATGTCCAGGACGCGGTGCGAGCAGCCGAGCGGCTGAAGAATCATATCGTCTTACTGGGTATCGCTCCGGATCGACTTGAGCTGGATTACGGCTGGATCTTGCCGGGCCAGCGCCTCGCTCAGGCCGGGGGAAAGCCGATCCAGACGGTCCAGAGTTTCTTGGAGAAGCCGACGGCGCAAGAGGCGGATACAGCCCTCTCACGCCACGCCCTCTGGAACACGATGGTGATGACCGCCAAGGCGGACACGCTATGGGAATTGGGCCGACGGTGTTTCCCCGATCTCATGAAACGGTTCGAGCGACTCGGGCGGGCCATCGGCACTCCGAAGGAAGTTCGGGTCTTGGAGGAGACCTATCAGACCATGCCGGCCAGAAATTTTTCAGCCGACCTGTTACAGCGGGTGCCCGAGCGCGTGGCAGTGACCGAGCTCACGAACACGCTGTGGAGCGATTGGGGAAGGCCGGAACGTATCGTTGAGGCGCTGCGCCGGATCGGTCGGACTCCGATTTTCCCATTGGACACTCTCAACAGTCCGTTCGCGCCGATTGCCAATACCACCGCTCTCGCAACCCCCGTCTCACAAGGAGGATGACCATCGAGGACGAGTGCGAACCTCAGTCGAATCGTAAGCCGGCTCACAGACGTCGCGTCTTGGGGCTGATAGCGTAGGAAACAGAGCGCAGATCACATCATCCACATAGATCCAGATCGAGTTGATCCTACAGAGGGAGGGCCTCAGGTGAAATGTGAAGAGGTCGGAATTGCGAGGACAACGCAAACCATAGACACACACTGCATCAACACCATTCGCACCCTGTCGATGGACGCAGTGCAGACCGCGAACTCCGGCCACCCCGGCACGGCTATGGCCATGGCGCCCGTGGTGTACACCTTGTGGCAGCACTTTCTGCGCTTCGATCCTGACGATCCGATCTGGCCCAATCGCGATCGATTCGTGCTCTCGATCGGACATGCGTCCATGCTCCTCTATTCGCTGCTGCATCTCTGCCGAGTGAAAGCGGTCAATCCGGCCTACGAAACGGTGGGAGAACTGTCGGTCACGCTGGACGACATCAAAAAGTTCCGCCAACTGGACAGCAAGTGCCCCGGCCATCCCGAATATCGCTGGACCTCCGGTGTCGAAACGACGACCGGTCCATTAGGGCAAGGCGTGGCCACAAGCGTCGGCATGGCTATGGCCGGCCGGTGGATGAACGCCTATTTCAATCGTCCCGAGTTTCAGATGATCGACTATGACGTCTACGCCCTCTGCGGCGACGGCTGCATGATGGAGGGGGTGACGGGCGAGGCGGCGTCCCTAGCTGGGCATCTCAAACTCTCCAATCTCTGTTGGATCTACGACAACAACCACATCACGATCGAAGGACACACGGACTTGGCCTTCAGTGAGGATGTGGCGACCCGCTTCCTCGCTTACGATTGGAACGTGACACATGTCGACGATGCCAACGATCTGGCGAAACTCAACCGGGCCCTGACCATCTTTCGCCACTGCGAAGACCGGCCGACCCTGATCATCGTCGACAGCCATATCGGGTATGGAGCGCCGCACAAACAGGACACCAGCGCGGCGCACGGAGAGCCGTTGGGGGAGGAGGAAATCAAACTGGCGAAGCGCCGGTATGGGTGGCCGGAGGAAGAAAAGTTCCGCATTCCGTCCGGCGTGCCGGAGCATTTCCAGAGCGGTATGGGTGCGCGCGGCCGAGCGGCGCGCGAACAGTGGATGGCACGATTCAAGACCTACAGGCTGCAGTATCCACAATTGGCCGACGCACTCTACTGGATGCAACGCCGGGAGCTTCCGGAAGGCTGGGATCAGGATCTGCCGATCTTTCTTGGTGACCCGAAGGGACTGGCTGGCCGGGATGCGTCGGCACGAGTGTTGAACGCCCTAGCTCGCCACGTGCCATGGCTCATCGGAGGCTCGGCGGATCTCGCTCCCTCCACCAAGACTCGACTGACCTTTGAGGGTTCCGGCGACTTCTCCCCCACCGACTATGGTGGACGCAACTTGCATTTTGGGGTGCGGGAACATGCCATGGGAGCGATCCTCAACGGGCTGTCCCTCTCGAAAGTGCGTCCCTTCGGGTCCGGCTTCCTGATCTTCAGCGACTACGCAAAGCCGGCAATCCGACTGAGCGCGATCATGGAGATTCCCGTCATCCATGTCTTCACGCATGATTCTATCGGAGTGGGCGAAGATGGCCCCACCCATCAGCCGATCGAGCAATTGGCCGCGCTGCGGGCGATCCCCGGCCTCATTGTCCTCCGGCCGGCGGATGCCAACGAGGTGACGGAAGCCTGGCGAGTGATCATCGGGCTGCACCATGAGCCGGCGGTGCTCGTGCTCAGCCGACAGGCGCTCCCAACGCTTGACCGAACGACCTACGCCCCGGCTTCCGGCGTGGCGAAGGGCGCCTACGTCCTTGCCGATGTGCCCGGCGGGAATCCGGATGTCCTGCTGTTGGGGACCGGCAGCGAAGTCTCCCTCTGCGTGGCCGCCTATGAGCGCCTCATCGCCGAAGGGATCCGAGCCCGCGTCGTCAGCATGCCCTCGTGGGAGCTCTTCGAGCGGCAGAGTCAAGCCTATCGAGATCAGGTGCTCCCTCCGCACGTCACGGCTCGGATCTCTGTCGAACAAGCCGCGACGACAGGGTGGGATCGTTATGTCGGTCCGGCGGGGACAAGCATCGGCATGAACACCTTCGGCGCGTCGGCCCCTCTGAAAGCCTTGCGGAGGAAATTCGGATTTACGCCGGAACGGCTGATCGAAACGGCACAAGCACTCCTGGCACCCACGAAAACGAGCCACACACACCCTTGAAGGAGAAGACCTCATGGACCCAGCACATGTCAGTGTCATGAATCCGGTGCGCGCGCTCCAGTCGTTCGGGCAATCCGTCTGGCTTGACTACATCAGGCGAAGTCTCATCGACGGTAGCGAATTGCAACGCCTGATCGACGAGGATGGGCTGCGCGGTATCACGTCGAACCCCGCCATCTTTGAGAAAGCGATCATCGGCAGCACCGACTACAAAGCGGCACTACAGGAGCTCCATCGAAGTCCTGACTTGGACGCGAAAGGACGCTATGAGCGCCTGGCCATCGAGGATATCCAAACCGCCGCCGACGCGCTGCAGCCGGTCTATGCCAAGACGAGTCGGCGCGACGGCTATGTCAGCCTGGAAGTTTCCCCCCATCTGGCCCACGATACGCGGGGCACGCTCGACGAAGCGAAGCGCCTGTGGGACGCCGTCGGTCGGGACAATCTGATGATCAAAGTGCCGGCCACCGCGGAAGGGATTCCCGCCATCGTGCAATTGATCGGCAAGGGGATCAACGTCAACGTGACCCTCCTCTTTGCGCAGGAAACCTACGAGCAGGTCGCTGAGGCCTACCTCACCGGCTTGGAACAGTTGCTGGCGCGGGGCGGTGACGTAGGACGCGTGGCAAGTGTGGCCAGCTTTTTCGTGAGCCGTATCGATACTGCCGTCGACAACACGATTGCCGCGCGTCTCACAATGTCCGCTACAGACGCTGAACAGAGGGTGTTTAGAAGCCTTCAGGGAACCGTCGCGATCGCAAACGCCAAATTAGCGTATCAACGGTACCGTAGGCTGTTCTCCGGTCCGCGCTGGGCGGCGCTGGCCAAGCGCGGGGCGATGCCCCAACGGGTGCTCTGGGCCAGTACCGGCACGAAAAATCCAGCCTATCGCGATGTGATCTATGTGGAGGAACTGATCGGCCGACACGGTCAACACGGTTCCCCTGGCGACGCTCGAGGCCTTTCGCGATCATGGACTCCCACACAGTCGCCTCACGGAAGGGATCAAGCAGGCGAAGGAGACGATGCGGTCGCTTGAACGAGCGGGCTTCTCGATGAAGGAGATCACCGACCGGCTGCTGGGCGAAGGGCTACAATTGTTCAAGCACGCCTTCGACAAACTGCTCACCGCCGTCGAGCAGCAGGGCAAGGCGGGTATTTCTTCACGCATCAATCAATGCTCTTACACCCTACCTATATCGTTGAGTGCCGCCATGCGATCTTGCCTGAAGGACTGGAGGGACGGTCAAAAAGTCAGACGGCTGTGGGCCCGCGATGCCTCTCTCTGGACCGGGAAGGACGAGGACCGCTGGCTCGGTTGGCTCGGTGTGACCGAAGACCAATTGGCGCATCCCAAAATTTTTACCAGTCTCGCTGAAGAAGCCAAACAAGGAGGATTCGCGCATGCTCTGGTGTTGGGCATGGGAGGCTCAAGTCTCTGCCCCGAAGTCATGAAGATCACGTTCGGGAAACAAGAGGGCTATCCGGAGCTTCTCGTGTTGGATTCGACTGATCCGGCCCAGATCAAAGCCATCGAACAGACCATCACCCCTGCGACGACCCTGTTCATCGTCTCAAGCAAGTCCGGGGGCACGCTTGAGCCGAACATCTTCAAGCAATACTTTTTCAATCTCGTTCAACATCTTGTCGGAGTTAAAGAGGCCGCACGACGATTCATTGCGATCACTGATCCCGGTTCGGCACTGCAACAGGTCGCCAAGACGGACAGGTTTGGTCATCTCTTTTTCGGCCGTCCCAATATCGGAGGCCGCTATTCCGCCCTGTCGCATTTCGGCCTGGTGCCGGCTGCCCTCATGGGTATCGATGTGCCGAAACTCCTCGACCGGGCGAAGGCCATGGCGCAAGCCTGTTCCGCTTGTGTGCCGGTCGAGAAAAACCCCGGTCTTGTCCTCGGCACGATCCTGGGCGTGCTCGCCAATCACGGACACGACAAAGTGACGATCATCGCGTCGCCCGCCGTGGCCTCGCTGGGCGCCTGGCTCGAACAACTGCTTGCGGAATCGACCGGGAAAGAGGGCAAGGGGATCATTCCGCTCGATCGTGAAACGGTCGGGGCACCGGAGGTGTATGGAGCGGACCGTCTGTTCGTATACATCCGGTTGCAGTCCGGTCCCGACGAGAGCCAGGACGACGCCATCAATACGCTTGAGCGCGCAGGACAGCCGGTGGTCCGGATCTCGGTGGACGATCTCTACGATCTTGGCCAGGAGTTCTTTCGCTGGGAATTTGCGACGGCGGTCGCCGGAGCGATCATGGGGCTCAATCCCTTTAATCAGCCGGACGTGGAAGCCAGCAAAGTTGCGACCAAACAGTTGACGGCTGAGTACGAACGGACCGGGGTGCTCCCGCCGGAGTTGCCGATCTGGGAAGAGCAAGGGATCAGGCTCTATGGCGACCCGACCTATGTCGAGACACTTAGGGCTGTAGCAAGCACGTCTCCGACCTTGGTGAGCTATCTCAGAGCCCATGTGAGTCAACTTGGAGAGCGTGATTACTTTGCGCTGCTGGCTTATCTCGACATGAACCATGGGTATCATGCGCAGCTTCAAGCCATCCGTCATCGCGTGCGAGACACAAAACATGTTGCCACCTGCCTGGGCTTCGGGCCTCGCTTTCTCCATTCCACCGGCCAGGCCTACAAAGGGGGCCCGAACAGCGGGGTGTTTCTCCAGATCACCTGCGACGATGCCGCAGACCTCCTGGTGCCGGGGCAGCGCTACACATTCGGCATCGTCAAGGCAGCGCAGGCGCGCGGGGATTTTCAGGTCTTGGCGGAGCGAGGCCGGCGGCTGATGAGGGTGCACCTGGGCCTCGATGTGCCGGCAGGGCTGGCGGTCCTCAAGGCGGCCATGGAGCACGCGTTGAGATGAGGAACGAAACGGGGTGCCACCACACAGGAACAACGTGACCATGCACCGTGGCTGATTCCGACTGGAGGGAATGATGACCGACTCACAGGCTGATGCACTCGTACTCTTCGGTGCGACCGGTGATTTGGCGTTCAAAAAGATCTTTCCCGCGTTGCAAGCGATGATCAAGAATGGTCATTTAACGGTGCCGGTGATCGGAGTGGCCAAAGCGAATCGCCCCCTCGACCAGTTGCGCGATCGTGCCCGCGACAGCCTCACGCAATATGGCGGCGGGGTGGATGAAGCCGCCTTTGCCAAGCTCGTCCGGTTGCTGCGATTCATCGACGGCGACTATCGGGAACACGACACCTTTGTTCGTCTTCGCCAGGAACTCGGCGATGCACGGCGCCCCCTCCATTATCTGGCGATCCCACCCAGTATGTTTCCCACGGTGGTTGAGGGGCTGGGCCAGTCCGGTTGTTCCCATGGCGCGCGGGTGGTGGTCGAAAAACCATTCGGACGGGATCTCGCCTCGGCGCAGGCGCTCAACCGCACGCTGCACACCATCTTCGATGAATCGTCGATCTTTCGGATCGACCACTACCTCGGCAAAGAGTCGATCCAAAACCTTCTGTACTTCCGTTTCGCCAACTCGTTCCTCGAACCGATTTGGAATCGCGAGTACATTGAAAGCATTCAGATCACGATGGCGGAACAGTTCGGCGTCTCCGGCCGTGGAAGTTTCTATGAGGAAGCCGGCGCGCTCCGCGACGTCGTCCAGAACCATCTCTTGCAAACGGTGGCGAATCTCGCGATGGAGCCGCCGATCAGCGGAGCGGGGGAAGCGTTGCGCGACGAGCGGGTCAAAGTCTTCAAGCGTATGCGACCGCTCACCGGGCACACCCTGGTGCGGGGACAGTTTCGTGGCTATCGCCAGGAAGCGGGAGTGGCTCCAGGCTCGCAGGTCGAAACGTTCGCGTCGCTCCAGATCCACCTTGATTCGTGGCGCTGGGCCGGAGTGCCGTTCTTTATCCGAGCCGGCAAGCATTTACCCGTGACGGCCACAGAAGTCTTCGTGACCTTGAAGCGTCCGCCCCAGAACGTGTTCTGCGAGACGGTCACCGCGCGACGCAACTATGTGCGCTTCCGGCTCGGCCCTACTCGAGTCGCGGTGGCGATCGGCGCCCTCGCCAAAGTACCGGGAGAGAAGATGATCGGGGATGAGACCGAACTCTTTGTCTGCCACCAACGAGGGGACGAGATGGAGGCCTATGAACGGCTGATCGGCGACGCGATGGTCGGAGATGCGTCGCTGTTCGCGCGTCAAGACGGCGTCGAAGCGAGTTGGCGCGTGGTCGATCCGGTCCTGGGGATGCCGACGCCGGTCTATGACTACGAGCCGGGCTCATGGGGACCGTACGAATCTCACGCGCTGATCGCCCCATTCGGCGGGTGGCGGAGCCCGAAAGAGCACGCATGAGCATCGTCGGATCGAACCATGCAGCCCCGATTATCGCGCGGCATTTCAAAGGTAGGAGCCTGTCCGACATGGCCTTCGTCGGCGGGCAGCGTCTGTGGGAGAAAGCGCCGTAATATGAAGTCCGCCATGCCCATGCGGAGCCGATCCCGCAAACGGAACGTGAACCCGGTCGTCTTCCTGCTCGACGTGGACAATACGTTGCTCGACAACGATCGAGTCACGGCCGATCTGCGGCGACATCTCGAACATGAAATCGGAGGTGCCTGTCAGCAGCAGTATTGGGCCATCTTCGAACAATTACGCGCGGAGCTCGGCTACGCCGACTACCTCGGCGCTCTGCAACGGTATCGGATTGAACATCCTCATGATCACAACCTGTTGGCGATCTCGTCGTACCTGGTGAACTATCCCTTTGCAGACCGGCTTTACCCAGATGCGCTCGATGTGGTGGAACAGTGTCAGAAATGGGGAACGCCTGTCATTCTCTCCGATGGAGATGTCGTGTTCCAACCCCGTAAGATCGAGCGCTCAGGGCTCTACGAGGCGGTCCGACACAACGTCCTGATCTATGTTCACAAAGAACGGGAGCTGAGTGAAGTCGAGCGCCGCTATCCCGCCGACCATTATGTACTGGTGGACGACAAGCTGCGAATCTTGACGGCCGTCAAGCAGGCGTGGGGAAGGCGGGTGACGACCGTGTTTCCACGTCAGGGACATTATGCGACCGATTCCAAAATCCTCGCAGCGTTTCCGGCGGCTGATATCACGCTGGATCGCATCGGCGATCTTCTGAAATACGACCTATATGCGCTGGTCTCCGCCGGGCGGAACCATCAAGGCAACACCATGCCGAAAAAGGCTCAACGAGATGAAGATCGGTTGGCAGAACCGCTTCTCGTTAAGCGCCCGGGAAGGGTCATGAGACTGAGACATTGATCGCAATCACGTAGAGTGAGTGTTTGACGATACAAGGGCGTCGAGTAAGACGGCGCAGAAGGAGTCTGTTCTATGCAATTGGGAATGATCGGTCTCGGTAAAATGGGGGCCAATATGGTGCGGCGGTTGATGCGAGGGGGGCATCAGTGTGTCGTGTACGACAGGAATCCGGAGCATGTCCAACGGCTGGTCACTGAAGGCACCGTCGGAGCCGATTCTCTGGCCGACCTGGCCAGCCGATTGGCAGCCCCGCGCGCCGTCTGGGTGATGGTGCCGGCGGGAGACGCAACCGAAACCACGGTCGAGTTCCTTGCCCAACGGCTCAGTCCGGATGACATCATCATTGATGGAGGAAACTCCTATTTTAAAGATGACATCCGGCGCGCCCGGTCTCTCAAAGACCATGGCATCCACTATGTCGATGTGGGCACGAGCGGAGGGACGTGGGGATTGGACCGAGGCTACTGCCTGATGATCGGAGGGCCCGAACCGGTGGTGAGAGACCTTGATCCGATTTTCAAAACGCTGGCTCCTGGCCGGGGCGATATTCCACGCACTCTAGGCCGGAGCACGGTCACGAGTACAGCGGAAGAAGGGTATTTGTATTGCGGCCCATCCGGCGCCGGACACTTCGTCAAGATGGTCCATAACGGAATTGAGTACGGCCTGATGCAGGCCTATGCCGAAGGGTTCGACATCTTTCGTCATGCCGACTCCGAGAACCTCCCGAAGGACATGCAGTACGACTTGAACTTGCCCGACATCGCCGAAGTCTGGCGACGCGGAAGTGTTGTGGGATCGTGGCTGCTCGATCTGACGGCTTCGGCGCTGGCGGAAAACCCGGACTTGTCCGATTTTACCGGGTCGGTCGAAGATTCAGGAGAAGGGCGCTGGACAGTGATGGCGGCGATCGAAGAGGGGGTGCGAGCGGATGTCCTTTCCGCGTCGCTCTACACGAGATTCCGTTCGCGCCAAGACCACTCGTTTGCCGAGAAGGTGCTCTCTGCGATGCGTTACAAATTCGGCGGCCATGTCGAACGAGCGAACGGCGAGTAGAGGCCTATTTAACACGGACCTGGTCGTTAAGCTGTGCAGTAGCAGGAGCGGCCAACGCAGAAGCAGTTACAGTAAGTACTCCAACAACTAGCTCTCCTGCCGAAACAGCAGTGAGCATGGGCACGATCTGGAGCAGTGGTCGGAGGCTGAGCGGTTGGTGTTCGAGCAATCAAGGACATAGAGAAAGAATCTTGTCGTTCATCGCTTCGCCAAAGAAAATCCCGCCAAGTCCCGCCGACTCCTGAACGGGTATGCCAATAGGTTGGCGCTTGGTTCGAAACTGTAATCCACCTCACAGTTCTTTTCTTCCGTCCCTCGTAGAACGGCGACAGAACCGTAAAGAGCCGTTTGATACCTTTACTGTGAATGCGGCTCTTTTGACCGAGGAAATCGCTATATCTATGCGTGCTCATTTCCGATTACATCTCGTGATCGTGCTGGCAGGGGTACTGCTCACCTCGATTGTTTTGGTCGGCCCTCACCTGATCGTGCACGAATTCGATCACGGCAACCATCATTCGAACAGCCATTCGAGTCCGCTCTGTGCCTGGTTCTGTGCAGCCGGTCAGGCCATAGACTCTGCCCTCCACCTTACCGACGCCACGCTTGCAGCGGCAGAGGTTCTCGACTCCAACCATCCGTCCCCTCGGCGGAATGTCCCGCCGTCTCACCCGTTCACCCGAGGGCCGCCCTCCGAGGCCTGATCGGTTTCAGCCACATCTGTTCATCAGCCCGATTGCGACCTCGCATGGAGTGGTATCCGTGCCCCTGGCACGTCCACCCAGAGAGGATCGTGATGGGGCGTTCTCGTCATTTTCTCGGTGCGTCTTCGTGTTGGCGGAAGACGTCAGGCCGACTATCAAAGGAGCAGTACCATGCGATTTACTCGTCAGGTGTCATTTCTCTTCTTTCTGGCCCTCTCCCCCGTGTTTCTGCGATCGGAGGCGATTGCCTCCTGTGGCGCCGTCAGCTGCTTTGTGGTGATCGAAGCACAGCAACAGGTCCCGCAACAAGGCATGCTGACGGTGAGTGGGATCTACAACTATACTCCGATGCGGCTGCTCAGCGGCGCCACGGGGATTATTCCGGCGGCGAATCAGGCTCAGCAACGCTTGATTTTAGATCACCACCAGGAAGTTCGAACCATCACACAGACCTATACGCTCGACTTGAACTATGGCGTCACGGATCGGTTTGCCATTCAATTGACTGTGCCGTATCTCAAACGTAAGCATCTGCACATCGATGGGCTCGGCGAGTCGGCAACCGAGGCCGGCGAGTCGGTCAATTTTTCAGATAACGGCTTCGGCGACGTGCGGGTGACTGCCAAGTACAACGTGTTGGCGGCGCTTCGCTATAATGTTGTCATGGGGTTCGGCCTGGAATTGCCGACTGGGGATACCCAAGCACGGGATAGTTCAGGGCAGATCTTGGAATCCCCGGGGCAACTGGGGCGTGGCCAGGTTGGTCTCATCGGCTCGATCTACCAGACCTATGAGCTGATTCCCCATCGATTGAGCCAGTTTGCCTTCGCCAGCTATCGCCACACCTTCCGCAATCGGGATGGGTATCAATTTGGAGACGAGTACCAGTTCAACGTCGGAGTGAATCTGGTCACGACTCCCTGGCTTGTATTGTCTCATCAATTCAACTTCCGCTATCTCACGCAGGACAACGTCACGGCAAATCTGGAGCAATCGGCCGCCCCGTTTTCAGGAGAGGAACCGACGGTGATCGATCCTCGTATCCTCGATCGCCGAGTGCCGAATACCGGATCGACCTACTTTGCCTATACCCCAGGATTTCAACTCGACATCGGGCGACTCTTCACGTCTCGGTATACTGAAGGGACGTCGGTGTATGTTATGGCCCAAATCCCCTTGGCGCGGGATGCCAACAAGAACCTTGCGCAAGGAACCAGTTTTGTCTTTGGTATCACCCGTTCGCTTCAACTTCTGAAACCTCGATCCTAATCGTGGGCAACCGGTCTACATCCTTGCAGGTGATGGGAACACCGTCCGTTCCCATCACCCCGCAACACCCCAGCTGACTGAATGGCAAAAGACAAGAGTCAGGAAGCGAAGCGAGAAAGTGCGTCCGGTTTCAGAAGGGTGATCGTTCGCCCGTCCATATGGATGAGCCCTTGGTCCCGAAACTGCCCCATAATGGTGCTCACGGTTTCGCGGCTGCACCCGATCAGGTTGGCCATTTCCTGGTGAGTCAACTTAGCCTTCAGACGAATCCCTTGCTTGTCCGCGATGCCATCGGTTTTGCTCAACTCAGAGAGGAGATGGGCCAAGCGAGCCGGTACATCGCGAAAAACGAGATCTTCGACGCGACTCTGGATTTTCTTGAGTCGCAGGCCGATGAGCTTAGTCAGCTTCACCGTCACGTTCGGATGCATCGCGAGGTATTGGTCGAAGTCTTTGCGCGGGATCACGCAGATGAGCGTATCATCGAGGGTTTCCGCTGAAGTCGAGCGAGGGGCATCTTCCAAGACCTCCAGCTCACCGAAGACTTCGCCTGGCTCGAGAATATCAAAGGTGACTTCTTTCCCACTGGGGGCTGTGTTGGCAATTTTGACGCGCCCCTTTTTGAGGAGGTACACACTGCTGCTTGGATCACCGGGAAGATAGAGAGGCTGACGTTTCTTAACTTCCTCCATACGGGTAATCCTCTCCATCTCCTGCATTTCAGACGGAGAGATACCGTCGAACAAGCGGATGTGCTTCAGGTACCACAGCTTATTTGTGGAGGAGGAAGGCTGTTCCATGTCATCAAGTAATCAACCGCCGGATTAGGCCGTCAGTCTAATGATTTCTCCTCCATGAGGCAATACATCTCTTGATACCAAAGTCCTTAGATTGCGTTGTCTTTTCAAAAAGGGGCTGTCATCCAACTTACACGTTCGTGTGAAATCCCAACGAAATCGAGGCCTATTGTGGGGCTTTTCTCCTGGCTGTCCTCCTATCTATCAGACTGTGAACTGGCTCACAGAATCTCCACGGCAAGTGGGTTATCCTGGAATCATGTCGAGAGGAGAGGCTTCCGGAGAACCTACGTTGCAGCATAAACCTCTCTCGGATTCTAGATAGCCATACGAAGGGAGTCCCGTCTATGGAAACATCGCGTGCCGACGGACATCAGGCTGACACAACCCATCCGATCCCCACTCCCTCCGCGAAGGAGTATCCTTCCGGCAAGGTCATCATTGCGGTTATGATTGGACTGGGAATCGGAGCCTTCTTCTATCTGGATCTCGGACGGTTCTTATCGTTGGCCACACTGAAAGACAATCGAGACCATCTGCTGGCGTTCACAGAGGCCAATCATGCCGCGGCGGTCGGCATCTTTATTGTCGCCTATGCGATTGTCACCGGTTTGTCGCTGCCGGGTGCGGTCATTCTCACGCTCGCCGGAGGGTTCACGTTCGGGGCCGTCCTTGGAACGCTGTTCGTGAACCTGGGAGCAACGACCGGCGCAACCCTCTCGTTTCTGACCGCACGATATCTGTTACGAGATACCGTGGAACAGAAGTTCGGGAAGTCGCTGGGACCGTTCCAAGAAGGCTTCGCCAAGAATGCGTTCAGCTACCTGCTCACCCTGCGACTGATCCCGCTCTTTCCTTTTTTCGTAGTCAACCTGGTATCAGGACTGACCCGCGTGAGTGTGGGAACGTATATCGGAGCCACCACGCTCGGCATCATTCCCGGTTCGTTCGTCTATGCCTATGCAGGACGCCAACTGGGCACCATCAACTCACTGAAGGAAATCGCGTCACCAAACGTCATCGGGGCTTTTATCCTCTTGGGACTGCTCGCTCTGGTGCCGGTCGTCTACAAACGGTTTGCAGCCAAACCAGCGTCATGAATAGGTCATCGATCAACCGAAAACTCATAGCGAATGGTGCGACGCGATGATGAAGCCTCTCTCAGAAACCGTTGCAACGCAAGAGCACGAGCAGTCGTTGGTTTTTCCAAACGACGAGTACAATCAGCAACTCGTCGCCAATGTGCATCCTTCCAATTGGGTCAACCCCGAGCCGACCGGTCGCTACAACATCGTAGTCATTGGAGCCGGCACGGCGGGACTCATTACAGCGGTCGTTGCGGCGAGCTTGGGAGCAAAAGTCGCGTTGATCGAAAAGCATCTGATGGGAGGAGACTGTCTCAATGTCGGGTGCGTGCCGTCGAAAGGTGTGATCCGAGCAGCCAGGGCCTGGGTCGATCTACGGCGTGCCAAGGAGTTTGGCCTCGAGATCCCAGCCGGCGTGACGTACGACTTCGGAGCCGTGATGGCGCGCATGAGAAAGTTGCGCGCGCGGATCAGTCACAACGATTCCGCTCATCGATATGCCAAACTCGGTGTGGACGTCTACATCGGCAACGGCCATTTCGTCGGAGACGATCGTATTCAAGTCGAGGGGCCGGCCGGTGATCGCACATTGACCTTCGCGAAGGCGGCAATCTGCACCGGCGCGCAAGCATCGACTCCTCCGACGCCCGGGCTGCAGGAAGCCGGATACCTGACGAACGAAACAGTCTTTTCCCTGACGGAGCTGCCGCAGCGAATCGGAATCATCGGAGCCGGCCCTATCGGATGCGAACTGGCACAGTCATTTGCCCGATTTGGAAGCCAGGTCTACATTGTCGAAGCGATGCACGGGATCATGCCGAACGAAGATCGCGATGCGGCGGACATTGTGGAGCAACAGATGGTGCGCGACGGAGTGAAGCTCCTGTGCTGTGGAAAACATCTGCAAGTCGGGAAGACCGAAGGCGGCAAGCGTCTGACGGTCGGGTCGCATGGCCAACAGTATGACGTGACCGTCGACGAAATCCTTGTCGGGGTCGGACGAACACCGAACGTGGAAGGGATCGGATTGGAAGCTGCGGGAGTCGCGTACGACAAGAATGGCATTCACGTGAATGCCAGGTTGCAGACGACGAATCCTAAGATCTACGCGGCCGGCGATATCTGCTCACGCTACAAGTTCACCCATGCCGCCGATGCGATGGCGCAAATCGTCATCCAGAATGCGTTATTTCCACATCCCTTTGGCCTCGGTTATGCCACTGTCGACTCGCTGATTATGCCGTGGTGCACCTTCACCGAGCCGGAGATAGCCCATGTGGGGATGTATGAAAAAGAGGCCAGGGACAAGGGCTTCGAGGTTGAAACGTACACCTATAAGCTCGATGAAGTTGATCGAGCAATTCTGGACGGGGAAGAGGACGGATTTGCGCGGGTTCACATTGAAAAAGGAACGGATACAATACTCGGCGCGACGATTGTCGCAAACCATGCGGGTGACATGATCAGCGAGTTTTCCGTCGCCATGAAGGCAGGCGCAGGAGCCAAGACGATCGCGGCGACTATTCATCCCTATCCCACGCAGGCTGAGGTGAATAAGAAGGTGGTGAATCTCTGGCGAAAAGCGCATTTCACGCAGATGACTAAAGATCTGTTGATCAAATTGTTCGCTTGGATGCGGCGATAGAGATGCGCATCATGAACAACGATGTTGTACCGTATAACTTGAAAAGGATGTAGCCAATGGCACCGTCTCTTTCTTCCGTGATCGTCGGTCTCGCGCCGTTCGTGTTGGTCGGAATGATCGTCGGTCATCCAAACCGGCTCCAAGCCGGATCCCCCGCCACCATAGACGTGGGTCCCTTTTCGGCCGCTGCTCCAAGTGGGTCCTGGCCGGACGGCTGGAAACCGCTGACGTTCCCGAAAATTCCTCAGCATACGACGTACCAGCTCGTGAAAGACGGGGACCGCGTCGCCGTCAAGGCCGTCAGTCAGACTTCTTCTTCAGGGTACACGAAAGAAGTGCTGATCGATCCGAAGGAATATCCCATCATCCAATGGCAGTGGAAAGTGTCGAATATTCTGAAGGCTGGCGATGTGGCAAAGAAAACCGGAGATGATTACCCAGCCCGCATCTACGTCACCTTTCAATACGACAGTACGAAAGTGAGCCTCTTCGGCAAGGCGAAGTACGAAGCGACCAAACTCATCTATGGGCGCTATCCGCCGCTCGGCGCCCTCAATTACATCTGGGAGAGTCGGGCGCCGGTGGGCACGGCGGTGCCCAACCCCTACACCGAACAGGTGCACATGATTGTGGTGGAAAGCGGGTCGGCCAAGCTCCACACCTGGATGACTGAAGAGCGCAACGTCTATGATGACTACAAACGCGCCTTCGGCGAAGAACCGCCGCTGATTTCCGGGATCGCCATCATGACGGATACCGACAACACCGGCGAATCGGCAGAAGCCTACTACGGGGATATTGTCCTCAAGCGGCGGAGCGACTGAACCAAAAGCAAGAATCGATTCTTCCTGTGTATCTTGAACCCAGGACTGTTACGATTATAGAGATCTTTGCGTTGGTCTTTGAAGGAGGATGAATCATGAACAACACCAAGAGACGGATTCACGATGGCATCGTCGGAGCGTTGATCCCTTTTGGCATCGCTCCGAACTCGTATGTCTATTGAGGGTCTCAAGCTCGTGAGGATTGATGTCTAACGGCAAGCCCCGCGTGGTGATTCTGGGGGGAGGATTCGGCGGCATGTACGCTGCCTTGGAGTTCGAACGCGCTCTGGCGCGGGGCGCCGCCCTGGACGTCACCCTCGTCAACCACGACAACTTCTTCCTCTTCACCCCGATGCTGCACGAAGTCGCCGCCAGCGACCTCGATATCACCAACATCGTCAGCCCGATCCGGAAGTTGCTGCGACGGGTGACGTTCTTTCATGGCGAGATCGAAGCCATCGATCTCGTACATAAACGAGTGGGCGTGTCGCATGGGCACGAGCAACATTGCCACTCGCTGCCGTACGACCACCTGGTGCTGGCCCTCGGGTCCACCACGAACTTCTTCGGGATCCCCGGCTTAGCGCAGCGCGCGTTCACGATGAAATCGCTGAGTGACGCGATCATGCTGCGCAACCATCTCATCGCGAATCTGGAAGAGGCCGACTTTGAGTGTGGGGCGTCCCTCCGCACCGGCTTACTGAATTTCATCGTGGCCGGAGGCGGCTTTGCTGGCGTCGAAACCATTGCGGCCATGAATGACTTTCTGCGGGAAGCGATCCGCTTTTTTCCCCATCTGCGTGAGGACAGACTGCGGGTCACTCTCGTCAGTGCGGGACCCGTCATTTTGCCGGAACTCGGCAAGAAGCTCGGCATCTACGCACAACGTAAACTCGCTGAACAACAAGTGGACATACGCTTGAACTGTAAAGTCACCGCCGTGAAGGACCAGGATGTCACACTCAGCGATGGGACCACGATCACCACGAATACGTTGGTATGGACGGCCGGGATCAGTCCACACGCGCTCTTGGATACCTTGCCATGCCCGAAAGAGAAGGGCCGGGTCCTCGTCAACGAATACCTAGAAGTGCCTGGGTGGTCTGGAGTCTGGGCCTTGGGAGACTGTGCACTCGTGCCGAATCGGCAGACTGGAGGATTTCATCCTCCAACGGCCCAACATGCGTTGCGGGAAGGGCGGATCGCGGCGCAGAACGTTCTGGCCACCGTGCGAAAGGGATGGAAGAAACCATTTGTGTATTCCACGATCGGACTCCTGGCCCCGATTGGGAAACGGACCGGTGTCGCGAACATTCTCGGCGTGAATTTTTCCGGCTTCCTGGCCTGGTGGCTGTGGCGGACGATCTACTTGCTGAAACTCCCGCGCTTTGAGAAGAAGGTGCTCGTGGCCTTGGACTGGACGCTGGATGTGCTCTTTTCGAAGGATCTGGTCCACTTCAGAACCGCGCGCCCCCCATCCTTGTTACCGGTGAAACAAGAATTGCCGAAATCAACCTGAATATTTTGACCAGCTGGAAGTTGGTCTGCCACCTCGTAATGTGAGTCCGTCGCTCACAGGCTGAAGAGTTCCGGAGCAGATGGTCGACTCCGGTGGTGGGCCACGAGCGGACGGTTATCGTGCGCATCAATCGTGAGAAGGTCTGATTAATTCGAAGTTCGAATCAGAAACTAACAAAATGCCCCGCTTTTTTTGTACACTGGTTGATAGAAATCAGGAATTATTCAGGCCTTTCCTGGGCAATACGATCATCGACTCCCCTTTCTCCCATGGGTCCTGACCCTGTCCACGGAGTTGACAGTGTCGACACATCCACTTAGAGTGACAGCCATGCGACTGGGTAGGAGCATCCGTTTTCACCAGCGGATCGTGGGTAGTTTGATCGTGGTCTGGCTCCTGTTGAGCGGCGTGGCGTTCGCCGAACAGTTAAACGTCGTGCCGGAAACCAATTCCTCTGACGAACAGGCACTCACGCAGTTGCAGCTTGCCGTGAAATCCGACACGCTGGATGCGTCGATCGGAACCCCTCTCCTCGATCTGTTCGCGCTCGCAATGACCGTCGCTCTCAGTACAGCGGTTGCCTCGGTTCCCTCGAATCCGATCAATTCTTCCTTCGCCGACCTCGCATACACGCGAAGTCTCCCTCGTTTCACCTGCTGTTATCGTCTCTGAGGCTCGTTTCCTCTCGTGGTTTTCGTGGTGAGTGGTCATCCGGTATGTGACCGGGTGGCCTACATAACTACCGAGTGGAGTACGAGCATGAAGCGGAGTCTCACGGGTCTGTGCCTGTTGATCATTTCAGGATGTGCGTGGCTTCCAGGACACTCCTTACCGTCTCCTCATCCACCCCTCACGGTCTTGGTGGGACCGGTGACCATGGAGGCTCCTGTGACCTCACCCTCGGATTTGGCCACCTTCGAGGAAAGTCCGCCTCCCGAGGTGGCAACTCAGCTCTTACAACAGCTCATCGACGAAGTTGAAGTGACGGCTCAACGGCTGTTGACCGAGGAACTGGCTCGGCAACCGGGATTTCTCGTTGTTCCGTTTCAGGACGCGAGGCGGCTTCAGACCAACCGATCAGTCGCGGGTAAGCCGCTTGATGCGGAGGGCTGGCGGGCGCTTGGCGAGGAAGCCCATGCCGATTTAGTGGTCACCGCGAGGCTCGTCGATTATGGCGTCGTCCGCTGGCAGTACTGGGTGCCCGGTTTGTTAGTTTCCATGCTCACGGAAACCCTAATCGTTGGCGCAGCAACGGGATTTAATCCGACAGCGATGGCGGCCACCGCCGCTAGTGAACTCTTAACCGATGTCCCGGTGTGGTGGGGTGGTGCGTACATTGCGGGATGGGCGCTGCGTCCTGTCCGCCTCAAAGCAGAAGCGTGGGACGTTCGAAAGTGCGTGGAGCAACCATGGAAGGAGGAAGCGGTGGTGGTGTTGATCCCCGGATGGACGCTGAAAAAACGTGAGCCCGATGAGCGCCGCCGTAAAGAAGTCCAGTTGACGGTGAATCTGACGCAGGCGGTGACGGAGATTGCGGACCAAGCGGGACGGGAACTTCGCCGTGCTCCCTGTGCGACGTTGGAGCTGGATAGACGCGAAGGGACATCCTCATGACCATGGGGCTATCGCATTCGCTTCGGGAAATGCCCACCGGCGTCTGGGTGCTTGGGCTGGTGAGTCTCTTCATGGATCTGTCGTCCGAAATGATTCATAGCTTGCTACCCGTCTTTTTGGTGACCACCCTTGGGGCGAGTGCCACTCTGGTTGGTGTAGTAGAAGGCCTTGCCGAATCGCTCGCTCTAATCATCAAAGTCTTTTCGGGAGTCGTGAGCGATTATCTGAGAAACCGGAAGTGGTTGGCGGTGGGCGGCTATGGGTTGGGCGCGCTCAGCAAACCGCTGTTTGCGGTTGCCTCGGGAGTGGAGATCGTCTTGACCGCCCGTCTTCTCGATCGTGTCGGGAAGGGAATACGTGGCGCCCCACGTGATGCCCTTGTCGCCGACCTCACGCCTGTAGCAAGACGAGGAGCGGCTTTTGGCTTGCGGCAAAGCCTCGATACCATCGGGGCGTTCCTTGGACCGATCCTGGCCGTCGGATTCATGCTGCTGTGGGCCGAGGATATTCGGGCCGTCTTCTGGCTGGCCGTCCTTCCCGCTATGGTTTCCGTTGCACTGCTGATCTTCGGTATTCAAGAACCGGCTCCGCCACCATCTCAGACGCGTACAAATCCCGTTTGCTGTGAGACTCTAGCACGGCTGCCACCATCCTATTGGTCTATTGTGAGAATCGGCGTGCTCTTTACGCTGGCTCGGTTCAGCGAGGCGTTTCTTGTCCTCCGGGGTCAAGAGACAGGCATCTCGATGGCGTTAGTCCCACTTGTCATTATGGCCATGAATATCGTGTATGCCGGTTCGGCCTATCCGTTCGGACATCTGGCAGATCGGATGAGCCAGACCGTGCTGCTCAGATGGGGGCTGCTGGTCTTGATCGCTGCCGATCTCGTGCTTGGCCTTTCCGTCCATTGGATCCTCGTAGGGGTCGGCGTGATGTTATGGGGACTGCACATGGGCATGACCCAAGGATTGCTCGCAGCGATGGTGGCGCAGACTGCTCCGGCAGAGCTTCGTGGGACCGCCTTTGGCCTCTTCAACCTCGCGAGCGGCGTGGCCATGTTGGTCGCCAGTTTGGTTGCCGGTGTGATGTGGGATATGCTCGGCCCGTCATGGACATTTTATTCGGGTGCGGCGTTTGCCACCATGGCCTTGGTAGCGCTGCTGGAACGTCCGTAGCGTGACGCGGCCCACAGCGACGCACCGTGTTCTTGTGCAGGTCTGAATGCGGTTGAAGTATCGATATTCAGCCGCGGGACGGAGGACTACCGTGGCGCCCACCTCGGTAGGGCGTCTCTTGACCTCCCTGGGGAGACGCACCCTCCACCTTTGTCGAGCTGGCAAATCACCCGGTCGATGGTGTTGGAAACGAGATCGATACAGCGAATGGATGCCCCTCAACCGGGCTAACTGGTATCTGTTGCGGCCCGTGTTGAGCGCGAGGTTCCAATTCCATCTAGATGACCGATACCGACAATATCGGAGAATCGGCGGACGCACAGTACGAAGACATCGTGCTCAAGCGCAAGGTCGACTGAGCGGAAAGCCAAATCGATTCTTCCTGTTTCTTCAGAGACACAGGGCTGGTAAGATTTTAGTTGCCCGTCAAATTGAGTCGATTCTATTCTGTGAACTTCAAGGGAGGATGGATCATGAACAACACCAAGAGACGAATCCATGATGGTATCGTCGGGGCGGTCATCACCCTTGGCATCGCGTTGGGTTATAGCGTGCACCCTGCTTGGTTACTCCTACCAGGCGTGATCGGCATCACCCTGATTCAGAGCGCCTTCACAGGGTTCTGCCCGGTGTATTTTCTGCTGGATAAGACCTGTGCGCCGGAAACGGAAGCAGGTCTCAGAAGGATTTAAAAACGGCTGTCCTTCGGTCCCAGGCGACATTCGGTCCGAAGGAACTCTTCTAGACCCATGAGTTGCCTTCCACGGAACTACTTGAGCTGAGCCTCGCTCGCTGGCCGAGTTGAATGCGCGGGATCCTCTTTCACGTTCCACGCACAGCCTGCTCGGTTATCCTCTCCATGGCAAGCCTGCCTTCATCTCTGCATCCGAGGCATTCGAGACACTGTGAGAGGCTGTGTGAGCGGAAAGAGTGGGCTTAGCATCGCTCTTCGACTGTCTGCGTTGAATGAGGTGGCTTAACAGAGTGTCGGCGGAGAGTAGCCCCGGCCCGTGCAGGACGAAATATAAGAACAGCATTCCCACATAGAACGCTTCTTGAAGCGCCGCATCGGATACTTGTCCGTATGAGATCGAGGCGACGATATTGAGTCCGAACAGCGAGAGGGCCGCCCACCGACCGGCCAGGCCGATCGCCAACAGGAACGAGCCGCCCAATTCGACGGCGGTAGCCACGTAGGCGGCCATCTCTGGCGGCAACAACGGCACATCGTAGACCATGGTGAAGAGCACCACCGTCGATATCCAACTGGAGAGCTTCACCATCCCGCCCGTCCAGAAGATATGCGCGAGGTACAGACGGACCGACAAGTCAAAGAGGGGTAACAAGGCCTCCAAGCCCCAGACGACTCGACCGTACCAGGCCACTGCGTGATCGAGCACCACGGTCAACCATCCCTTCTTGTGAATCATGACTGCACCTCGAGTGAGAATACCGGGCCTGTGGTGGCACCGGACAGGCCGGTCATAAATTGGGCAAAGTCGATTTCAGGTGTGAACTCTCTCGCCATGCACTCAACTTCCGCCACGGTTTTTCCATCGCGCACGGCCTGGAGCAGCCACCACTGTTTGGGCGAGAGGCTCCTGACATGAATCCTTCCACCGGCTCTCGTCACCAGGAGACCCCCCTCCTCAGGAGACAGACACACGTCGTCGATCTCCTTTCCACCAACTTCTGGTTGGAGCGCGTGCCAGACTCGATGGACCGGCAGCGCGCATCGCAGCAGCCGCACGGCCTGATTCAGGCGGAACGTCACAGAGGAGGGATCGACCGTGGCAAGGGTCTTCCCCCACTCTTGAGAAGGAAGCGGGCTGTCGGCAGCTTGATGCAGTTCGTGACAGGCCCATTCCAAACGAGCCAGTTCGATAAGCAGACGAGGGCTTTCAAGTTGACGGAGGAAGAGCGGGAAATGCTGCCCATACGCAAACAGATCGCCGCTCGTCGAGGGATACCGCTTGATATACCCGCGTGCGAACACGCCGAAATAGTGACCGCCGATCAAGCGATGGAGCACCGGGTAGGTGATCGTCAATGCCTGCGTATAGTTGTTTCGAATCAATCGACGATAGAGGGCCAGGCTTCGCCAGGATGGCCCACCCTGCATCGAGGTGACGGACGGCAGGCTGTTCCCTTCAACAATCGCAGAGGCGAACGCGCGCTGGAGTTCATACAGTCGTGGCATGACGGGCTCCGAGCATGGCATCGGCGTGGGTGGCTTGCTCCACCAACACGGCCAGCGGCGGGAGGTTGGTATCCCATTCGATCAATGTTGGTCGTGGGCCAAAGTGGTGAAGAGCCCATTCGTACAGACTCCAGACTTCCGGATAGACAGGCTGGCCGTGCGTATCGACCAGCCATCTTCCGATGCGATCGAAACCCGCCAGATGGATCTCTTGCACGGCATCAGGCGGAATCGCGTCGAGAAACTTCACCGGGTCCAGGTGGAAATTCACAGCATTGACATAGACATTGTTGAGATCCAGCAAAATCCCGCAGCCGGTTCGCCTCACGACTTCAGCCATGAACTCACCCTCCGGAATTGTCGAATCCCGCCAGGTCAGATACCGGGTGACATTTTCGATGAGCATGGACCTTTGCAGCTCCGTCTGGATTTCATCGATCTTGGCACACACGAGGTCCAAGCTTTCTTCCGTATACGGGAGCGGCAACAAATCGTTGAAGAAGCGACCATCGACCGAACTCCACGACAGATGCTCCGAGACGAAGGTCGGTTGGAAGCGATCCAATAATGCCTTCAGTTTACGAAGATGGGTCGAGTCGATCGGATCCGTGGAACCCAATGAGAGCCCGACTCCGTGAAAACTCAACGGGTAGCTGCCTCTGATCCGCTCAAGGATGCGAAGGGGTGCGCCCCCTTCACCGAAGTAGTTCTCCGGGTGGGCCTCCATCCAGGCGACTGGAGGCGGCTCCTCCAGGATTTCTCGATAATGGTGTGACCGCAGTCCGATCCCGGCCTGAGCCGGGATCGGGATGGGCTGGTGAACAGACATGACGGACGCCCTACATCTTTTTCATCATCATCTCTTTCATCTTCGCCAGATCATCCTTGGTCACATGGAGCACGGTGCCTTTCGTGATCTTGGTGCACAAGCCTTTCGGCAGGAACACATACGAATCCGGCTCGTTATCGCTCTTGGCCATGCCCGCACAAGAGTGGAGGCTGGTTCTGACCGCGCAATCGTTCATGCCGGCCTTGGCCACTCCGCCGCAGGCTTCCCATCCGGCAGGCAGTTCTGGAGCCTTTGGCTCGGCACTCGCAATTTGGGCACCAGCTGCGGTTAAGGCAACGAGTAACGCAGACTGAAGGACGATGTGTTTCTTGGTATTCATGGGACTCTCCTTTGTACGGTTGAATGATGTTGAGGATGAATGCCTAAGACTGAACAAATTGCCTCGCGCTCACGTCAAGGCTCGGACATATGGCCTTCTCCTTTCTGACTCGCGTGTTGGGCTGAGTCTACCCGACTGACGGCCCCTCCCTCTGTAAGGCAACTTACAATCACCGATCGATTCCAGCCGTTGCGTGGTGTGTTCGTAATGACGAATCGAACGAAGTCCCGGTTATCCCAGCAGCCAGTAGGCGCCGCCCCCGATCATCCCTATCACCATCATGACCAGCATCATTTTTTCATGTCCGCACATCCCCTGCTTCTGTGTACATCCCTGCATGCTGCACATCATCGACATAATCTCCTCCTTTGTAATAGTGCCCGATTGCTGCTGCACGTACAGTTTTCGAGCGAGCATGAAGACATTGATATATCTCCATGTACTGAAACAGACCTTACCATTGACCGCATAATGGAGCTGTGAGCTGGCTTACATTTGGATCGGCCTCCGTGAAGTGATGGTCTATGGCTGGCTCTGATTCACCACCTCGCTGACGTGTGTCTATAACTCGACAAGTGAGCCAAACGGTTCCACAGACCATGGGCTCTTTCGATTCGGATGGTTCCGCCCGCCTGAATCCATTCAACGTTTCGTGTCTCTGACTCTCGGGAACAGGAGTATGATGGCCTGGTGAACGAGGTTAGGTCGGGAGGAAGGTCGATCGATGGAATCTGTAGATCTCATTCGGATTGGGTCGTACGTGTCTGTCCTTGGAGTGATGGCGACGTGGGAACTGTTGGCGCCACGGCGGAAGCTGACAGCGTCGAAGCTTTGTCGTTGGGGCGGCAATTTGACGATCGTACTCTTGAACACAGTCCTCGCCCGACTGCTGTTCATGGGCGGCGTCGTGGCGACGGCGGCGATGGCGCAGGACCGTAGCTGGGGACTCTTGAACTGGGTCGAAGGGCCGGCCTGGCTTGAACTCGCCCTGGCGATTGTCGCGCTCGATTTCATCATCTATTGGCAGCATCAGGTCTTCCATGACGTGCCGATCCTCTGGCGCTTCCACATGATGCACCACTCCGATCTGGATCTGGATGTGTCCAGCGGGGTGCGCTTTCACCCGGTGGAGATCGTCATCTCGACGGCGGTGAAGGCCCTGTCGGTCCTCGTCCTGGGCGTGGCGCCGCTGGCGGTCGTGATCTTCGAGGTCGTCCTGAATAGCACGGCCCTGTTCAACCACAGCAACGTTCGGATGCCGTTAGCCCTCGATCGGGTGCTCCGGTGGGTCATCGTCACACCGGATATACATCGGATTCACCATTCGACGGATGCGCGGGAAACCAACAGCAACTACGGATTCAACGTGCCCTGGTGGGATCGCCTGTTCGGCACCTATTGTCCTCAACCGGCCTTGGGGCAGACAGGCATGAAGCTCGGCTTGGAACAACTCAGTCCGCCGGTCTGCCTGAACCTCTTCATGATGCTCCGCTTTCCATTCGTGACGGAGCTGGGGCGGTACGCAAGCCGCGCACAATCGTGAATGCTGTGAAGAGACTTCCTTCTCATGGTCCGTTGTCGAACGAACAGTGTGAGGCCTATAGATAATTGGCAATTTGCGAGTCTGAACAGGCCCCTTCTTTGCCGCAGCTGATTAGTTGCGGCCCGCCATCACGCCACCATCGACATCCCAAATAGCACCGGTCACCCAGGCTGCATCGTCGCTCAGTAAGAATTGGACGGCTCGCGCCACGTCGTCAGGAGCCCCAATCCGGCCGATTGGGTGAAAACTGTTGAAGGAGGCTAACGTCTCCTCAACTTGACTTGGCTCGATGAACGCTTGGTAAATCGGAGTGTGCACCACGGCCGGTGACACGGCGTTGACCCGGATGTGGTGGTCGGCCAACTCCATGGCCATGTGTTGCGTGAGCGCATGCAGTCCGGCTTTCGCCATTGAATAGGCAGAGGACGGCGTCGCTTTAATGGCTTGTCGCGCCCACATAGATCCGATATGCACGATCGAGCCCCCGCCGTTAGCCGCCATGTTCTTGGCCACGGCCTGCGAAATGAAGAAGAGGGCTCGATTGAGACTCAGATAGCTGTCGTAGTTCTCGAGGGTGTGATCGAGAAACGGGGTGGGCTTGAAGTGCCCCGCCGCATTCACCAAGTATTTGATATGGCAGCTGTGGTTCCCGGCGAAGGCAATAATCCGCTGGACATCCTCCGGTGCGTCCAGGTCAGCGGGGAGTCCTTCAACGGTCCCAAATGCCGACAGCTCGCGCACCGCGGCCTCCAGCTTGTCTTGCGATTTACCGACAATCGTGACGGAAATATGACGCTCCAACAAGCGCTTTGCGGTCGCAAACCCGATTCCGCTGGATCCTCCCACAATGAGGGCGATGGGATGCTTCGAGTGTTCCATTGATCATCTCCTTTGTGATACCGAGACCACGTCATTATGAGAACTCAGAACAACCGACACACCGACTGATTGGGCGGACTTGCCACCGCATCGCTTGGGACCGTGGCCAGCAGTTGGTAGTGACCCAGGCCCAGCTCCTTGCCATAGGCTTTTCCAACCAGCACGTCTTGCATGTGCTGATGGTCCGACGCACGGAAGTAGGAGCGCCCTTCCTTCAACCCGTCGAAGGCATGTCCTTCAAGAGCCTTGATCACGGCTCCTGTTTCAGTCGTGCCGGCCCGTTGCACCGCCTCCAACATCTGCATCATGGCCGTATAGCCGAGGTAGCAGCGTGAGGTGGGGGTGTGCTGGTATTTGTCGATCACGGCTTGGATAAAGTGTCGAGAACTGTCGCTCCGGATTTTCGGATCCCAGATCAACCCCCAGATTCCCGCATGGTCGGCATACCCAAGCGGGCGCCCAATCTGTTCACCGCCGATCATCCCACCCACGCCGATCTGTTCTTTGGCCAACTCCAGCCTGGCATAGGCCTTCAGCGCATGCACGAGGTCCCAACCATAAAGATTCAGGATGACGGCACTGGGTTTGACAGCTTTGGCTTGAGCCAACGTGGCACCGAAGTCGGTGGTCCCGAAAGGCGTACTGACCGAGCCGAGCACTTCGCCACCCTCGGCCAAGAGAGCATCGGTCATGGCCAGTTCTGCCGCTCGGCCATCCACCGTCTCGGCGGTGACCATGAACCAACGATTCCCATAGGTCTTCACGAGATGAGGCGTGACGGCGCTGGACAACATTTGGGCGCTCGGCATGAACACGAAGGTGTGTGAGTTACAGCTGGCTCCCGTCAACTCCGGGACATACGCCCCGGTCACCATGAAGAGGGTGTGTTCCACTTTCGCTAAATCGGCTACTGCAAGGGCGACCTCTCCGTTCAAAGTGCCCATCAAGAAGTCCACACGGTCTTCTTTGATAAGTTTGGCAGCAGCCTTGAACCCGGTCTGGACATTCGAGGCATCGTCCGCTTCCACAAGTCTCACCGGCCGTCCCAACACCCCGCCGCTCTTGTTGAAGTGGTCCACTGCCACAGTCGCACCGTGTATGTCGTGGACGGAGGACGTGTTGTATGGACCGGAGAGCGGATCAATGATCCCGACCTTAATCGGTTCCGTGGCGTAGGCAATAGGTCCAGACCACTGGAGCTGAGTAAATCGGTCAAGTCCCCGAGTGCGAGCGCGCCACCCATTGCGGCTGCAAGTTTCAAAAACCTTCGACGCAAGATACTGTGCATGGGTCCTGTCTCCTCTACGTTGACAGCGGCAGAAGCCCGATCGCTTCCACCACTCTCCTAAGCTCGAACCGATCCGAGCTGCGCTTCCAACTCGGCGATGCGGGATTTCAACGGCGCAATGGCCTCCTCCACCTCGTCGAGGGAATAGCGCGGGGTGATGTACTTCGGGCAGTTCCAGTCGTAGGACACCACCTCGATGGTAACGACCCGCTCTACCTTGTTCCGCATATCCCCCTGCGCGAGCCACTCAGCAAGAGCCGCATTCTCCCGAACATCTTCCACCCGCGCATGACCGAGGATCTTCAACCGTTCACGATTCTTGTAATCCATGAGAAACAACGCCACTCGATTGTTCACGTGGAGATTCCCCGTGCTGAGGAGCTGTCGGTTCCCCTGGTAATCGGCGAACGCAAGCGTGGCGGGATCAAGGATTTTCAAGAAGCCTTTCGGCCCACCCCGGTGCTGGATATAGGGCCAACCGGTTTCGCCGACTGAGCCCAGATAGAAACTGTCACGATCGGCAATAAAGCGAGCCTCCTCTTCGCCGAGCGGATCGCGGTCAGGAACATCAGTGATCGTGAACATACGCCCGTAGTACTGTTGCTGGGCCGAGCGGACCGATTCAGTCATCGTCATCTGCAGATATTTTCCAGCCATCGCCTTGTCCTCCATCGGGAGGGAGGGAAGGCGTCCTGAGGCCGTCTTCCCTCCACCCCTGCTCGACCGGTCAAAACACCACCACGCTCCATCCGTCTGCCAGGTAGCGCCTGAGGCTCAAGAGGCCTGCAGTTCCCGGCAAGGCGTTATCGTTTACGCTCGCCACTCCACAAGACCGCACGCTGTCCGTCGCCCCGAACACCTCGGCGCAGGCGCACGATGCGCCCTGGACCACATCACGTACGGATTGATAGAGCGCGTGAGCCGGATGCGTCAGCTTGGTCAGCTCCGCCGGCCACCTGGTCCCAGGCCCGTTGAACACCACGGCGACCTCGTCGCCTTTCTGCTTGGATTCCGCGGCTAGAGCGAGCGCATTGAACACGCGTCCCAGCGCCTCCTCCGCGCCGCTCTTTGGATCGGACAATATGACAATTGCTGTTTTCATTACTTCCTCCGTTCTCAACATATCAGCGAACAAAATGTTATCCCTTAACACTCCCCGAACCTCTCGCTTCTACCCGCAGGCGCAGGGCGAGGCGGCGCACCCGCTTGTGACCGTGACCTCAGGGAAGTCAATGACGGTCCCGGCGATGTGGTTGATGTAATTAGTGAAAATATTCAGCGCGACATGCGCCACGGTCTCAACGATGTCCCCATCGGTCAGCCCGGCTTGGTGCGCCTGATCGAGTCCTGCCGCGCCCAGTTCCCCGCGCTGCACCACGATACTCTGTGCCAGTTTCAAAATGGCATCGGCGCGCGGGTCCACTGCCGCAGCCATCCTGGCATCGGCGAGGTTCTGTTGTGTCAGACCGAGCTTGCCGCCGATGAACGAGTGGGCGCTGAGGCAATAGGCGCAGCGATTGGTCTCGGCGACGATGAGTGCAATTTGTTCGCGGAGCTTCGGGGAAAAGCCGCCGTCCGCAAGGGCGGCGTTGAAGCCGAGGTAGCCTTGGAGCACAGCCGGCGCATTGCCCAAGACGCGAATCAGATTCGGGACCACGCCTAACTTCTTTTGGACTCCCTCGAAGAGCGTCTTGGCTGGTCCGGTGGCTGTCTGCGGATCGAGTTGTGCGATGCGAGTCATGATACCTCCTTAAACGGTGTGAGTTACCCGCGCTTTGATTACGCGATTGATCATCCTATTCAGCAGTAACTGTGCCTTTTGCGTAGAACGCTAACTCATTGATAATAAATTACTGTGTTAACTTATCTATCAGATCAATCGATACGAGTATTCGTAATCTACGACTACTCGTTGTATTTCATCTCGAAATCTCGTAGTTTGAGGCCTATGAATCCTAAACAACTTCCCCAGTTGATGGTGACCACAGCGCGTCACCGTGGGCTTTGTGATGTCTTGCGATCCATCACCGATGGCATTGCCCAATGTCCGAACACCGTCCTGACACGCATCTGGCTGGTTGGACCGGACGCGATCTGCGACGTGTGTCGAAGCCGGGAGGATCTCTCTGAGGGGGAACAGTCACTGCATCTCGTCGCCAGTGCCGGCATTCCCCGTGATCCGCAGGCCGACTACAGCCGACTCGACGGCTCTTTTCACAGGTTTCCACTAGGCGAGCGCAAAATCGGGCGTGTGGCTGCGACCGGGGAACCTCTCCGGCTGGCTGGGCTGCAGGGCAACGAAGAGTGGATGGCGCACCCGGCTTGGTTTACACGTGAGGGGGTCAGGACGTTCGCGGCGCAGCCCTTGATCTTTCGGGATGAGATTCTTGGTGTCCTGGGACTCTTCGACCGTGGCTTGCTCAACGATGAAGCCTTCGAGTGGCTACGCATCTTCGCCGACTACGCGGCGGTCAGTATTGCCAACGCCAGGGCGTATGAAAAGATCGAGCTGCTTCATGCTCACTTGGAAGAAGAGAACCTCTATCTACGCGAAGAAGTCACCGCTGCCCTTGGGATGGGAGAATTCGTGGGCGAGAGCCAGGCCCTGCAGCATGTCCTGCGGCAAGTGGAGTTGGTCGCTCCGACTGACGCCGCGGTCTTGATTACCGGTGAAAGCGGAACGGGCAAAGAACTGGTCGCGCGCGCGATTCATGACCGGAGCCCCCGCAAGGATCGAGCTTTAATCAAGGTGAACTGCAGTGCCGTACCAGATACCTTGTTCGAGAGCGAATTTTTCGGCCATGTGAAAGGCGCTTTTACCGGAGCGCTGGCCGATCGTCCGGGCCGTTTTGAAATGGCCGATCATGGCACCCTCTTTCTCGATGAAATCGGAGAAGTGCCGCTGCCAATGCAAGCCAAATTGCTGCGTGTGCTCCAGGAAGGAGAATTCGAGCGTGTCGGCGACACCCGCACCCGCCACGTGGACGTTCGGATCCTCGCCGCGACCAATCGCGACCTGAAACAGGAAGTCGAAGCCGGTCGCTTTCGCCAAGATCTCTACTATCGACTCAGCGTCTTCCCGCTTCACATTCCCCCGCTGCGTGAACGCCGAGAAGACATTCCGAAGCTGGCTGTCCATTTCATCGCTCAGAGCGCCAAGCGAATCAACCGCCGAGCCCCGCGCTTGACCCAGGCGGCCTTGAGCCAACTGACGGCCCACACCTGGCCAGGGAATGTGCGCGAACTCCAAAACGTCGTTGAACGCGCCGTCATTCTCTCCCAAGGCCGCACCCTGGATATTCATCTTCAACCCGCTCCCTCCCGTGACTCCATGACACCCTCACCATCGGCTCTTACAGCCTCGCGGGTGGCGACTCGACAAGATTGGAGACGGCAGGAACAGGAGAACATCGCGCAGGCCTTGCGACTCACGAAGGGAAAGATTTTTGGACCAGACGGTGCCGCCGTCTTATTGGGCATGAAACCGACGACGCTGGCTTCGCGCATCAAAGCGCTGGGAATCAAGAAAACGAAACCGGATCTCTGACTGCACCATCTCGCCTCCGGCATGGCCGCAATCGACATGGGCTGATCCCTTTTTTGTTTCTTTCTGTTCACTACAGCTCGGTACACACCTGTCAGCTCACCGTATTGGCCGGCGCCTTTCACGCTTGTGCCGCAAACTGCGGATCTTGAGCACACCCTATTTCCCTGACGGGCTACGATTCAAGCCTCTGATCATCGAGGCACCCTCCACACGCCGTCCCCACCATGGATCGGGGCGATGAGAGGGGCTATGTACGCTGTTGGATGAATGATCGCGAACGTCGCTGAATGACTGAGGGGTGTTACCAGAGCGCGTTGGGTCGTCAGACCTATTACGATCGGTTTCGGTTGTCGCCCTGCTCTCCTGTGTCTCTCTAGAGCCTCTCACACGTTCGTCTATGCCGAAACGGTCATCACGACCCAGCCGGTGGTCGGCCACGGTCTGAATCACGGAGTTCTGATCGAACAATGGCTGGCTGCCTCCCTCACAATCCATCCAGCTCGCTCCGAACCCAGGCCACGTATTGGCTGAGGCCAGCGTAGGGACAGTGAACCACACAACCGACAGCAGACACGCATATATGTTTCGCGTCATCGACCTCCCTCTGAGACCTGCCTGCTCACGTGATAGCTCGCTTAGCCTCCCGTGGCGCCCTTTGCCTTCCACGCTTGCGGTGCAAACTGTGGATCAAGCGGCGTGTGCGCGATGTGGTTCGTGTAATTGCTCAAGGTCTTGAGCGCCACGATCGTCAGCACATCCAACAGGTGCTGCTCAGCGTAACCTGCCGCAGTAAATTGGTTGAGATCCTCCTCCGGCACCCACCCCCGATGGTGCAAGGCAGACACCACCAGCAGGCGCAGCGCATTGAGCTTCGCATCCGAAAGGTCGCGCTGATTCCGAAGTTCTACGAGAATCTGCTCCGGAATACGGATCATTTGCGCCACCGTGGAATGGGCTCCCATGCAGTAGGTACAGCTGTTGGCGGCACTGACCGTCAACGTCACGACTTGCTGCTCAACTGGAGTGAGCGCGCTCTGCTCCAACGCTTTATTGATCCCCGCATAAGCCTGCACCGCCGCTGGCGACCCGGCCAGCACACCATATAAATTTGGCACAAATCCGTATTTCTTTGCGGTGGCTTCGAGCGTCGCCCGTGATGCCTCCGGAGCCGTGTCCTTCGTATGAATCTGAAACTTCACGATAACCCTCCTTCGTGGTATTAGCCGGCCTTATGCCGTCATTTTCTTCAGCCCATCGTTCATGACCAGTGTTCCGCTGACGTTTCACTACTAGACCGAACTTCTACTACGATGACCCACTTGGCATGTTGTTCACCTCCTTTCCGCTGCACGCGCTTGTTGTGGATCGATGGGCCCACCCGATTCC
>JAHBWQ010000189.1 GCA_019636915.1 Nitrospira sp. | reverse complement strand
TGAATTTGAGAGAAGGAATGTCATGAGAATCTCGGCTGGCGGCACGATCAGAACGGGATTCCACTAGCCAACCGCAGATATCCTCTTCTCCCCTATCTTACTCTCCGTCCCATTTCTCAGCCGCTCAATATTTCCCTTATGCTTCATCGCAATCAGCCCGCTCACGGCGAGCGAGAAGAGCATGAACGATATTGATGGGTGGGTCAGCGCTGCGATGACGGGAAAGAGTCCGAAGGCCGTCAGTGCGCCACCAGAGAAGTAGCAGTCATGTCACATTCACGCAGCGCGCCGCTTGGGTGCGCGCGCACGGGAACGAGCAGCCGATCGGCGTGAGCCCTGCTGCTGCGGAACCTTGGCGTGGAGCCTCAAACCCAGCGCTCCTACCACTCTCAGAATGGTATCGAACCCTGGACTCCGTTCCCCGGAAAGCGCCTTGTACAAGCTTTCACGAGAAAGACCGGCTTCACGAGCCACCTGCGCCATCCCTTTAGCCCTGGCGATATCGCCTAATGCCTTGGCGATAAATGTCGCATCACCTTGCGTCTCCTCGAAACATGCCTCTAAGTAGGCCGCCATTTCCTCAGGCGTTCGAAGATGCTCCGCGACATCAAAACGAGTTGTCATCGTTCGTCCCATACTTCGCTCCTATAGATTACGGGCAAGTCGCAAAGCTGTCTTAATATCGAGAGATTGAGTGGACAGGGTGGGGCTATTTGCCGTGCCAGGCCCCACAATTTCCCTCTTCCACCTTTCCATAAGGATAGGGAGTCGTCAGATTGGTCTTTACTGCGCGCATCGAGGGACCACTGCTTCGTCGTGGGGCCTCGGCGAGCACAAGACCAGTCTGACTGCTCCCTACTCCGCCTTTTTCTGCCCTATCTTACTTTCCGTCCCATTCCGCAACCGTTCAATATTCCCCTTGTGCTTGATCGCGATCAATCCGCTCACTGTGAGGGAGAAGAGCATGAACGATATTGATGGATGGATCAGAGCAGCCATGACGGGAAAGAGTCCAAAGGCCGTCAATGCACCGCCGGAAGAATAGCGCCAGATCGCGACGGCGGCAATCCAGGCCAGCAGGAGCAATAGCCCAACCAACGGCGACACACCCAGAACCGAGCCGAGTGCCGTAGCCACGCCCTTCCCGCCTTTGAATCCCAGAAACGGTGAGAAGAGATGCCCGAGGAAGGGCGCCAAGGCGACAACAAGAATCGCCCATTCATCTTGCAAGAGGTGCATCGCGGCAAACCCCATCACCCATCCCTTCCCCATATCCCCGATTAGCGTCAGGATGCCGGCCGGTTTGCCGGAGACACGCAGCACGTTGGTAAACCCGACGTTCTTGCTGCCGACCGTGCGTGGATCGGGTAGCCCCATCGCTTTGGAAATGACCACTCCAAACGGCACCCCGCCCAACAGATATCCGACGATCACAAGTCCTGCGATAAGTCCAAGTTGTTCCATGCTATTCGCCTTCTCGATCGCTTCCGACCATCATAAAAACTTCTCCGGATGTGCAAAAAACTCCAGCATCACACGATTGAGATTCGGCCAGTCACGATGGCCTCCAGATCCTTCGCAATAGACCGTTGCCCCGCCTGAGGCACAACCTTGATATATACGACAGCCGCTCTCCACGGTTTTGGTCTTCGTAACATCACAGCCGTTGCACTTTGCCCACCAGGCTGAGGTCTGCACGCCCCATCCGGGGAACAGCGTGTCGTTCTTGCCGTGCATGATCATGACCGGAATGGGATCACGGCATTGAAACGCTTCAAGATCCTTTCCAGTCCATCCTGCCGCACTCGGGGCAACCGCCATCGGTATTTTCTTCGTCTTGTCGAGCACAGCCAGCGCCAGCGACGCAGTTCCCCCGTCAGAATGGCCGGTGGCATAGACTCGTTTCTCATCGATACACCATTCCTTGCCCACCAACTCAGGAATCTTTCCAAGCTGCTCGACCGTCGGAATATTCAGTTGTTTGTGATCGGCATAGGCCACTACGAACCCCGCTCCAGTCGCGGTGGTCGTGAGACCGGTGAGCCGTTCCGATGCCCAGCGACTCATTCCCGCCGGAGCATAGACCATCAATAGGGGATGAGCAAACGTGGCCTCGTAGTTCGAAGGTGTGCGCACCATATACTTGATGCCCTCAGTCGAGACTCTTCCATCCGTTGCGCCGGCAGCACCGGACCGCGAACCGGCAAGACAATGCTCTGCTGTCGGGGGATAGGCGAACGCTTCGAGCTGGGGAGGCGTCGTATTCTCGCTGCAAGCTGTGAGCAAGAAGGAGAGACAGGTACAGACAACGAACTGTTGTTGAAAAGGCCGCAACTGAACAATAACTCGGCGTTTCAAACCCATCTCAGATCTGCCCAAGTAGCAGAGAGAAACGAGGAGAGTTAATAGTGGAGTCCAATCCAATGCCCTACAGGATGTTCAAACTAGACATCCAGCGAGGCCGCAGCGAGTGAAGGGCCGAGGCATAAACTTTCTCACCCGCCCACCCCGAGCAGCTTTGGCAGCTCTCTCCCGAGGGGTATGTTGAGGGTCTGAACGATGCGAGAACAAAGCTGGGGGCTAGTTTCAACATCCTGACTACAGCCCTTTAGCCACAACTTGCTTCCAAAAATTCCACACGTACTGACCGCCGGAAATGTACCCAAGGACCAAGGACAAATACAGCGTGACCGTGCCGGCTAAGTGCATATTGCCGAGTTCAGCAAGTCCTGTCCCTTCCAGGATCAGGAGGATGACCGCAATGACTTGGAGCGCCATCTTATACTTGCCGGTCGTCTCTGCCGGAATGATCATTCCCTCTCCCGCCGCAATGGCACGAATTCCCGTGACCGCCACTTCTCGGCCGATGATCAATAACACGACCAACGCACTGACACGGTCTACGTTCATCAGCAGAATGAGTGCCGATAGTACCAACAGCTTGTCCGCGATTGGATCGAGTAACTTGCCGAGCTTCGTCACCTGGCCGGTTCGCCTGGCAATATAGCCGTCCAACATGTCCGTGACTGAGGCAATCGTGAAGACGATCGCCGCGGCAAGCGACTGATCCGGTGTAGGATTCACAAAAAGAATGATAAAGACCGGAATCAGAAGAATCCGAACGAGTGTCAGAAAATTCGGCAGATTGAGCGAATCCTGCCCGATGTCACGCCATATTTCCAGAACTCGGTTCATTGCCCCATTCTTCTCCTACCAAACCTCAAAACACTCACTCGACTGGTGGACACCCAGACGATGGTCAAAAAGGCTGTCCAGCAAGGCCGCCGCAAGCAAAGTGGCGAGGCGTACGCTTCGGTACGTTGAGCCTCTGAGCGACGCGAGAACGACGCCGTCGGACTTTTTCAACATCCGTCTAGACGATCCCATTCTTGAGCAAATCATGCAGGTGGACGACACCTTGAATGGTGCGTCCGTCTTCCGTCACCACCAGCGTGGTGATGGAAAACCGCTCCATCATCTCCACCGCCTTTGCCGCCAATTCATCAGGTCCAATGGTTTTAGGATTGGGTGTGGCTAATTCTTTCGCCGTCGCATTCACCAAGTCCGTTCCACGCTGAATAAACCGCCGTACATCGCCGTCGGTTATGACACCGAGCAACGCCCTATCTTGATCCACGACCGTCGTCATGCCAAGCTTTTTCGCCGTCATCTCCAGCATGGCCGCCATCCCCCCGACAGTACCTTGAACCATAGGGATCTCCGGATCGGCATGCATGAGATCCTTCACTTTCACCAGCAATCGCCGCCCCAAGCTGCCCCCCGGATGGAACCGGGCAAAGTCTTCCGCTTTGAATTCTCGTTTCTGCAGCAACGCCACTGCCAGGGCATCACCTAACGCCAGTGTCGCCGTCGTGCTCGCAGTCGGAGCCAACCCCATTGGACAGGCCTCCTCCTGGACCGACACATCCAGCGCGACATCGGAGTTTTTGGACAACGTCGAGCTCATCCTCCCTGTCATCGAGATGACCGGAATCCCCACACGTTTCACGAATGGCAGTAATTGCAACAACTCCTGGGTTTCTCCGCTATTGGAAATTGCAACCAACGCATCTCGACGGGCCAGCATGCCGAGATCGCCGTGGACCCCCTCAGCGGGATGCAAAAAGAACGAGGAGGTTCCCGTACTCGCCAGGGTGGCGGCGATTTTTTGGCCGATCAACCCCGACTTCCCCATCCCTGAGACCACGACCTTCCCCTTGCATCGCACCAGCACATCCACGGCCTTGACGAATCGTTCATCGAGCCGACTGATCAATGCTTCAACCGCCCGAGCCTCGATCTCGAGCACACGCCGCCCTTCGGCAAGGCTCTCTTCCATTTTGGCGGATTTTGATTCGCGACCAGCCGGTTTCCCCGTCATAGTGCGGCAGGTCCTCGTCCTGCATCCATTATTATTGCTTTCTTTCCTGCACAGCCATATTCACCGTGCAGGTTGTGCGGCATCCCAGATCCGCACCACCCGTTCCAACAACGCCTTCAACTGATGCAGCGGCACCATATTGGGTCCATCGGACAGCGCTTCGTCAGGATTCGGGTGGACCTCCATGAAGAATCCGTCGACCCCCGCACCGGCTGCGGCACAGGCCAACGGTTCCACAAATTCCCGCTGGCCGCCGGACTTCGTCCCGCCCCCACCCGGCAACTGCACACTGTGGGTCGCATCGAAGACGACAGGATACCCGAAGTTCCTCATGATAGGAAAGGACCGCATATCCACGACGAGATTGTTGTAGCCGAAGGACGATCCTCGCTCGGTCAGCACGATCCGCTGACTCCCACACTCTTCGATTTTCTTGACGGCATTTCCCATTTCGGTCGGCGAGAGAAATTGCCCCTTTTTCACGTTGACGACTTTTCCCGTTTTGGCCGCCGCAATCAATAGGTCCGTCTGTCGGCAAAGAAACGCCGGGATCTGCAGAACATCCACGACTTTCCCGGCCTCCGTCGCCTGTTCTTCCGTATGCACGTCGGTCAACACCGGCAGTCCCAGCTTTTCCCTCACGTGCTTCAACACCGCCAACCCTTTTTCCAGGCCAGGACCTCGGAATGCATGGATGGACGTTCGGTTGGCCTTATCGAATGACGACTTGAAGACGTAGGGAATGCCGAGTGACTTCGTGATTTCATCGACTTTCCCCGCTGTGTCCAGGACGAGCTGCTCGTTCTCGATCACACAAGGACCGGCGATCAGAAACGGTCGCTGCCCTCGCCCAACCTTGAAAGAACCGATATCGACAAGCTGTGCCATAGTTACATCCAGCTGATAGCTGAAAAACGATTCCGTTCGGCCTTAGCTACAGAGTAAATACACATCTCAAACTGAATCCTAACAGGATGCAGGATGGTCAAAAAGGCTGTCCAGCGCGGCCGCGCAAGCAAAGAGGCGAGGCGTACGCTTCGGTACGTTGAGCCTCTGAGCGACGCGAGAACAAAGCTGGCAGACTTTTTCAACATCCTGCTAGTGTCCAAGTTTTTTGCGTAGGGCTGCTCCCACAAACCCGCTGAATAATGGATGTGGACGATGCGGTCTGGAACTATACTCTGGATGAAACTGGGTTCCCAAGAACCAGGGATGATCCTTCAGTTCGAGGATCTCGACCAGCCGTCCATCCGGCGAGAGGCCGCTCAGGACAAGTCCCTTCGCACCCAAACGCTCGCGATAGGCATTGTTGAACTCATAGCGATGGCGATGACGTTCGCGAACTTCACTCACGCCGTACATCTTCTGGGCCAACGTCCCCTCTCCTAACTTACAGAGATAGGATCCGAGCCGCATCGTTCCGCCTTTGTCGCTGACGCCCTGCTGATCCGGCATGAGGTGAATCACCGGATGGGGCGACTGCTCATCAAACTCCGCGCTGTTGGCCCCTGACAGTCCGGCCACATTACGCGCAAATTCAATCGCGGCACATTGCATCCCTAAACAGAGGCCCAGGAACGGCACCTGACGTTCCCGCGCGTATCGGATGGTGGTGACTTTCCCCTCGATCCCTCTCGTCCCAAATCCACCGGGAATCAAGATCCCATCCGCCTCCCTGAGAATTCGTTCTGTTCCTTGCCGCTCGATATCCTCGGACTCGATCCAGTTGATATTGACCTTCGTTTCATGGTCGATTCCGCCGTGAACCAGCGCTTCGCCCAAGCTCTTGTAACACTCCTTCAGGCCCACATACTTTCCGACCAGCGCGACGGAGATTTCATGCTTGGGCCGCTTGATCTTTTGCACCATCGCGTCCCACTCACGAAGGTTGGGCTGGCCGGTCTCGAGATGCAGCTGACGGACGATCAATTCGTCCAATCCTTCTTTTCGGAAGACGATCGGCACTTCGTAGATCGTTTCGACATCTTTCGCCGTGATGACGGCATCCTTATCCACATTACAAAACATCGCGATCTTGCCCTTGAGCTCCGGGGGAATATACCGGTCGGTTCGGCATAGGAGGATATTGGGCTGGATACCGATTTCCCGAAGCTTGTTGACCGAGTGTTGCGTCGGCTTGGTCTTCAGTTCACCGGCCGTGCCGATGTAGGGCACCAAGGTCAGGTGAACATACAGCACATTGTCGCGCCCGACGTCGTACGGCATCTGTCGAATAGCCTCGAGAAACGGGAGACTCTCAATGTCTCCGACCGTCCCGCCGATTTCGATGATGGCGACATCCACTCCCTTGGAAATGCGCATGATCGCCTGCTTGATCTCATCCGTCACATGCGGCACCACCTGTACCGTCCCGCCAAGATAATCCCCCCGTCGCTCCTTGGTGATGACTGCATGATAGATCCGACCCGTCGTGTAATTACTTTCCTTCGTCAGCGAGAGCGAAGTGAACCGCTCATAATGTCCGAGGTCGAGATCGGTCTCGGCACCATCGTCGGTGACAAAGACCTCGCCGTGCTGGTATGGGTTCATCGTCCCGGGATCGACATTGATGTAGGGATCCAGCTTGAGAAACGTGATCTTCAGCCCACGGCTTTCGAGGAGGTTTCCAATGGAGGCCGATGCCAATCCTTTCCCAAGCGATGAGACCACTCCGCCGGTCACAAAAATAAATTTATTCATGGCTCTCCTCTCTCCTGGACATCAGGCGCCCCATCTCGCCGCACACCTCATGTTTTAAAAAACACCCCGCTGCTTTTCAGCTCACGCCTGACCACTTCATACTGCTGGAGTCGTTCCGCCACGTCCGGGACGTCCTCCGGACGATCCACCCTCAGGGAAGCATGCTTCGTTTCCCACACGCGGATGCGCATGCCATGGTCGAGAGCACGAAGCTGTTCGAGTTTTTCAGCATCCTCGATGCGGCTGGTCGGTAAGGAAGCCAACCGAAGTAACGTGTCCTTCGTATAGATGTAGAGCCCGAGATGGATATAGTGGAGTCCTCCGACCGCTTGATGCTGAGGATCGTCGCGGACGAACGGGATTGGGGCTCGTGAAAAATAGAGCGCATCTCCTTTCACATTCGTCACCACCTTCACCACGGCAGGATTGAGGAGATCCTCCGTCGAATCGATCACTCGCTTGAGCGTTCCTATCCCCACGCCGCTTTCCAAAAACGGCTCAACGAGATCGGTCAACAGTTCAGGCTTCAAGGGAATCTCGTCCCCTTGCAAATCCACAAAATAATCTCCCGCAAACATCCGCGCCACGGCGGCCACACGGTCGGTTCCCGTCCGATAATTGCCGGTCACCATGAGGGCACGCCCCCCAAACCGATCGACCGCCTGCTTGATCCGTTCATCATCAGTTGCGACCAGGACATCCGACACGGCACGGCAGGCCACCGCCTGCTCGTAGACATGTTGAATCATCGGCTTGCCGTTCAGCTCGACCAGCGGCTTCCCCGGAAACCGGGATGAACCGTATCGGGCTGGAATCACGACCGTGACCGTTTTCGATGTATTAGTCATCCCCAAACGCCTCAGACAACTGAGTTGGCGACACGGTCGCAGTCCCCACCATTCCGACCACGATCCCGGCTGCATAATTGGCCATCATCGCCCCGGTCTTGATGTCAGCCCCGGCCGCAAGGGCCAGCGCCAGCGTCCCAATGACCGTATCTCCCGCACCCGTGACATCGTAGACTTGGCGCGCCTTGGTCGGAAGATGCCATGACCGACCATCCGCTTCATAGAGACTCATCCCCTTCTCACCACGCGTAATCAGAACGGACTGACACCCCAGTCGTTGACGGATCATGGCCCCGGCTTCGTTGATCGTTTGATTATCATCTCCGTGCATCCCCGACGCTTGGGTCGCCTCAAGATGGTTCGGCGTGATGACCGTGACCCCTTTATAAAAATTAAAGTGTTCCACTTTCGGATCGACGATGACCGGAACTCTGCGCAACGCCGCCAGACGAGTGATCTCGGCCATCAAGGTCGACGACACGACTCCCTTGGCATAGTCCGATACCACAATACAGGAAAGCTCACGAAGTTTTGACTCAACGTACCGGACGA
>JAHBWQ010000188.1 GCA_019636915.1 Nitrospira sp. | reverse complement strand
AAGCCGATCATGTGATCCAGTTCCTTGTGCATCGCCACCACATCGATCCCCACCCGCCTGGTCCAATAATTCAAGTCCGTCCATGCCAACTCCCCTTCGACTGATCGATACATAGCCATAAGGCGATCCCGCGACTCCTCAAAGGAGAGCCTGTGCAGCACGGCATACCGACGCGGCAATTCTTCCTCAAAGAAAAAGTTGTCGAAATGACGATCCAGCAACGTGCCGTCCATATCAAGGAGGACATCGTCGATGTGAGACCAGTTCGGGAAGAGCTGAGGGTTGAGTGCGGAGTGCTGAGTCACAGCAGCAGTATACCGAAAGGCTGGAAGAAAAGACGAGGCTGATTGCGTTTGAGGCAACTCCTAATGAGCAAATATCGAAATAGTCCCGCCTCTCTTACATCTTTACAGGCGTATAAACACACGCACCCGATAGAGAACAAACGCAACCAACCAGAGCGTCACCAACACGAAGAGTGATTCAACAATCGGTTCATGTGCGAGAAAATCTGCCCCTACGAATTTTCCCAATAGCACTGTGATACGCCAGCGTTCGGTGCTCGCCAGAAAATATACCAGCACGGAGTTTGCACCGAGAACAATGAACGGAATCGCCCAGCGAGTTTGGCCAGAGACGTCGCAGAGCCAATACACCAGTGCCAGCAGGAATAACACAACGCCGGTACTCAAAATGATCCATGACGGAGTATTCATGAGTTTGACTAGGGGGAAAAGGCTCAGAGACATGAACCAACCCGACACGATCGCCAGCAGTGCGACTGCGAGTAGCTGATACACCAACTTTCTTTTGTCATGCGTTGACATGATATGGCGAGCAACCAGCATGCCAAAGAGCATGGAGGAAATCAGCGGAATGATGACCAGTGTATGATGTCCGTTGACCACATAGGGCTCCGCGCGCGGCAACAGGTTCAGGAACCACAGGTCGAACACCGCAGCTAGATTGTCACCGTTGTTCCAATGTGCAAAATAGTCGGTGAACGCCGCGTCCGCTTGATGGAGCTCCGGCGGCGGCACAAAGAACGCAAACGCAGCACCATGCACGGCCAGGATGATCATCGCCACGACGAATTGCACGATAGGCCGTTGGCGCACCAACAAAAACGCCGCTAGATAGGCCAATCCGATCTGTGTCAGGATCTGATTAAAGTGGTATTGACGTAACTGCACATAGTGCTGCCACACCCAGATACCAGCGGCACTCAAGATAAGGACCGATAAAAGATTGTAGTACCGGTAGGCCTTAGCCTTGTCAGCAATCCCGAAATATCGCTGGCACCACTCGGTAAGTGGCAATCCCAGCAAGAGAATAAGAAACGGCAACAGCTCCTCAAACCGGTAGTATGGCTCATACTGGATCAGCAGTCCCAGCAGACACAAGGCAACCGCTCGGATAATCGCGTGGATCAGCAGCTGACCATGCGAATCTCCACGTGCGCGCCGATTTTGGTAGGAGTATGGAATGGCAACACCAACCAAAAAGATAAACACAGGCATGACAAAATCCCAGAGAACAGCACCGCTCCAGGGAACGTGATGAAATTGTTGTCCAAGCCACCCCCATACCGCATTGTCGGGGTAGAGCGCCGCCATCTTGTGGAAAGAAAACCCGCCGCTTAAATCGGGAATCAACATGAATATCACCAGGCCGCGCAGGACATCGACAGCCATGACGCGCGTCGGTGGAGACGGGCAGCCTATTTGGTTGGGATTCATCGTCGCCATCGCGGAACAAACAGACACAGATCCGATCGCCCATGACCATACCTTGCCATGACTGCAAGTCGCAACGTGCTCGATTGCACCCAAGAGCTCCTCACCAGATACAGAGGAGGCAACTCTGGTGGGGATGCGAACAAGTTGCTTCCAGCAAGACCACAGCGAACGATCGAGTCGTAGGCGGTTGGTACGTTAAGGCCTTCAGCGAAGCGAGAACGCCGCTGGAGGAGTTTTGCCGCATCCTCATGTTGTCTTTGAGAAAAACCCTGTGCTACGGTCCAACCTATCATGGCTCGCCCAAAATCCACTCCTCAACAGGACCAACCCCTGCCACTCCTCCCGACCGAAAGTGGCCCCCCGCCGCTCGTTGCCATCATTGGCAGGCCAAACGTAGGGAAATCGACGTTGTTCAACAAGATTCTTGGTGCAAAGATCGCCATTGTGGATGACGTGCCCGGTGTCACTCGAGACCGGAACTATGCCGATGCCACCTACCGCACCAGAAAGTTCCGGCTGGTCGACACCGGTGGGTTGGATCTCTCGTCGTCGGACAGCATGTTGACCTTGATCCGACGGCAGTCGGAACTCGCCATTGCGGAAGCAGATATCCTCATCATGCTGCTGGACGGTCGGTCAGGATTGACCCCGCCGGATCATGAAGTCGTGAAGCTGCTGCGCGGCGTGACGAAACCCTTATTCTATGCGATCAATAAGATCGACACGCCGAAGTCCGAGCCGTTACTCGCCGACTTTTACAAATTGGGCGCCGACGAACTCTATCCCATTTCCGCCGAACACGGTCTCGGCGTAGCTGAACTCTTGGATGCCCTCTACCCACTGCTTCCCTCAACCGAGGAGTCGGACGAGCTGCAACAACTCCCCCGTGTAGCGGTCGTGGGCCGCCCGAATGTCGGCAAATCCACGCTTGTGAACGCCCTGCTCGGAGAGGAGCGAGTCGTGGTCAGCAATGTACCGGGAACGACGCGCGATCCAGTCGATTCACTGGTCACCCACCAGGATCAATCCTACGTCTTCACTGACACCGCAGGGATCAGGCGGCGGGGCAAGATCGACCGGGGAGTAGAAGGCTACAGCGTCCTCCGATCGCTCCGCGCCATCGGCCGATCCGACATTGCCGTGCTGCTCTTGGACGGAGAGGAAGGCGTCACAGAACAAGACACCAAAATCGCAGGAGCGATTCTGAAACAGGGGCGAGCCTGTATTCTCCTGGTCAACAAGTGGGATCTACGGGCCGGAGACCAGAGCGCGCGACAAGCGTACGAACTCGAGTTCCGCCGCCGCTTTCCGTTTCTGGCCTGGGCGCCCGTCCTCTATGGTTCAGCCCTCAAGCCGGATTCGGCCCGCCGCCTGTTTCCGTTGCTGAACGACGTGCACACGATGTTTACTAAGCGGGTCCCCACCGGCGCGCTGAATACGTGGTTGCAGAAGATTCTCGTCACTCATCCCTTACCGGCTCGCAAACACAAGCCAACGGCTGGCACAAAGTCTGCTTTTATCACCCAGGTGGCCACCAAACCACCGGTCTTTGTGCTGTTCGTCGGCCATCCGGAAGACATCACTCCCGCATACCTGAAATACCTGGAGAACCAACTCCGCGAGACCTACCTCTTTACCGGCACCCCACTCCGTATCATGGTGAGAAAAAAGTAGCCGTTCCGTCGCGGATCGAGGAACGAACATCGAGTTTCTTCGATCGATTGGAGGAAATCGGAGCGGGAAACGTGCCAAGAGGAATCGGCAAGTTCGCTGGGTCCGCCTTCACGAGAGTATAGATGGATTCAATCGTCAGTCCGGGTTTCAGTCTGTGAAACACCTATAATGATTTCAACCGAATCGCCGGTGCCACACCATGTATCAAGACTGATTGGAAGCTGATTCACCTCTCGCTTCCTTTCATCCAAGATCAAATCTGATTTCAAGTTGACTCCCATTCTGACCTCATGTTATTCGCATAGAATGGCTCCGGGTCGTTAGGGAGCTGATCATCTCAGTACCCGCTTCGCGCGAGAGGGAGTGGCTATTTAGATAGACGTCAACGTTCACCTCTATCCAGACCTAGCCGGTTCGCCATGGATCAATTTGGGCAGGCTCGACAATTGCTTCTTGCCGTATTTCTGATGGGATTCGTCAATGCCGGCTGTGCCACGGCCAGCCTCGCAGACAGTGCCAAGCCCCAGGAACAACCCTCCGACCCGCTCCCCTTGGAAGCTCAGCTTGATTCTTCGACTATTCTCCAAGCCCAAACCGACGAGCTTGCACCCAAACAACCGGAGGCGGAGGAAGTCGTTCCGGCACAACCACAAACCGAGCTACTACCAACCGAGCAGCCGCAAGACCTTGAGGTCCCTCCTGCTCAGGCTACGGACACCACTCCGGCTATTCAGCCGCCAGTGGACAGTCCTCCGCCGACCGCTCAACCAGAAAATGTAGAACCGGCACCCGTTCGTGTTGACGTTAACCCATCCATCGAACTGACGGGCCGGGTCTGGCGAGCCAAGCCCGGGATCGTCTTTCTCAAAACACCGATCGGGCTCATGTCGCTCAGCTCAAAAACCACGCTAAAGTCTCTCCCTGCCTCGCAAGAAGTGTCCTTCATGGTCCACGACGACTATATCGCCATTGACATCGTGCGGCGGACTGATGGGACCTTCGTCCACCGCTACCTCACCGGACCGTTCAAGCGAGACACCGGAGACGGTACAAAACTACTGCTGTGGACGCCAAACGGGGGATTAAGAGGGTTCCGAATGGGAACCTATGAGTCGGCACTCACCGCCCCCAAGACCGGCGAGTTTGTGACGGTGGAAGTGGATGGCACAGGGAGCATCATCGGAGTACATGACATCCAATTCGATCTGCAGATCGGCCAGATCGCCTCCCCAGGAAATAAGGTCCATCTCTTGCTCACCGGCACGATCTCCAAAATGAAGTCGAATTTTCTCTTCCTCAAGACACCCATCGGCATCGTCAACGTCAACACAAAGATCGGCATCAAGAATGCCAAGATCGGGCAGACTATGACTTTGCACATGCATAACGACTCCGTCGTCGCAGATCTTGCGGCATCCAGCGATTCGGCTCTGATCCGCCGTTTCGTCACAGGACCGTTGGACTACACCGCTCCTGATCATGCCACGGTTCGACTCTGGACTCCGGAGGGAGAACAGACTTACTCCGTCGGAGCCGGCAGAGCCGCGTTGAACGGAGCACGAGAGGGAACCCCCATTACCCTAGAGCTCGACGGGAGCGGCGAGGTCATTGAGCTGCATCGCGTGAAGTAGGTTGAGCCCTTCCACTTTCCGTCTTCCTCCTTCGTCTTGACTCTCTTTTCTCTCCCCCCGTAGACTGCGCGGCGTATGAATGCATCACCCACGACAAGCCGCCGGCCAGAGAAAGTCTCGGCTCAGGCACAATCGGCAAAAAACTTTGATACACTGTACCGAGACCATGTCGATCTCATGTATCGCTTCGCTCACCGCTTATGTGGGGAAGCGGAAGCGGCAAAAGATCTGGTTCAGGAGACCTTTTTGAATGCCTATCGAGGCCTCGACCGATTCCGTGGCGATGCTCAGATTTCAACGTGGTTGTACACGATCGCTTCGCGGGCCTGCCTCCGCATGCGACGGAAGCGGAAAGGGGCTCCGGATCGAGAGTTATCGCTCGAGGAATTTATCCCCACCTCCGACGGTGAATTTCGGTTACAGATTCCGGTCGATGGCCTGAGCCCCGAAGCAGCACTTCACAATAAGCAGCTGCGGGAAGCACTCGACACGGCAATCAATCAACTGCCGAAGAAGTATAAAATGGTCTTGGTGCTCCGCGATATGGAAGGATTGAGCGCCAAGGAGGTTGGAACCATCATGGGGTTGAATGAACGGGCCGTGAAATCACGGCTACACCGGGCTCGATTATTCGTTCGGCGTCACCTGAGTGCACGAGGGCTAGGGGAACCACACAGTCGCCATAATCACCGCGGATGAGGTAACAGAGGAACGGTTCCATATGACACGACGTCGCACGTCCACACAACCACGATCGTCAACATCGACTCGGCGGAAACAGGCGCATGGGAAAGCCCACTGCTTGCGTATCCTACGCCAGTTGTCCGCCTACATCGACGACGAGCTCTCTGGAGATATTTGCCAGGAAATTCGTCGACACCTGGGCGCCTGCCCGAATTGCGAAACCTTCGTGACGTCACTGCGCCAGACTGTGTCGCTCTGTCGCCATAGCCCGATGCCAACGTTATCAGCCGCAAGCCGGACGTTGATGCGGAAAAAGATCTTGGAAATCTCTCGCACTCGCTAACCGTACAATAGCCTGACCAATTTTTATCATGACGATGACACATTTTCGTGGAATCCTCTTTCTCTCTGGACTTTTGACAGCTGGTGTGATGAACCTGCCCGACGTGGCGATCGCAGGGCCGAAGCCGTCACGCCCCGCAACCGAACATAAGACCGCCCATCCCACCGCCATCGATACCGCCCTTCGCTATGCCACGGCCCTGGCCAACGGGGACAAGCTCACAACCTGGCAATTCGACTTTGCATGCCAGTACAAATCTGTGACACCTTCTTCTGATAAGGCCAAATCTTCCGCCGCACAGGCTCCTTCCTACGATGAGTGTTGGAAGGCGCTCACGGGAGGACATAGTCCATTCCTGAATCGGTCGGATGTCGCGATGGATATTCTTTGGCCCAGCACCGGTCCTCTCGTATTTTATGGGGATATGCTGGCCAGTGCACAAGCCTCGGCCTTTGTGATGGATGTGCTCGGGACCTCCCCTCCGGGAACAGGGCTTGATCTTGTGGTCACCGGGAGCCGCACCATCCCGAACGGATCCTTCCGATTGAAACCGAATGGGACGGTGATCGGAGTGCCCGCGACGTTGGTCGACCTCACCGTTCGCTACCATGACCCGCTCACCTCCCCGGTCGCGTACGGGCCTGGCACGGCTCACTGGACCAGCACCATCAAACGTGAACGCCGCGCCATCAAATCCATGACCACGCAATGGATCGTGCTTAGCGGACTACGGCCCCATGGGTTTCCGCGCGACACTGCCGTCGTTCATCTCTCTGTGGACACCAAGCCTGAGACTCCAGGTATGGTCCAGGAACGCATCCCGTTCACAACCGAGAAGAGCCGCGCCCTTCCTGACTCCATCGTCTGGTGGGGGCCCACCGACCAACCAGGCACACTGACAGCGGCTGCGGCTCGCGCTGCCTCATTTCCTGAGCTCCGCGATCGCGTGGCACTCCTCAATCGCATCCTCCTCATTGATCCGCAACAGACGGAGGCACTCACCGTCTTAACCAAGAATCTCTATACCGTGCTGCTGCAGGACGCGGCCCGGAATCACAAGCTCCTCATCAAGGATCCTGCCCTCGCCCAGACGGTCAACGAGTTTTATTGGACGATCGCCGCCGCGTCGGACCGCCTGGATCTCTCGTTAGGGATGGAAGTCGGTGGGTTTTCAGAACCAACTTCTGCGGATCTACTGTACCGACTCTTGCCGGCACTCCAAACCCTCGTACGAACCCATCCTGAGCAGTTGGAGAACCGATTCCGGCTTGGGAGGGCCTATCGATGGAACAATGACCAGGTGCCGATGATCCAGACGTTCGAAGCCTTGGTCAACGACATTCCCGCTGATCGAAAGAGCCTCAAAGCTGAAGCCCTGTTACAACTGGCCTGGTCTCGCATCAACAAGGTCGCGTGGAATCGAATCTTGCATGATCAGGACAGTGTCCGCGCGTATGACGACGCGAAAGCATCACTGGAGCTCGCGGAACGGCCACTTGATAAGTTTCTCGCCGAATACGCCATGGCCTACAGCATGATCTTCATGCCGAACTATGGCGACAAAGGGCAGATGTTACACCACCTCACCGAGGCCAAACACTGGTTCGATGATATCCCAGGCAAAGACGACGAGGTCTGGCGCTATTTCTTGCATAGCTCGTTATTGAAGGCCGTGCTCGACGCCGATCCGATGTTCCAGCCGATCTTGGCGACTGCTGAGAACTATAAGGAATAGCTGCCTCGGATCGGGCGTTCAATGCGCATGCGTTACACTCAGCAGGCAGGCGGTGCGCGTCCGCTGCAGCGCCGGGTTAGGCACCGATGATTTCGTTCAAGCCTTCGATGACCTGAGCTAGCTCCTCAAGACTCACTTTGCCGATGCGCTGACCAATCCGTTCCACCGCCAGCGTGCGAATCTGGCTGATCTTCACCCATGACTTCTTCGGAAGGCCCTTCGACTGAAGCTCAAGCGTGAGCGGGAAGGCAGCTCGTTGTGGTTGGCTCGTGAGCGCAATCGCGATTACCGTGCCGGAACGTTCATTGAAGACATCTTGGCTGAGAACCAGCACAGGGCGCCGCCCGGCTTGTTCCTTGCCGCGGACCGGGTTGAGATCCGCCCACCGAATCTCACCCCTCAATATTCGGGCCATGCCGAAGCATCCTCAGACAGCCCTTCCTCGGCGAGCGCCTTTTCGAAGGTGGGATCGAGCTTCGCACACTCCCTGGCTAAGCGGCTTTGCTCTAGACGTGTGAGTTTCTCCTCCACGGCTTCCTGAATCGCCTGACTCCGGTTGGGAAAGGCAGCTTTCCTCACGAGCCTATCGAGGCGTTCTAAGGTGGACTCGTCGAGGGATATAGCAACTTTTGCTCTTGGCATGTAACACCTCTGAGTATGACCATACGTCATACTCATATCATGGTCAAG
>JAHBWQ010000187.1 GCA_019636915.1 Nitrospira sp. | reverse complement strand
ACATAATGGGATTTATGCTTTTTCTTCTGCGCGAGCGCCGCCAGCGCGAGGCCGGCCGATACCACGGCACCCAAGAGGATAAAGTTTTCCAGCGCCTCGCGCACGGTTAATTCGGCAGCGGCCGCGCAGCCTGTAAACGATCTTCAAAAACGCGGGATATCCCACCGGCCTTCAGATTTATAAAAATTATAGACATTTTATAAATGTTTACCGCGACTTTTGGCCAAATCTGCCGGTTTTGCCGTTATTGAGTTATCGCGGGGTAAATCCCGTAAGGAGAATCATGAATTATATGCTGAAAATATCATTGCTGATGTTAGTGAGCGCGGCCTCGCTTATGGCCGCAGACGCGGGTAAAATCGCCTTTATCTCGGGCGGCGCCGAGGTCTCGCGCGCCGGCAAATGGCAGAAATTGACGCTGGGCGCTGCGGTGAACGAAACCGAAGAGGTGCGCACCGGCAAAACGGGCACGTTGATCATTGCACTGAGGAGCGGCGCGGCGCTGAAACTCAAACCCGAGACAACCTTGACGGTCGCCGCTGCCGACAGCAAAACCGTGATTGAGCTGCAGGGCGGTTCGGTTTTTGCCAGAGTCGACAAAAGACGTGCGGGACAAACTTTTGAGATACGCGCTCAGACGACGGTCGCCGCCGTGCGCGGCACCGAATTCTTTTTTGCGTATGGAAAAAAAGAGAAAACGAAATCCGACCTGTGGCTTTGCGTCAATGAAGGCCGTGTCAATGTGACCGACGGCACAACGCAGAGCGATGTCGACGTCAATGCCGGCGAAGGCATCGTTGTGCCGACGCAGAAGCAGATTCCGAAGCCGAAAGCGTATGCCTGGACAAAGAAGCTTAACTGGAACATGGATGCCAGCAAGGGCGGCGTTGAGGACAAATCGAGTCTCAAGAGCGCCTATTCTGATCTCATGAAACAGAATTACGACTGAGAGGCGAAGCCAGCGCGGTTCACGTTAAACACGCCAGCTCTGAAAACGGCTGGCGATAAAATCGACCACTTTCTGGTGCGTATCTTTTTCGCGCTTTTCTACGGCCATCGCCTCGCCGAATTCAATGTGAATCGGCTTACGGCGGCGCAGAGGTCCGAACCCCTTCAAAAAACGGCCATTACTCCAGAAGTCGGTCTTGAGCGCCACAGGCAGAACCTTGACTCCCGCACGTTTGGCGAGTTTGGTTCCGAGGGAGTTAAAATTCTCCGGGTTGAATTTGTCCTGGCGCGTGCCTTCGGGAAATAAAATGACGGATTTCCCCTCGCCGAGACGCTTTTCTCCCTCGCGCAGCACGATCTCCATGTCTTCGCGGGCATTTTCCCGGCCGACAACGATCGGGTCGCGCGACTTCATGATCTTGCCAAAAAATAAGCCGCGCATTAGTTTTGCTTTGACAACGAACGTTGTCGGCTTAATGGGCGTTACGAGGCAGGGCAAGACAAATGTCTCGAGCGCACTCATATGGTTTGCGATGATGACGAGAGGCCCTTCGGCCTTGCGCAGGTTATCGATGCCGGCAATGTCAAAGCGCCCGCCGACGGCTTCGATCGCATGCATGACATCGAGCGAAGTTTCGGCCCAATTTTCATTGCCATAATGATTTTGTTCGATCAGTTTTCGGGATTTAAAGACGGTATTCACAAACTTCGCATAGAGCCACCAGCGTGATCGCAAGAACAGATAATCCTGCCAGTCGGTAGATTGATTTTGCGGGGTTGTATAGGTATCGGCAAATGCGGTCATATAAGGTATGATGCTGTGGGTGGTCTAAGGTTGCAAAAACAAAAAAGGCCCCCTCTCTTTGGCGGAGAATTTTTGACAACCGTTTTCGGGAAAGGAACGCGTGTCCCCCTGCTCTATTGCGCAACTCCCTAAACTAAAAAGGCTCCCGAAGGAGCCCTAAAGCTTCACAACCCAAACCTGTGCGCGTCCTACTCTCCCGGGCCCCGAAGGACCAAGTACCATTGGCGATGCAAGTCTTAACTTCCGTGTTCGGGATGGGAACGGGTGTGACCCTTGCTCTATTGCGCACAGATTTGGGTTGTGAATAATGTCTGACATTGAATATGGTATCTTGAAAACCTCGCCCCCTTGCGGGAGCTTTGGAGCATAATATGGTCAAGCCTCACGACCGATTAGTACTACTTGGCTCACAGCTTACACTGTTTATACCTATAGCCTATCAACCTGGTAGTTGGCCAGGGGTCTTTAGGATGGGGCGAACCCCACCAGGGAAATCTTATCTTGAGGCAGGCTTCCCGCTTAGATGCTTTCAGCGGTTATCCCTTCCGAACATAGCTACCCGGCGTTGCAGCTGGCGCCACAACCGGTACACCAGAGGTTCGTTCATCCCGGTCCTCTCGTACTAGGGACAAGTCCTCTCAAATTTCCAACGCCCACAGTGGATACGGACCGAACTGTCTCACGACGTTCTGAACCCAGCTCGCGTGCCGCTTTAATTGGCGAACAGCCAAACCCTTGGGACCTGCTCCAGCCCCAGGATGCGACGAGCCGACATCGAGGTGCCAAACCGCGTCGTCGATATGGACTCTTGGACGCGATAAGCCTGTTATCCCCGGAGTACCTTTTATCCGTTGAGCGATGGCCCTTCCATGCGGAAACCACCGGATCACTAAGCCCGACTTTCGTCCCTGCTCGACTTGTAAGTCTTACAGTCAAGCTCCCTTATGCCTTTACACTCTTCGCACGATTTCCAACCGTGCTGAGGGAACCTTAGGGCGCCTCCGTTACTCTTTGGGAGGCGACCGCCCCAGTCAAACTGCCCGCCTGACATTGTCCCTGGCGTTGCTTTTATGTTTGATAACCTTACCGCTAGGTAAGGCGAATCTGGAGCCTTGAATAAATATACTCGTTAACTCTTATCCTAAAAATTTAGAACAGAAGATTGTGTGATTTACACCGATTTTCAACGCAACTAAGCATCTCTGATCTGTGTGAATCCCTTTTACTCAAGGCTCTAGTATTATTTTCATCTTAATCTTGCTTGCGCAAGACTCAAATATAAAAGTAACGCCAGGTTAGGTTTTCAATTTCGTAAGGGTGGTATTTCAAGGACGACTCCATCACGGCTGGCGCCGCAACTTCAGGGTCTCCCACCTATCCTACACATACAAAACCGAAAACCAATGCCAAGTTACAGTAAAGGTTCACGGGGTCTTTCTGTCCCACTGCGGGTAGGCAGCATCTTCACTGCCACTACAATTTCGCCGAGATCCTCGTTGAGACAGTTCCACAGTCGTTACACCATTCGTGCAGGTCGGAATTTACCCGACAAGGAATTTCGCTACCTTAGGACCGTCATAGTTACGGCCGCCGTTTACTGGGGCTTCGATTCAATGCTTCGGATTACTCCTAACATCTCCTGTTAACCTTCCAGCACCGGGCAGGTATCAGCCCCTATACATCCACTTACGTGTTTGCAGAGACCTGTGTTTTTGGTAAACAGTCGCCGCGGACTCTTTATTGCAGCCTCTTCTCGCTTGCACGATAATGAGGCACCCCTTCTCCCGAAGTTACGGGGTCATTTTGCCGAGTTCCTTAACGAGGTTTCTCTCGCGCATCTGAGGATTCTCTCCTCGCCCACCTGTGTCGGTTTCGGGTACGGTTTAGTTCAAGTAAACTTAGAGGTTTTTCTTGGCAGCATAGAATCAGAAACTTCGTGAAACCCGAAGGCCCACTCCATATCAGCTTTCAGCTCAACGGCCGGATTTGCCTGACCATCTCAACGCCTACGACCTTATACAGCCATCCATTAGGCTGCTTCCCTATCTTCTTGCGTCACCCCATCGCGCCTTGAACTAAGCCCTGGAATATAAACCAGGTTACCGTCGGTTACGCCTGTCGGCCTCACCTTAGGAACCGGCTAACCCGCAGCGGAGTTACCTTGCTGCGGAACCCTTGGGCTTACGATGTGACGGAATTTAACCGTCATTTTCGCTACTCATGCCTGCATTCTCACTTCCTACCGCTCCAGCACTGCTCTCGCTATACCTTCGCCGCTGTAGGAACGCTCCTCTACCGCAAGGCGAATCTCTCGATTCGCCCCGCCCGAAGCTTCGGTACTACACTTAGATCCGTACATTTTCGGCGCCCAATCGCTCGATTAGTGAGCTATTACGCACTCTTTAAAGGGTGGCTGCTTCTAAGCCAACCTCCTAATTGTCTGTGCGACCAGACATCCTTTATCACTTAGCATAGATTTAGGAACCTTAGCTGTCGATCCGGGTTGTTTCCCTCTCGCCAATGAACGTTATCACCCACTGACTCAGTGCTCGACTCTAAAATTATGGTATTCGTAGTTTGCCTGGGTTTGGTAACCGGGTAAGGCCCCTAGCCCAAACAGCGCTCTACCCCCATAATTAAACATCGAACCCTGTACCTAAATACATTTCGAGGAGAACCAGCTATCGCTGAGTTTGATTGGCCTTTCACCCCCAGCCTCAGTTCATCTCAGAATTTTTCAACATTCACGAGTTCGGACCTCCATGGCGTGTTACCGCCACTTCATCCTGACCAAGGCTAGATCACTCAACTTCGGGTCTAAAGCATGCAACTCAAAACGCCCTATTCAGACTCGCTTTCGCTTCGGCTCCGGAACTTAATTCCTTAACCTTGCTGCATACAGTAACTCGCAGGCTCATGCTACAAAAGGCACACGGTCACCCTTGCGGGCTTCCATACCTTGTAAGCGTACGATTTCAGGTTCTATTTCACTCCGCTCCCGCGGTGCTTTTCACCTTTCCTTCACAGTACTTGTTCACTATCGGTCACTACCTAGTATTTAGCCTTGCGAAATGGTCTTCGCGGATTCCCACGGAACTTCACGTACTCCGTGGTACTCAGGAACTGGCTCAAAGACTACACATGTTTAAAATACGGGGCTATCACCCGCTGTGGCGTGTTTTCCCAAACACTTCTTCTACATGGTAATTTGGTAACTTTGCAGGTCCATTGAGGTGAACCCATGCCAGCCCTACAACACCGATGTCACAACGCCCTCAAGCTTGACATAACTTCGGTTTAGGCTGTTTCGCGTTCGCTCGCCGCTACTAACGAAATCGTTTTTACTTTCTTTTCCTCCAGGTACTAAGATGTTTCAATTCCCTGGGTTTAGCTTCCTATTGCTAGGATCACACGGTTTTGCCGTGTGGAGTTTTCTCATTCGGAGATTCCCGGTTCAAAGCTTGCTTCCAGCTCACCGGGACTTATCGCAGGTAACCACGTCCTTCATCGCCTGGTAGTGCCAAGGCATCCTTCGTACGCCCTTAAATACTTGACCATATTATGCTCCACCCAAATTAACTTTCGCAAGTCATTTGGATTTCTTTTATACGATCATTTTGACACTTATTCTCTCATATTGGATATACTGACTTGTATATCCGATGCGCTATTATTCTTCTATCTTCTTCAAAATTGTGTTGAATCAAATCCATTCGCTCGCGCGAACTTCATCAATTCTCTACCCATATTCGTTGTCAAACTTCACTGGATCATCTCTATGATCCGGTGGTTTAGTGTTACCTAAACAAGTAAGAAGATGAACTTCATCTGCTTACTTGCTCAGGTTACGCTGTGGAGCATAACGGGATCGAACCGTTGACCTCCAGAATGCAAATCTGGCGCTCTCCCAGCTGAGCTAATGCCCCGTAAAATCCGGTTCTCGATACGCCCTTCGGGCTACTCGAACCAGGCTCACTGAGCCCACAAGCCCTAACGGAGCCCGCATCGAGTAGCTGCACCACCTCGCCGGACTCAAAGGAGCCCGCACCGAGTAGCGAAGCGTATCGAGGTGTGGGCCTGGCTAGAGTTGAACTAGCGACCCCTCGCTTATCAAGCGAGTGCTCTAACCACTGAGCTACAAGCCCGTCAGAGGTCAGATAACAGAAGACAGATGACAGAAAAACCTATACGTTCCCTGCTTCTTTCTGGTCTCTGGCGTCTGTCCTCAGATTTCTGTTTTCGATCTGTTCTTTAGTAGACGGATAATAGACCTTGATTGCCCTCACGACCCCTCCCCATCCCCTCCCCTTATCAAGGGGAGGGGTGCCGTTAGGCGGGGTGGGGTTGGGTGAGGCTCAACTGATTTCCTTTTAAGGAGGTGATCCAGCCGCACCTTCCGGTACGGCTACCTTGTTACGACTTCACCCCCCTCGCCGAATTTACCTTAGCGACCTGCCTCCTTGCGGTTGGCAACAGCCTCTTCGGGTACCTCCAACTCGGGTGGTGTGACGGGCGGTGTGTACAAGGCCCGGGAACGTATTCACCGCAACATGCTGATTTGCGATTACTAGCGATTCCGACTTCATGCAGTCGAGTTGCAGACTGCAATCTGAACTGAGACCGGCTTTGTGGGATTTGCTCCACCTCGCGGCTTTGCGTCCCTCTGTACCGGCCATTGTAGCACGTGTGTAGCCCTGGATATAAGGGCCATGCTGATCTGACGTCATCCCCACCTTCCTCCGGTTTGTCACCGGCGGTTTCTTCAGAGTGCCTAACTTAATATTGGCAACAGAAGATAGGGGTTGCGCTCGTTGCGGGACTTAACCCAACATCTCACAACACGAGCTGACGACGACCATGCAACACCTGTGAATCTGCCCTTGCGGGAAGGGATATCTCTATCCCAGTCAAATCCATGTCAAACCCAGGTAAGGTTTCTCGCGTATCGTCGAATTAAACCACATGCTCCACCGCTTGTGCGGGCCCCCGTCAATTTCTTTGAGTTTCACCCTTGCGAGCATACTCCCCAGGCGGTATACTTAATGCGTTAGCGTCGTCACTGACGGCGTTGAAACCGCCAACAACTAGTATACAACGTTTACGGTGCGGACTACCAGGGTATCTAATCCTGTTTGCTCCCCGCACTTTCGCTCATGAGTGTCAGTTACGATCCAGATAGCTGCCTTCGCCATTGGTGTTCCTCTCGATATCTACGCATTCCACCGCTACACCGAGAATTCCGCTATCCCCTATCGTACTCAAGTTCGCCAGTTTTGGAGGCTGACTCTGGGTTGAGCCCAGAGATTAAACCACCAACTTAACAAACCACCTGCGAGCCCTTTACGCCCAATAATTCCGAACAACGCTTGCCCCATACGTATTACCGCGGCTGCTGGCACGTAATTAGCCGGGGCTTCAGACTGGTACCGTCAATGCACGCCCTCAACGAACGTACTTTTTCTTTCCAGTCTACCGAAGTTTACAACCCGAAAGCCTTCATCCTTCACGCGGCGTCGCTGCGTCAGACTTTCGTCCATTGCGCAAGATTCTTAACTGCTGCCTCCCGTAGGAGTCTGGCCCGTGTCTCAGTGCCAGTGTGGCCGATCATCCTCTCAGACCGGCTATCCGTCGTCGCCTTGGTGGGCCGTTACCCCGCCAACAAGCTGATAGACCGCAGGCTCATCTAGAAGCGACTATTGCTAGCCCTTTAACATCACTGTACTATGCGGTATTAGCCCCGGTTTCCCAAGGTTGTCCCGCTCTTCTAGGTAGATTCCTACGTGTTCCTCACCCGTCCGCCACTCCCTGTATTGCTACAGATCGTTCGACTTGCATGTTTAAGACGCGCCGCCAGCGTTCGTTCTGAGCCAGAATCAAACTCTCCATTATAGTAGAGGTCGCATAGCGACCCTTAAAAAACGAAGAGCTAAATGATTAGCCCTTTTGAACAAACCTGCTAGAGATCCGTAGACCTCTGATGCCTGGCTGCTGTTCATGTTATTTTCGCCCAAGCTCTCCGAAGAGAATTTAGGTCTTAATGCGTACCGAATCAAGTTCGGCACGACTTTTGCTCAAGGTTCTTAAAGAAATTTACGAAGTCGTAGAGTTTGTACAACTCTACATTTCATAAACAATTATCATTATCCGTCTGTCAAAGAACAGATCACCTAAACTGCGCCACACGCTTTTTAGGGTCGCGATGCAGGCGCGAACGCCGCATTGCGGAAAGCCATAATGTAAAGGCTCAACAGAGCGTCAAACAAAATGAAGTTTTTATTGTCCTGAGATTAAGCATCGCGCCGCGGGCCCATGCCCGCCAGCCGTGCGGTGAGTCGCTTGTGCAGGCTCACCTTCGGTATAAGAATAACCATCAAAGACCGAATCGGCGAAAAAGACTGACTGAATTATGTCACATGAGCAACGCGATGATTTGCGCGCGGGAACAACAAGTACACACAGGGGCATCCGCAGACTGCGCACCACGCGCGCCGCGTACGGCCGCCTGGTGTAAACAGGTAATGTGCTCGCCGCCGCTGAGCGATGTTAAATCGTTTTCGTGGTAAAGCTGCAATTCAGGCTAGCAGCGTGGATTTTCTCACCGAGCGGCGCCGCGCACGCATTTTAAGTGCGCTCAATAACCGCACGCGCCGCATCACAGTCTTACTCGAAGATATCTACGATCCGTTGAATGGCAATGCTGTGCTGAGAACCGCCGACGGTCTCGGTATTCAGGACATCCATGTCGCAGAGAACCGCCATAAATTCGAGGTGCAC
>JAHBWQ010000186.1 GCA_019636915.1 Nitrospira sp. | reverse complement strand
GATAGGGGCCGCGGTCGTGTCCGGTTTGCTGGAAGACTGGATCGATGCGGCGGCAATTCTGGCCATCGTCTTTCTCAATGGGATACTGGGATTCGTGCAGGAATTCCGAGCTGAGCAATCGCTGGCGGCATTGCGCAAGATGTCAGTCACGATGGCCCGCGTCATCCGGGCCGGTACGCTGCAGTCTGTTCCGGCTCGAGAACTCGTCAGGGGAGACGTGGTCGTTCTTGAAGCAGGCGACCGAATTCCTGCCGATGCCCGCTTGTTCTACACCACGAATTTTCAGGCTCAAGAAGCCTCCCTCACCGGCGAGTCGACACCAGTCCAGAAACAGGCTGAACGCCTTGAGGCGGATGAAGTCCCGTTGGCCGATCAACGTAACATGGTGTTTATGGGCACTGTGGCCGTCTCCGGTAAGGCCCGTGGGCTGGTCGTCGCGACCGGTTTGGGTACGGAACTAGGTCGGATCGCCGCTCTGATCCGGAAGGCCGCTGAGGCGGAACGTGCCGAAACTCCGTTGCAGCGACGATTGGAACAATTCGGTTCGACTCTCCTGTGGCTTGCGCTCGGTGTTGTGGCAATTGTATTCGTGCTCGGCTTTCTCCGGGGGGAACCGTTGGTGGAGATGTTTCTCATCTCGGTGAGCCTCGCAGTCGCAGCTGTGCCTGAGGGGCTTCCCGCCATCGTCACGATCACCCTAGCTTTGGGTGTTACCCGTATGGCCAAACGACATGCATTGATTCGGAAACTTCCTGCCGTCGAGACACTCGGATCCGCCAGCGTGATCTGCACCGATAAGACCGGCACATTGACGAAGAACGAAATGACGGTGACGAAGTTAGTTGTCGACAATGAAACCTTCGAAGTAACGGGCGAAGGGTATGAACCGGTGGGTGAGATTCGAGAATGCAGTACTGAGCCAAGAGTCCTGGGTGCTGAGTTTTCAAACCAAGGGCTCGGTTACCACTCTGGCGACTCAGCACTTCCCCCTGGTCTACGTGATCTTCTGACTGCGGCCGTGCTGTGTAACGGTGCGACATTGCAACAACAGAATGGGGCTTGGCGGATCATCGGTGATCCAACAGAAGGGGCGCTGCTCGTTGCCGCGGCAAAGGCCGGTCTTACGAAGGCTGAACTGGAGGGCCAATCGCCGTTGGAGAGGGAAATTCCGTTCGATGCCGAACGGAAGATGATGACGATCATTCGCCGTACGGAACACGGTCGTATGGCGTACAGCAAAGGAGCACCCGATGTCTTGTTGAAGCACTGTGCCGCATGTCTCACGCGAGAAGGACGGACCGAGGCACTTGATGAAGAACATCGGCGGTTGATCGGCGCAGCCAACGCGTCGTTAGCCCAACAGGCTCTCCGTGTCCTGGGCGTCGCCTATCGGCCTCTCGGCCAGCAGGTGAATTCGGAGGAAGAGGTTGAGCGTGATCTGATTTTTCTTGGTCTCTTCGCGATGAAGGATCCCTTACGGCCGGAAGCCACTGAGGCCGTGCGTCTTTGCCGACAAGCCGGCATCAGAACAGCCATGATCACCGGTGATCACAAGGAGACAGCGGTCGCGATCGCGCGTGAGCTGGGCTTACAGCGCAATGACGACATGGCCTTGTCCGGGGCTGAGCTTGATGGTTTCACCGACGAGCAGTTGACGCAACAGGTCGAGCACGTGACGGTGTATGCCCGGGTATCCGCCGAGCATAAGCTCCGGGTTGTCCAGGCTTGGAAGCGGAATGGGGCGATCGTCGCGATGACCGGCGATGGGGTCAACGATGCGCCGGCGATCAAGGCTGCCGATATCGGTGTGGCGATGGGGATGGCCGGCACCGATGTGACCAAGGAAGCGTCGGACATGGTGGTGACGGACGATAACTTTGCCTCGATCGCTGCTGCGGTCGAGGAGGGGCGAGGCATCTTCGACAACATCAGGAAGACGGTACATTTTCTCCTGTCGTGCAACGTGAGTGAGGTGCTCGTCATGCTGTTTGCGACCCTGTTCGGCCTGCCGCTTCCACTTCTGCCGATTCACATTCTCTGGATGAATCTCGTGACCGACGGTTTCCCAGCCCTCGCCCTGGCGGTCGATCCGAAAGCGCCCGATCTGATGCAGCAGCCGCCGCGACAGGCCCAGGCGCGCTTACTGGATGGTGGCAGGCTCTGGACCATCGCCGGTGAGGGGCTGATGTTGGCGGTCATCGCACTAGGCGCGTTTTCGTATAGTCTGTTTGTTTGGCAACAGCCGATCGATCAGGCACGGACCGTCACGTTTACCGTGATGGTTGCTGCGCAGTTGGTGCATGCCTTTAATTGCCGGAGTGACCGCTGGTCGTTATTTCATGTAGGGGTGGCGACTAATCACGCCCTCCTCTGGGCCGTGGTCGCTTCTCTGGTTCTACAAGTCGGCATTCTGACCATTCCGATCGTGGAACCCATTTTTAAGGTTGCGCCCTTGCCGATCGAGGATTGGGAGCTGATGGTGGCCATGGGGCTGTTCCCGCTGGCCATTGTCGAAGGGGTCAAGTGGGTCCGACGGCACAAGGTATCGCGATAGCTTCTTGTCCGGATATGCGAAGACCAGGAGCTCGTAGCCGCGACGGGACTCGTTCAGATTATGGATAATCGGATTCCGAACAAATTGTTCTGATCCGAAAAGGGGAGGGATTGCAGAAAACTGAAAGGATGAATTACCGTATGGTTGGAAATGTGCAACTGAAAGAATAACAAACAGTAGCTTTGTACCAGAGTGAGGATACCAAGGACAACGGACAAAACGAGCGCTGAGCACACATATTTGTCCAATGCTCCCTCTGTGTCACTGCAGGCAGAATAGAGAAAGCGACGATGCAAAATACGCTCAGGAAGAGCCACGTCATTGTTGATCGGACAGCAACAGTGAGCCGCCTGGAAGAAGTGGTGGCCACGTCGGATGAGTTCGATCAGGTTGTATCGCAGGCCTTGCCGATTTTGCTGGATCGGGCAGCGGGTTACACGAAGCGATTCTTACGAGAAACCGGTCAGTGGAACGACGATATCGAACATGAAAAGTTTGCATTGCGTTGGGGATCTGAATATTTGGAGCGCTTTCTCGTCTGTGGACGAACAGAAGTTCCGTGTCGGCCGTTATTTCTGTTTGATTCGCTGGTGGCGAAGCAGCATAGCAAGCCGGAGCCGTTTTGTTATCACCCGGATCTGCTGAAGCCGCTTGGACGGTTTCTCGATGGGTTGGTCGCGCGGGCGGTGGTCAGTCGAGACGCCTTGATTGCGCTGTACCATCATTCTTATGGCTGGGGTGCAGGGGATGTCATTACCGTAACCGGGCTCAATGGGCTTGAGAGCCAACGCATCTATAAGAATTTTCGTCGATGGCGTGAGAGCGGCTGGCAGCGCACGATGGACGAAATGGGCTTGACGAAGACGGAACTGGCTGAGCTGGAGAATCAACGGCAACGCCACCGACAGCGGTTCAACAGCGAAGCAGAACGACTGATTCGCGTGGCACAGGGGCACTATCGGAAGAGCGAGCCGGATCACTACCCCTGTTTATCGCGATCTCAATGGAGCGAAATGTTTGCTCAGGGATACGGGTGTGATTATCGGATTTGGCATTTGGCGCTTTGTTTGGACTGCATGCAAACGGCCTGGGGATTGGGATCCAGCGGGTCGTCGGCCGGTGAAAAACCGCGCTTGGAGTTGCAGGTGCGACCGTAACGGGTGAACGCCCTACCCCAGGGTCATCAGTATACCTGCAAAGATGTCATACGGACAGAGACGCGAGGGAGGATATATGGTTCAGGAAGAGGATCTGGAGCGCTATCGATCGCAGCTCCTTGACTCGATGAGTGAGCGGCCGAGCCACGTAGGTCGTGGCCTATTGGATTTTATACAGGTGTATGTCAATGAGCGACGAGTGGGTGAACTGAAAGGAGCGGAGACCGAGGCGACACTGTATGTGCACGGTGTCGATCATATCGAGACGGTACAGCTCCGCACCGAAGACGGACGATTGCTGGGAGGGTTAGTCGCTCCTGAATCCGGGTTTCGGACGAATCGGGTGCAGCTTTCAGCGCATAGTGTCGAACTCTGCGTTCAGAATACAGTGCAGGGGGGGGGGCTCAGTGCGGTGTTCATTCCTGCCCCAGGTTTCTGGAGTCGAATCTGGAATAACTTCGCCGACGTTGCAGATAGATGGATGGTCAGGCGTCCGGAGACTACGATGGCGTATGGATTCCGAACGGTGGCCTTTACGCAGGCACTCCTGGCGGTTGCCGTCGTCGGTTTGGTCGCTGATCGCACCATGATCTGGATCGCACCAGAGCATGCCGTGGCGCCGACGGTGCAGGCAGAAGCGCTTCGTACGGCCTCCATCGGCGAAATAGAACAGCTGGCCAAACAACTTCATGAGCTGAGGTTGATGCAAACGAAGGTCGGCGAAGCGCTTCAGTCTCAAGAGAAGGGGATGACGTTGCTTCATCAAACCATGGCCAGACTTTCGTCGACGCAGGAATCTGTGGCCTCCAGTGTCGTGATGGTGAAGGAAGAAATGGAGAAGAGGCAGGAAGGCCCGGAACGTGAGGCGGATCGTCCGGCCCAGCTTCCTGCTGGGAAGGGGTTGGTGGATCAAGAACAGTTTGAAATGGCGATTCACGGTCTTGCCGCCGACAACGAGCGCTTATCCAAGCAAATCGCCGGTCTGGAAGAGCACAACCGCACGCTGACGGCCAAATTGCAAACGGCGATTGTGCACGTCGCGAAAGCGGCTGAGCAAAATTCGGAACGTATGGTGGCGCGTGATGTTGATAGTGCCAGAAAACATCAGCTATTGCCCGTCGCCGATAGCCGTCAGAGCACGTCGACGCAACCGTTTCTCTTCTGGGTGACCTTCAGCGAAGGAACGACTCAGGAAAGTATCGATCAATGGGTGAATGGGATGAAAGGGCATAAAGGAGCCCTGAACGAAGGTTGGCAAGAGGTGCAGATCATTCCACCTCCAGTCCCGCCTGATCTCTTCCTGGAGCAAATCAGGGGCGACAAAATCATCAAAGAGGCTCGACTCAATCACTAGGCCAATATTCGTACGTGACCGTCACGGCGACCTCCTGGTGACCAACCATGAGATCGACGAGGAGTCAAGTGACCCCAGAGTGGACATAATGGTGCCGAGCTCATGAACTTTTGTCCGTTGAGTCAGGAAAGAGGTGCTGAGTAAAGTAACATGACGCTCATGAGTTGCGGGAAACAGCGAATGATCGGCGGTTCATGGATGCACGTAACAGGTCGAATTCTATTTTGAACAATCAACCGGTCTCCATTCACCTCACAAACTGACGGATGACGCAGTCATCCAGTCGATGATCAGTGTAAGAAAGGACAAGACATGAGAATCGCGCAGGTGTCACCGTTGTGGGAAAGCGTTCCACCCAAACTGTATGGGGGGACCGAACGAATCGTGTCGTACATTACTGAGGAATTGGTTGCGATGGGGCATGATGTGACACTGTTCGCCAGCGGCGATTCGGAAACGAGTGCCAAGCTGGAGGCGATCTGCCCGCAGGCGCTGCGGTTGAACACCGGGATCTTCAACCGGGATGCTCCGCTGATTATGCAGCAAGAGCGAGCGCTCGGTGTGAGCGGCAACTTCGACATCGTGCACTCCCATCTCGATTTTCTTGGGTTTCCGGTTGCGCGTCGCAACGCGGTCCCCATGGTGACCACCTTACACGGGCGCCTGGATCTCCCGGAGCTGGAGCCGGTCTTTCGTGAGTTCATCGAAATGCCGTTGGTCTCCATTTCGGCTTCCCAGCGACGACCGCTCCCTTGGGCCAACTGGGCTGGAACCATCCACCATGGATTGCCGCGCAATCTCTACGGCTTCCATCAGAAGAGTGATGGGTATCTCGCATTTCTTGGCCGTATCTCTCCTGAAAAGCGCCCTGATCAGGCGATTGAAATCGCCAAGCGCTCAGGTATCCCGTTGAAAATGGCGGCAAAAGTCGACCCTGCAGATCGGGTGTATTTTGAGGCGGCGGTTGAGCCATTGCTCAATCACCCGTTGATCGAGTTCGTCGGAGAGATATCCGATGCTGAAAAGAATGATTTTGTCGGAAACGCTATGGCGTTGGTTTGTCCCTATGATTGGCCGGAACCATTCGGACTGGTGTTGATCGAAGCCCTCGCCTGTGGAACGCCGGTACTGGCGTATCGACGGGGATCCATTCCGGAAATTATCGATCATGGAGTGACCGGTTTCGTGTGTGAAACCGTGGATGAGATGGTCGAGGCGGTGGGACAGGTGCCTCTCATTGAACGACGGCGCTGCCGGGCGTCGTTCGACGAGCGGTTTACTGCCGACCGGATGGCGCGTGACTATGTCGCGTTGTACGAGCGGATTCTTGAAGGGGTGGCCGTGCAAGCTGCAGGGCACAAAGTGAACGGAGGGAGCCGACATGTCTGATGCAGCTGTTGACTCGCGAGAGGCGCACACTCCGGCTCGTCGTAGCCACGGGTGGGAGTTGGTCAAAACAAGAAATTTTGGGTTCTTGTTTGCTGGGCAGACAATTTCTCAGATCGGCGATAGTCTTAATAAAGTAGCGTTGCTCTGGTTTGTCTATGAGATGACCGGGTCGGCGCTCAAGATGACGGTAGTGGGACTGCTGCAGACGCTTCCGCCCTTGCTCTTTGGGCCATTGATCGGTGTGTATTTAGATCGCGTCCGCAAGAAGCCGGTCATGATCGGCGTGGATCTCCTTCGCACCCTGATGGTCCTCCTGATTCCGGTGCTCTATGCGATGGAGGCGTTGACGCTCGACCGACTCTATGTTCTCGTATTTGCCACAGCGATCTTTTCAACGGTCTTTGGGCCGGCCTTGACTTCTGCGGTGCCGCTGATCGTGGCAAAGGATCGATTGGTGGCGGCCAATGCGCTCATGCAAACGACGACCAACGTGGGACTGCTCGTCGGACCGGCCGTCAGCGGGCTGGGGATCGCGCTCATCGGAGCGCAAAATGTGCTCTACATTGATGCGGCCACGTTTTTCATTTCTGCGCTCTGTCTGTTTCCCATTCGGATGCACGAAACGCTTGATCGTGGCCGTGTCGCCGTCAATGGGCTGACGAGTGGTATTACCGATGACTTGCTGGCCGGCTTCCGATTCGTGTTCGTTGAACAAAAGACGGTCTTGATGCTGATGTTGACGGCGACGTTGTACAGCGTCGGGATCAGTGCCTTCATTTTTCTCCTGCCGGTGTTTGCGAAGGAGGTTCTGGGTGTGGGTCCGGTCCAACTCGGTTGGTTGTGGTCGGCTCTTGGCGTGGGGATGTTACTGGCGTCTCTCAGCCTGACCTCGGTAACGCAGGGAGATGTTTCGTGGCGTCTGCGGTTTATGTCGGGCGCGTTAGCGATCGGTGGGCTTGCTGTTGCGGCGCTTGGGTTTCTTGATGCTCCTGTTGCTGCAGGGGCGCTGATCGCCGTGATCGGAGGCAGCACGGCCATGTTTACCCCACTGGTGTGGACCATGCTTCAGGAGTTGACACCAACCCATCTCCTCGGCAGAGTCTTTACGAGCTTCGCCACGGGAGGTATGGCTTCTTCGATGGCCGGGATGGCGGGTTTTGGATGGGCTGCCGATACCATCGGCCCTGCCGCCAGCCTGGGGGGGATCAGTCTGATCCTTCTCATGACCGCAGCGAGCGCGTGGTTGTTCAGCTTTTACAAGTCGAATGCACAGACCCTGGTTGTTCCCTCGCGCGGCTCCTTTGCTGCGTAGCAGATTGCCGCACCATCGTCATACCGTTGCGAATACTCGCTAAGCTCGAGATCTGAGGTTCCCGAAGCCCCCCTGAGACTCAGGGGGGCTTCGGAGCTCCGTGCAGATGACAGAAGACGGAGGGCGGGTTACAATGCCTCGCGACACTCCACAGATACACTCACGGGATGAGCCCATGAGGAGGGCTTGCATTATGGCCATGAGATTTCAATGGTTGATTGTGCTCGGTGTATTCGTGATCTGGCCGATCGGGGGAGGCTTGCAAGCATCCGACGGACATGACAAGGAGGGGCAGTCGGACAAACCGGCCGCCGGCTCGTCGCAACCACCGGTTGTTCCTGCAGCGAAGGGTGAGGCGGCAACCGAGCACAAAGAGGTTGTGCCGGAAAAGCCGGCAGTACGACAGCAGTCGTCACCGGCTTCTCCCGACGCCCAGCCCACGCCGCACAAGTCCCCAGCGGAGTCCAAACCGACCTCTCTGCCTACCACGCCGACCAAGGCTGAATCATCGACGGATCGTAAAGAAGGGACGCTGGAAAAGATTCCGGCTCGTCCCTCTTCTTCCTCGGCCGTGACAGATGGTCATGGCACGGCTCCCAAGCCGTCAGGAGAAACCAAATCACAGGGACAACCTGCCCCGGCACTCAAGGCCGACCTTCCACCTCCTCCGGATACCGATCCCAAAGAAAAGGAGACGGCTGCGAAAAAGCCGGTGGGGTCACTGATTCTCTGCGTGAAACTTGCGCTGATGGGAGATTTACGGCTGTTCCGGTATGAGATCGAGGTTGAGGAGGACAAACAGGTGGTGACATTGACCGGTCGAGTCTCGAATGACGAAGATAAGGCTGCTGCAACGGACATTG
>JAHBWQ010000185.1 GCA_019636915.1 Nitrospira sp. | reverse complement strand
TCATTCGTCGGCGAGGGTTTGCGGAGGCGGGAGTTGTAGATCCGATTCCCTATGCGGTATCTTGAGTGAATAATTTTGTGGGAATTAGGTGGAGAATGCCTATGAGGTTGTCACAAATCATGTTGCTCAGTTCAGTGGTGTTGATACTCGGAGTTGCTCCGGCATGCAGCCAGAGTGGAGTGGAGCCAAAGATACCGGGAACTGTCTCCACAGCTCCAGTCGAGTTCCAGGTGGGAGAGCAGAAGTTCACGACACACTGTTCCCGATGCCACGGGGTTGGTGGAGTGGGAACAAACCAAGGTCCGCCATTTCTACACAAAGTTTATGAGCCAAACCATCACGGCGATGTGGCTTTTCAGCGGGCGGCAGCCAATGGGGTCAAGGCCCATCATTGGCAGTTTGGCGATATGCCAAAGATTGATGCCGTCAAGCCTGAGGACGTGGACGATATCGTGAAATATATTCGTTGGCTGCAGAAACAAGCCGGCATTTTCTAAGTCCGCCGCCGGCAGTAGTCGAGGTGATCAGTCGCAATCCGTATTTGATTGTGACGGGATTATCGACGAAGAGGCGTCCACTTCTTGGCTCGTGCGTCGGCTTCAGCAATTTGCTCAACTGTCATGTGTTTGGCTAAGGTACTGCGGGATTCTGCGGCTCGTTTTTCACCGTAGGCGGCGGAGAGGCTGTACCACATATGTGCTTCAACCAGATTTTGTGGGACACCGCGGCCTCGTTCATACATCATTCCGAGTTTAGCAAAGGCCAACGCATTGCGCTGCTCCGCCGCTTTCTGAAACCAAAACAATGCCATCGGGTCGCTGAACGGAGCGCCCTGCCCTAAAGAGTAGAGCGTGCCAAGGTTCACCTGTGCGCCTGCATGGCCTTGATCTGCTGCTTTTTTAAACCAATACTTTGCTTCTTGATAGTTTTGTGTCAGCCCTTGGCTTTCACTGTAGTGGATGCCAAGCTGGTTTTGGGCGTCAGCTTCCCCCCCTTGCGCGCGCTTCAGCAGCTCACTAACCATTGTGCCATTCGAAGGTGGTTGAGACGGGGGTTGGGATGAAGGTTGAGGGGGGGAGGTACAGCTTGATGCAACCGTACACAGTATGAGTAGGCCGATCACTGGAAGCAACGTGCGGTGGCGGGATTGTGGTGACATCTTTGGTGTAACAATCTCTCTATGGCATATCCTACTCAGCCCAAGGCTGGGAGTTCAAGGCTGGAATAGTTGGTAGGCTTTTGAGGGAAAAATTGAGGGGACAGAACCATAAGAGGAAGTCAAGGCTATGCGTAAGATAACCCTCTTTACTCGAGTGAGCAAGGATACAGTTTTCAGTCCACTGGTCGAATGGGAGCGTGCTCAAAGAAACAAACTTGCCAGCTATTGTTCTTGAGTCTGTTCTTTCCCTTTCGGTTTCCAATTCCGAGTAAGAAATTGTGCTTGAGCAATCTGGGCCGGTGTCATGTCGTGTCCTAATCGATTCCGCCATTTGGCGCCGGCTTCATGGCCATTGGCTGCTGCGAGGTTATACCAGTGATAGGCCTGCACAAGGTCTTTAGGGACGCCTCGTGCTTGCTCATAGTGGGTGGCGATGAGAAACATCGCAGGCCCATGCCCTTGGTCCGCCGCCAGACGGCACCACCGGAGCGCCTCCTGATAATCTTGCGGCATTCCCCGTCCGATGTCTGACAGTACGCAAAGCCGGTAGAACGCTCCCGCATGACGTTGAGTCGCTGCCATGCGATACCACCGCACGGCTTCTCGATGGTCTGCCGGACGTGCGTTCTCATATCGTATGCCAAGGTTGTATTGGTCCTCAGCGCTCCCTTGTTCTGCGGCCGACTGAGACTCATCGATTTGTGACACGGTATCGTGCACGTCGACATAGGGGGATTTGGGTGGATCGATGCATCCCGGGAGACTTCCGATGATGGTGATGGCGAGGATATAGCGCAAGCCGGTGGTCATGAAGATTCTCCTTTGTGTAAGCAGATAAAAGGGTAGCTTGTCGCGTCATGTCTTGCAAGTGGTCCGGCACCGAAACCTACATGTAACACATGTCGTACTCGGGAGACGATTATGTGGACGTTCGTAGCAGAGGTTCTCGGATTGTACCTAATTCCTTGCGCCCTGCCTCAAATTCCGTAGCATACCTGGGTAGATATCCTCCATTTACCTAGCCAGGAGGCGAAAATGAAGGTTTTCATTTTGTTAGTTTGTTTTTTGCTTCCCGTTCTTTGTTGTTCCGGGCTAGTCCAGGCAGAAGATGAGGTTCGAGTCAGGCCGGTTGATGGGTACATCTCAGGTTTCGGGGGGTATTCGTTTCCATTGAATATAGAGGTTTCATCCGGTGGATCTATCCTAGCACAGGATGCCGAATTCAAAAATTCTCCATCCTTCGGTGGGAAGGTCGGGCTATGGTTTACCGGACCCAGAAAGATGCATGCTGGGAATTGATATAGGGGCAGAAGTCGACGTCACCCATTTTGATCCAGATCCGACACTGAACGCCACCTACTTTGGCGTGAATCTTATAGCTCGCATACCGGTGGGTGTCGAACCAGAGGTTCCCAACGGAAGATGGTTTCCATATGTCGGATTCGGTGGAGGAGCGCAGCGTCTTAGCGTTGAAGTATTAGGGTATAAGGAGGGTGATACGGCGCCAGCCTTCCAGGCTCTCGGCGGAGTCAAAGTGTTTTTGTTCAAGCACCTTGCTGCATTCGTCGAGGGGAAATTTACACATGCATCGCACACGCAGCTGTTTCAGGGGTTTGCCCCGGTTGATTTTACTGTGAATGCTGTTCATGGAGTGGGCGGACTGTCCTTTCATTTCTGATACATGCGCTGGATGAGCGTATGGAATGTGATGACTTCATGCGCTTATCCATGCGTGTGACCTCCCCATCTTTCTACTCTACTCACGGTTGACACAGGGTATTGAGAGTCGTAGCCTTTTGGACTGTAATGTCCTTATCGATGGCGTAGTCCGGTCATGTATGGTTATGCGAGTGCCCCGAGTGTGTGGATGACAGGAATTATGAAAAGCGCGCTGTTTCTTGTGGTTGTGACGGCTGTGCCCTCGCTCTCGGCCATGGCCCAGCAGGAATTTGTGCCCTCATCAGTTCACAAAGGGGCGCTCTTGGTCGCCAGCCCCTCCTTGGCCGATCCCAACTTTACTCAAACTGTTTTGCTCATTGTCGAACATGGGCAGGGTGGGACCCTCGGCCTCGTTCTGAACCGCCCTACGGATGTGCTGTTAGCAGAGGTGTTGCAGGATCTCCCGATGTTGAAGCAGACCGACCACAGACTATTTGGAGGAGGACCGGTCGGGCGCACACAGCTGGTGTTGCTGTTCAGGCTTGGGCGGATATTGCCTGATGTACGGCACATCGTGGACGAAGTCTACCTGGGTACACCGATCGTGTTGGAACGTGTCATGGCTAGCCCTAAGCCTAACGAAGCCTTCCGTGGTTTTGCTGGTTTTGCCGGCTGGGCGCCGGGGCAGCTCGAATATGAGATGCATCAAGGCTCATGGGGTGTCTTGTCATCCAACGCCATTGACATCTTCAGTAAAGATCCTAGGACGCTCTGGCCAGATAGCATCGGCCTCCTTCAGGCTCCGAGAACTATTTCCAACGAGCGGTAGCTGAATAGACTAACTGTCTGTGTGCAAATGGAAACATGGAGAAATCTAGAAAAACAGGCTCCGAGAGATGTGTGCCCGGTTTTGAATGTTCTCCGGCAGGAGAAGGTGTTGTGTGATGTGACCGGAATCCACTTCTGTAATGAGGACCCATCTCAACATTGTAGGAAAGGTTCCGAGGGGCACCCGTTTGGCTTCAAGAGTTGAAGAGGAGCGGGCATAGGGAATGGCCATGAGAAGCGATGCAGGTATTTTACCGTCCTGCCCTCTCGTCCGTACACGATCCTCAATCTGACCAGAGCTCGCATTGACAGGTCCTACCATGGGCGGTACCCTTCCCACGCCATGCTCTGGAAGAAAACCACCAGACTGGACGCCTTTACGCAACAACCGAACGTCAAGACGATATGGGTTCGCTTGGCCTCGCCTCTGCGAAGGATACGTACGAAATGGACGGAAGATCACGACGATTCTTTGCCCCCTGCCCACGAGGCTTGGAGGGGGTGCTGGAGCAGGAACTCCACGATCTGGGTGTGCCGGCCACATTCAAGACCGACGGCGGCGTCGGGTTCACGGCCCCCTGGTCGACGATGTATTGGGTCAATCTGAAGAGTCACATCGCCAGCCGTGTCCTCTGGGAAATCGGCCACAGTCCCTATCAAACAGAAGACGATGTGTATCGCGCTGCCTATGCGCTCCCTTGGTCCGACTGGTTTGCGCCCTCGCAGACGATCAAAGTCAAAGTGAGCGCGCGGCGCTGCCCGCTCCCGAGTCTGGATTTTCTCACCCTCCGAATCAAAGACGCCGTGTGCGACAAGTTCGTCGCCATGCGGCAGCGGCGACCCAGCGTCGACACGGAACGGCCGCACATCAAGTTGGATGCCTTTCTCGATCAGAGCACCATCACCTTCTACTTGGACACCTCCGGCGAACCGCTCTTCAAACGGGGCTACCGGATTGCGTCGGTCGAAGCGCCGTTGAAGGAAAATCTGGCAGCAGGCATCCTCCGGCTCGCCGGCTGGACGCCGAGCGACGTGCTGCTTGATCCCATGTGCGGGGGCGGGACCATCGCCCTCGAAGCCGCGTTGATGGCCCGTCGGATTCCCCCGGGGATGGCCCGCCATTTTGCCTTCGAACGGCTGATGATTCACGATGATAAACTGTGGGGCCGGCTGCGCGAAGCGGCGCTCACCAAACGCCTGGCCGATGTCCCCGCCGCCATCTATGCGTCGGATCAGGATCCGGCTATGGTGAAGATTGCTCATCGGGCGTTTCAAGGGGCGGGAGTGGTGGTCGATGTGCGTGTGAAGCAGAGCGACATTCTGGATCTGGAGGCTCCGGCGGAGCAGGGTGTCATGGTCATCAATCCCCCCTATGGTGTTCGCTTGAGTCATCCCGATGAATTGGCGTCGCTCTATCCAAAGCTGGGCGATTGGCTGAAGCAGAGATTTGTCGGATGGCGAGCCTATGTGTTGACGGGCGACGCCCGTGTGCCGAAACTCATCGGTCTCGCCCCGTCGAAACGCATCCCTCTCTTCAACGGCGACCTGGAATGCCGGCTGTACGAATTCGTCATCGTCCCGGGCGGCGCACGACGGCGACTGGGGATGCGGTAAGCCTCATTCGCCGGATGGAATACCCTGAGAGCGGAATTTTTTGACTGGGCCGGTCGGCGTGGGAGTTGACAGCGAGTGTCTGTCGGATTATGCGCGCCCGCGCCGAGTTTTCATCAGCAGCGGGTTTTCGCTCTGAATGGCTGTTCTTACTTCTAGGTCAGAGGGTAAAAGTATCGGCATGGAGCGTAGGGTCGGTGCGTGAGCACCAGACTGTCGCGATCATGAAGGCCATCAATCTGACCGCGTCTCCAGTCGCCAAGTGACAGGTGTTTTTTCCTTCCAACTTTTGCGCCTTCTAGAATCCTGTATGGTATAAATCATAGGGTTGTGACTGCTGTCCTTCTTAGGAATCTACATGTATCCGGACGTTCACTCGAACGGCGATGCACTCCGACCTGAGGCTCATTGCGATGACTGACGGGTCAAAGATCGTTCGGCATTTTCGACAAATCCTGCTGTGGCCAATGCAGCTCACCCCCATCCGCGAGGACGCACCGATCCAAAAACATTGGGAGCTTCTGCAGGCGACTCACTCAAATAATCCGTGGTGTGAGGTGGTGGACGAGTTTACGGGCGATCCTCGACAGTTCCAGGAACGACATTACAGCGAATTTGTGACGTTCCTCCCCTACGTTCAGCGGTTTTTGTACGGTGAAGGGAAAAGAACGAGGTCGGAAGTCCGGGAGGAATCCGCGATTCGCGTCTTTCGTCGCAATGATATTGCACAGGTGCGAATGCTGTTCCCTGGCCCCCACGGGACGGCTGCGACCTTTACGGTGGCCCATGTCGATTTGTACTTTTTCTACGATATCGATGTGGCGATTCTGGTCGTCGAGATTTATGCCGATGACGTGCCGCTGGCGCAGGTACAGAATTCACTGTTTCGCTTCGGACGATGTTACCCTACCTATTGGGAGCGCGACGGGCATGGGGGCCATTGTCCTAAGTATGTCGAATGGCTTGCCTCAGATGGGACGGTGCTTGCCGTCTCCGACTATGATCACCGTGAAAAGTACCTCTCCTTCGTGTGCCAGCATCGGTCACTGAGTCTTGCCTCTCATTGGGAATTCTTGCTTGAGCCGCTGGTGTTGCACCATTCTGAAAAGGTCGGTCTTATTCGGTATCGGCAGCTTGAGTATCACCTGATGCCGGTGATGGCGTATCTCACGCTCGACAATCCGGGCGCATTGACGCGGGGGGAATTTGCACGGGTGGGATTGGCAGCGGCGCCGGGTAGCGCTGATACGTTACCGTTTTCAGAACGCTATCTCCGTGACTTTGAAGAACACCATTGCTATGACCGGTATTGGAACGGGCAGGGCCAAGGTTCTCCGGGCGCACGCTTTATGTGCACAGGCCGTGTGTTCACGATGGTGGGGGAGGCAGGAGAACCGGCATTCGAGGATCGCAAAACCAACTTGGAGCAGTTTCGTCATGAATACTTTCTGTTGTTCCTGATCCCGCATTTTCATAAGGCGGCATTATTGATGCTGACGAATCGCCTGGTTGAAGCGATGAATCAGCTCGATCTCACGAAGCTTGACTCCGTCCGACAGTTTCGCCGCGTGATTCGCCAAACCCTCGGCATCTTTCTGCGATTTACCCATCGGTACTGGTCCCATCAGGTATCGGATCACGGGCAGGTGAAGGAGCTCTACCGGATGGTCAGCGAACACCTGGGCACCGGGCGACTCTATGACGAACTCCGTTCAGAATTAGAAGATATGAGTCAATACCTCGACAGCGACGCACTCCGTCGCCAAGGAGAAACGATGGTTCGCCTGACGGTCGTCGCCACGGTCGGCTTGATCGGAGTGGCAACGACCGGCGTGTTGGGGATGAACCTCTTCGACTTGGGTGCGGAACCGTCCATCACGCGCATCGCGTATTTTCTCATTGTGCTGATCCCAGTGATTATCGTCACACTGTATACGGTACTAAAATCCAGAAGGCTCTCAGATTTTTTGGAAACCTTAGCTGAGGAACATCGGTCGTCCAAAGACAAACTCGCTGCATTGCTGACGGTATGGCGGAGCAAACACGGACGGGATTCGTAGTCCGCCACACGACTGCGGGTGTTTCAGCACAGAGCTATCCAGGTCATCTCCACTATGCGTAGGAGCTGTTTCTGCAGGGGAAAGACATCGTAGCCGTGGTTCCATCGAGATGGGGATGAAGGTTCTAAGGGGGGGCCTCGAGGCGAATCTTGACAGAGTATCACTGAGCCAGTAGGATAGCCCAGCCTTTAATGCTCATCCAGTGAGGTGAGCAAGGAGTTGAGTATGTGCGGCCTTCTGAATCACGTGAATGTCCGATTCGACCTTCTCACTGTCGTGGTGAGGAGGTTTTTTTATGTCTAAAAACAGGGCTCGCTCTCAGCATTTAGCCGTCAACTTTCAGTTCTTTTCCGAGTTGACGGCTGAGAGCCGATCGCTGCCAACTGACAGGTGGTTGTTGCTATGACAACTTCTACGGACAAGCCGGTCGAACGAAAAGACGAGAAGCTCATCATGGATGCCGGGGATATTGCCCGGGCCTTGACGCGCATTGCGCACGAGATTCTGGAACGGAATAAGGGGGTGAAGGATCTCGCGCTGGTCGGGATTCGAACCGGCGGTGTCTATCTTGCGCATCGGCTGGCCAAACGGATTCATGGCATCGAAGGCGTTCAGGTTCCGATCGGGGAATTAGATATTACGTTGTATCGAGATGACTTGGCATTACGGAAAAATCAGCCGATTTTGCGAAAAACGTCGGTGCCATTCGACATGGCGAACAAAGTCGTGGTCCTCGTCGATGATGTCCTGTTTACTGGAAGAACGATCCGGGCTGCGATGGATGGGCTCATGGATTTAGGACGTCCGGAGGAAATTCAGTTGGCGGTGTTGGTTGATCGTGGGCATCGGCAGTTGCCGATCAAGGCCAATTACATCGGGAAAAATCTGCCGACTTCTCGAGATGAACAGGTTCAGGTGTTGTTGGAAGAGGATGGGGAGCATGATCGGGTGGTCATTTTGAAGGCAGGATGATGGTCATGGAATGGAGGGTTCCATGAGCTTGAAGCGCAAAGATCTGTTGAGCCTCGCCCCGCTGGCGGTCGATGAGATCACGCTCATCCTCGATACCGCCGATTCCTTTAAGGAAGTGACGGGGCGTGAAATCAAGAAAGTGCCGGCGCTGAGAGGGAAGACTGTCGTCAATCTCTTCTTCGAGCCAAGCACGAGGACGCGGACGTCCTTCGAATTGGCAGCCAAGCGGCTGAGCGCCGATGTGATTAACTTTGCACCTTCCTCCAGTAGTGTGGTGAAGGGGGAAACGTTGCTCGATACGGCGAGAAATATCGAAGCGATGCAGGCGGACATTATCGTATT
>JAHBWQ010000184.1 GCA_019636915.1 Nitrospira sp. | reverse complement strand
TAGACAGTTTCCATCCAACGTTATCGCCAAGGAGAACTGGATGAATTCCCGGGTCAAGAACCTGCTTTTCTGGGTCGTGGTCGGCTTGTTCATGATTCTCCTGTTTAACTTATTCAGTGTTCCGACGCATGCGCCGGAAGAAGAAGTCATCTTCAGCGACTTTATGTCGAAGCTCGATAAAGGTGATTTTGAAAAGGTCATCATTAAGGGCAACCACATCAGCGGCGTCTTAAAGGATAAGACTCGTATCCGTACCTATTCAGCCGACTATCCCGACTTCGTGAAGGTGCTTCGGGAGAAAGAGGTGCAGATCGAGGTCAAACCGCCGGACGAGAGTCCATGGTACATCACGTTTCTCGTCACATGGGGACCGTTTATCCTTTTCCTTGGACTCTGGTTTTTCCTCATGCGCCAGATGCAGATCGGTGGGAACAAAGCGCTCTCGTTCGGCAAAAGTCGTGCGCGGATGCTGACGGAAGAGCGTAAGAAAGTCACTTTCTCCGATGTCGCCGGTGTTGATGAGGCTAAAGAAGAGGTCCTTGAGATTATTGAGTTCTTGAAAGACCCCAGAAAGTTTCAGAAGCTCGGGGGCCGTATCCCTAAAGGGGTGTTAGTCGTTGGCCCTCCTGGGACGGGGAAGACCCTCCTGGCCAAAGCGATTGCCGGAGAAGCCGGTGTGCCGTTCTTCAGCATCAGTGGGTCCGATTTCGTCGAAATGTTTGTCGGCGTAGGCGCCTCACGCGTACGCGATCTCTTTGAGCAAGGGAAAAAACATGCTCCCTGCATCATTTTCATCGACGAAATTGATGCGGTCGGTCGCCTGCGTGGTGCCGGTCTTGGTGGGGGACATGATGAGCGCGAACAGACGCTCAATCAATTGCTCGTTGAAATGGACGGATTTGACACGACCGAAGGAGTGATCTTGGTTGCGGCCACCAACCGTCCCGATGTGCTCGATCCTGCCTTACTACGGCCAGGTCGTTTCGATCGACAAGTCGTCGTGAACCGTCCTGACCTCAAAGGCCGTTCTGAAATCCTGAAAGTCCACACGAAAAAGGTTCCTATCGCAGGGAATGTGGAACTGGAAAAGATTGCCCGGGGGACCCCTGGATTTTCCGGTGCTGACCTTGAGAATCTTGTCAATGAGGCGGCGCTGTGGGCCGCGCGTCAAAACAAGAAAGAAGTCGAGAACATCGACTTTGAGATGGCCAAAGATAAGGTCATGATGGGTGCGGAACGAAAGAGCATGATCTTGACCGATGAAGAAAAGCGCATCACGGCCTATCATGAAGCCGGGCATGCACTAATGGCTAAACTCCTTCCTGGTACGGATCCGGTCCACAAAGTCACAATTATTCCACGAGGCCGGGCGCTCGGCGTCACGATGCAATTACCGACCGATGACCGGCATAACTATTCCAAGGAATTTCTCTATAACACGCTGGCAATCCTGATGGGTGGACGCGTGGCGGAAGAACTTGTGTTTCAGCATGTCACTACTGGAGCAGGCAACGACCTTGAGCGAGCAACTGATCTGGCACGCAAGATGGTCTGTGAGTGGGGCATGAGCGAAAAGTTAGGACCGTTGACGTTTGGGCAGAAGGAAGACTCCGTATTTCTTGGCCGTGACTTCGCGACGAAGCGGGATGTCAGCGATCAAGTGGCGCTTGAAATCGATCTGGAGATTAAGCGCTTCGTCACGGAAAACTATGAACGTGCACGACGGGTACTGACCGAACAGATGACCAGTCTCAAAGCCTTGGCAGAAGCCCTACTTGAAAAAGAAGTCCTGGATGCTCCAGAAATCGATCAGATCTTGTTGCAGTCTTCCTCTCAAACTGTTCCTGCCTAACAGATTCACATCATGGCTCCTCCAAGAGGGGAGCCATGATTACGCTACAGACCACATGGCTGCTGCGGTTGAGCTCTACCCAGCATTGTTTCCATACAGACAGCCACCCTTACTGTTGGTTCACTCTTAAATGGTGGTGTCGTTGCAACAGACTTCAGTACAATCATCCCAACCCGAGCAGTGGTTAATAGCAAGGGGGCATGATATCGATTGCCGGGCTCGTCCGCTCATCATGGGCGTTGTCAACGTCACGGCAGATTCGTTTTACGATGGTGGACGGTATCTTATCCCGGAACGCGCCATCGCTCATGCGATGGAACTCGTCGCGCAGGGCGCCGATCTGATCGATATCGGCGGGGAATCAACCAGACCCGGTTCCCACCCCGTCGGCGAGCAAGACGAGCTGGATCGTGTCATTCCAGTCGTAAGAGAACTGGCACGCCTCATATCAATTCCAATTTCCGTCGACACCACCAAGTCACGAGTCGCTCAGTATGCCTTGGACCATGGCGCCTCGATCATCAATGATGTCAGTGCGATGCGACAGGATCCGGCCATGGCTTCGGTGATCGCACGCTCAGGTGCCGCCGTCGTTCTCATGCATATGCAGGGAACCCCTCAAACCATGCAGCTCGCACCGCATTATTCAGATGTACTCACCGAGGTGGTGCAGTTTTTTGAAGAGCGTATGCAGGCTGCCATGAATGCAGGGATCGCACGAACGAATATCATGCTTGATCCAGGATTCGGTTTTGGTAAGCTGGTGTTCCATAACCTTGAACTGCTTCGTGGGTTGTCCTCGTTGTTGGTCCTGGATCGCCCACTGCTTATTGGGCTCTCACGGAAAGCGTTTATCGGAAAGATTGTCGGGGAACCCGTCGAACGTCGAGAGTGGGGGACGGCCGCTGCCGTTGCAATAGCCGTGGACCGAGGCGCTCGGATTATCCGTGTGCATGATGTCGACATGATGAAGGATGTCGTGAAGATGGCCGCAGCATCAAGTCACAGTTGGCCATCGTCTAGAGAGGAAGGATGATGCGGAAACTATTTGGAACAGACGGTGTGCGTGGTGTCGCCAACCTTGATCCCATGACCAGTGAAACGGCCATGCAGCTAGGCCGAGCAGCCGCACACATTTTCATGCGACGAGCGGGACGCCATCAGATCGTCATCGGCAAAGATACACGAATTTCCGGCTACATGCTGGAATCTGCCCTCATGGCAGGGATCTGTTCCATGGGAGTTGATGTCCTCTTAGTTGGACCCATGCCGACACCGGCCATTGCCTTCTTGACCAGAAGTCTCCGCGCCGATGCAGGCGTTGTCATTTCTGCATCGCACAACCCGTACCAGGATAACGGTATTAAGTTTTTCTCGGGCGATGGGTTCAAGCTTCCCGATGAGGTCGAGGCTCGTATCGAACAGCTGATTGTGTCCGATGAGATCAATCATCTGAGACCGACTGCCGATCTTATTGGAAAGGCCTATCGGATTGATGATGCCGATGGACGATACATTGAATTTGCCAAACGGTCGCTCCCAAAAGATTTGGATTTTCAGGGAATCAAGCTAGTCGTGGACTGTGCCAATGGCGCAGGGTACAAAGTCGCTCCCACCGTGTTGAGAGAATTGGGCGCTACGGTCGAGGTGATCGGGGACAAACCAAACGGCATGAATATCAACGCGGGATGTGGTGCCGTCCATCCCGAGCTCCTTCAGGAGACCGTCCGTCGACAGAAAGCCGATCTTGGGATTGCGTTGGATGGAGATGCCGACCGAGCCATCTTCGTCTGTGAGCAAGGGACGGTGATCGATGGAGACCATGTGATGGCGGCGCTCGGTCTCGATCTCCATCAACATGGCTTCCTTGCAAAACGCACGCTGGTCGGTACGGTCATGAGTAACTTTGGCCTGGAGTTGTCGATGGCCAAAGCCGGCATCACGCTGATCCGAACACCGGTCGGGGATCGATACCTCCTCGAGCGGATGTTGGCGGAAGGCTATAACTTCGGCGGCGAACAGTCCGGGCACTTCATCTTTCTCGACCACAACACGACCGGGGATGGGCTGATTTCGGCCCTCCAAATCTTGTCATTGATGAAACGCAGCAAGAAGCCGTTGTCCGAACTGGCCAAAGCGATGAGCGCGGTTCCGCAGATCTTGGTCAACCTTCAGGTGAAACGGAAACCGGTTTTGGAATCGATTCCCGAGATCGACCGAGCCATTCAAGAAAACAACCGTCGTCTCAATGGAAGCGGTCGTGTGGTCATCCGTTATTCCGGGACCGAACCGTTGTTACGAATCATGGTCGAAGGCGAGCATGCATCGGTCGTCAAGGAAGTTGCTGACGATCTTGCCCGAGTGGTGCAAGAACATATCGGCTGAGCGTTTCCCACGTGCATGAGGAACGCTCATGCTTCCACTCCTTGCCGTATCCTTTCTCATCGGGCTTGTGTGCGGAGCACAGGTCTCCTTTTTCCCCATCTCTGTCCTGACCGCTCTCCTGGCTATGGCCGTCGTACTCTCGCTGGTCGAGCGAGCCAGCCATCTGACGACATCTTCCGCACTCGTTCTGTACGTCACTGTGCTGTCTGGGGTCATCTACTGGGCTCTCACCACTGCGCCGCCGTTTCGCTATCCATTGCCAGTGGTCCACTCTGTTGAGGAACCCATTCTGACCGGCCGCGTGGTCGTCCCAGTTCAACATGGTGCAGGCCGCCAGACGATCATTCTTCAGACAGATGACGAAACAACGCGCCTACGCCTGGTCTGGAGGAACCCCGGATTCACGCTCCATCATGGTGATCGGGTATCCGTCCACGGCCGCTATCATCCTCCGCGGGGAAGCCTCAATCCTGGCGGATTCGACTATGCCACTTACCTTGAACATCACGGCATCGATCTCGTTGGAACGATCGTCGGGACTCAGGCAGTTACCTTGTTGGAGTCCGGAGCGACGAGCCCTCGATGGCGGGTATGGAATCAGATCGACCATTGGCGAACCAGCATCCGAGAGGCTTCGATCCATAGCTTGCGTCAACCGGTGTTGGGAATTGTGCTCGGCATGATCATTGGGGAGCGTGGCTATATCGAGCAAGAGCTTCAAGATTGGTTCATGGCCACAGGCACGGTTCACTTGCTGTCGATCTCAGGCTCCCATCTCGGGCTGGTTGCGACCGTCGTCTATTGGGTCGTGAGATTCTTGATCGTACGGCTGCCGACCACACTCATCCTACCCATCACCAGAAGACTGACCATTTCACAGCTCGCCATTTTGTTTACCTGGCCCGCTGTCGCCCTGTATACCCTCCTTGCTGGGGCTGAATTAGCGACCGTCCGATCCCTCGTCATGATCACGATGGCGATGGTTGCCCTCTGGTTAGGACACGACCGGCATCTGAATCATACCATGGCCGTTGCCCTGCTCCTGATTGTGTGTCATGACCCCCGTGCCATCTTCGATATTTCTTTTCAGCTCTCATTTCTTTCCGTGTTTGTGATGATTCAGGTGATCGGCCTTGTAGGGGCATGGGACAAGGAGCCTACCCAGGATGCGAATAGGTGGGGTTTCCATGCCACTCTCTATCTAGCCAAGGCGCTGTCGTTCAGCGCGGTCCTTACCGTCACCACATTTCCCTTAGTCGCATTCTATTTCAATCAAGTGCCATGGCTCGGAGTACTCACGAACCTTGCCGCCATTCCATTCACCGGTTTCATTCTCGTTCCATTTGGGCTCTGTCTCGCCATCTGGACCATACTGACAGGTGCTGATGTGTTGGCCTGGGGACCAGGGTTAGAATACGCCTTCATGTGGTTGATCGAGGGCGTTCACTGGAGCGCCACCATTCCAGGCGCCCAATGGCCTATCGCTGCACCATCAGTCCCGGCCATGATGCTGTTTTATTCAGGAGTCTTTGCCGCAAGCCTGCCGATTCTCTCACCCCGATGGCGAATGACAGGGGGCGCGGTAGCGCTTGCACTGATCATGTGGTGGCTGGTGCCCTCAGGGCATCGAGGTGACGGTGATCACTGGCGTGTCACTTTCCTGGATGTGGGCCAAGGAGATAGTGCTTTCGTCGAACTCCCTGATGGGCAAACAGTTTTGATCGACGGCGGTGCACGCCATGACCGGTTCGACATGGGACGAAGTGTGGTCGCGCCATTTCTGTGGAATAGGGGTGTGTCACATGTCGACCATATCATCGGTACACATCAGCAAATGGACCATGTCGGTGGATTGATCTGGATCCTCCAACATCTCTCCGTGGGACAGTTCTGGGACCAAGGGGTGGAGCGAGAGGAGCAGTTCGTCGCAGACCTGACGTCAGCTCTTCTCTCACGAGGCATCCCGAAACGAACGGCCGTGCAAGGACAAGAGGTCTTGAGTTCCGGTCCTTGCCGTCTGGCTATTCTCAATCCACAGCAAGAGTCTCAATCAGCTCGTCCTATTGCGTTTCATACAGGGACCGACCTCAACAATCGCTCGATCGTGTCTCGACTGGACTGTGGCTCCCATTCCATTCTCTTTGCCGCAGATATTGAGACTGGCGGACTACAGCAGTTACCGGAGTTTGGCCACCGGCCTGTTACGGTCTTGAAGGTCCCGCACCACGGCGCGCGGAGCTCGTTGGACCAAGACTGGATTCGGCAGGTCCATCCGAAATATGCCGTCATTTCTGTTGGAGCGACCAACCCCTATGGGCATCCTGCTCCTGCCGTCATTAAAAGCTATGACGATCAGATGATCGCAACGTATCGTACCGATCGTGATGGAGCTGTCTTGGTACAAGGCCGGCTATCAAATCCCAACCTCACAGTGACCAGTATGCGTGAGTTAGTCATCCAACCCGTGAACCTGTTCACCTGTCCCTGGCGCTGCGAGCAACGGAACTGGCAACGATTATTCCTAGCCATTACTTCAAGTTTGCAATGAAATATCCCATGAATGCGCTCGAAGTATCGGTTGCTCCACACGCTTCATGGAATACTTGAAGACATACCACACTAGAAGAGAGTAGGGGAGAGAGCAGGTGACTGTCTACAGGGAGAATCCGTAGGATGCTCTCGTTTGCATGATTGTTCTGCTTCCGATAACAAGAGAGGGCTTGCAGTTTTGTCCCATTCCCGTTACAAGATCACGTCATGGTTCCGACGGTTGAATGGAAAAACGGTGCCGTACGTCTCCTAGACCAAAGCCGGTTGCCTGAAGCGGTCGAATTCATAGACTGTCGAGATTACCAGGCTGTCGCGGATGCGATCCGCACCTTGAAAGTTCGTGGAGCGCCGGCGATCGGGGTGACCGCGGCAATGGGAGTGGCCTTAGGCGCACAGACCGTCCAGACGACCCACCAGGTAACTTTTATGCAAACGGTCCTCAAGATCTGCGATGAGCTAGCCGCAACCAGACCAACTGCAGTGAATCTCTTTTGGGCGATTGAACGAATGAAGCGAAAGATGGAGTCGTTGCAAGGACAGCCGATCTCCTCGACCAAACAGATACTCCTCGCTGAATCTCAAGCAATACTGGAAGAAGATATTACGCTGTGTAAGACCATGGGGCGTCATGGAGCAAGGCTCATCCAGGACGGCCAGACGGTCCTCACGCATTGTAACGCGGGATCACTCGCGACGGCAGGGTACGGAACCGCACTTGGCGTCATTCGAGCGGCATGGGAGCAGGGGAAGAAGATCAAGGTGATTGCAGATGAAACTCGTCCTGTCCTTCAAGGCGCTCGCCTCACAGCTTGGGAACTGATGCAAGACCAGATTCCCGTCACGTTGATCACAGACAATATGGCCGGGTCGCTCATGAAGCAGGGGAAAATTCAACTCTGCGTCGTCGGAGCAGACCGCATTGCCGCCAACGGAGATGTGGCGAACAAAATCGGCACGTACTCCGTGGCAGTCCTAGCCAAGGCGCACAACATTCCCTTCTATGTCGCGGCTCCCTATTCGACCATCGATCTGAAGACAAAAACCGGAGACGATATTCCAATCGAACAGCGAAACGCTCTCGAAGTCACAACCATCCACGGCAGCCGTCCCGTCGCTCCAAAAGATGTGGCAGTCTACAATCCTGCCTTTGATGTCACACCAGCCGAACTCATTACCGGTATCATTACCGAACGAGGCGTGTTCAAGCCGGGCGAAGTCGCCGTGCAGTTTCAATCTAAGTAGCCTCTCGGAAGGTCCTGCTCGAGCGGAGAGGTCTCCCTCATTCCTGTTTCAAACTAAGACAGTTTCTAGACCTTCGCCATACTTCTTCTTTCCTACCAGACAAACCCCGGGGTTGCACAGAGTAGGATTCCCTGTACAATTGGCGGAAACAGTCGCGGTTTTACGTCACACCGTGCTCTTTCCTGAACGTATCGTCCGTGCAGCATCTTCACCATCGGGCGAGGCGACTTCGTGATTTGAGGGAGAAGAGGATGGGCCGATCTTGCCCGACGAAATGGATCATTCCATCAGTGAACAGCAACCAGCTCACATCGGGGATGTGCGGACACCCACCTTCGGTCTTGACGTCTGTCTCGCAATCGGCAGACGAGCCGTCGATGGTTCCCGGGCTTTGGCGGCTTCTTCTGCCCGTTTCGAACATACCTCGTTGGAGCAAGCCCTCGTGCACCTGGCACTCCACTAGCCACCGGAGATCGCCATGAAGCTCGACGAAGCCACCCACCAGTATGAGCACTGGTTGGGGCAGCATGTGAGCCTGGTACCACGCGATCTCCGCCTGAAACATCGCCTAATGAAACGAGACGCGTTCTTTTTTCTGCGGGCGACTATCTACCGATGGATGCA
>JAHBWQ010000183.1 GCA_019636915.1 Nitrospira sp. | reverse complement strand
CGCGGCAAAAGAGGTCGGACGGCCCCTGTTCTTTTCACTGTTAGTAATTGCCGTATCGTTCATGCCGATCTTTGCGCTGGAAGCGCAGGAAGGTCGGCTGTTCACGCCCCTGGCCTATACCAAGACCCTTTCGATGCTCTTTGCCACCGCGCTCTCGGTGACGTTGGCGCCCGTACTGATGGTGTTATTGATTCGTGGGAAGGTTCGCCCTGAAACCAAGAATCCGCTGAACCGATGGCTCATTGCCCTGTATCGCCCCATCCTCTCAGGTGCCCTGCGAGTCCGGTGGTTGACCGTGGGCATCGCCGTTGCGGCAGTGGCCGTCACGGTGCCGGTGTTCTCTCGACTTGGCGCGGAGTTCATGCCACCGCTGAACGAGGGGACTATTCTCTATATGCCAACCACCGTCCCGGGTCTTTCGATCCCCGAAGCGACGAAGGTCTTGCAGGTTCAGGATCAGTTGCTCACGACCTTCCCCGAGGTGGAACGGGTATTCGGCAAAATGGGGAAGGCCCCGACCGCGACTGATCCAGCCTTCGTGGGCATGGCGGAGATCACCGTGACTCTCAAACCGGAGGCACAATGGCGATCAGGCATGACGTGGGACCGGTTGCTGGATGAGATGGATGCCAAGCTGCGTATTCCTGGATTTCCGAACATCTGGTGGATGCCGATTCAGACCCGCACTGAAATGATCACGACCGGTGTCCGGAGTCCTGTCGGGATCAAGGTGTTGGGGCCGGATTTGAAGACAATCGAGCAAATCGGCCTAGAAATCGAACAGGTCTTGGCGACCGTTCCCGGCACCAAAAGCGCCTTCGCCGAACGGCTCAATGAGGGCTATTACCTAGACCTCATCGTGAATAGGCGCGAAGCAGCTCGGCATGGTTTGACCGTGGGAGACGTGCAAGCCGTGATCACTTCAGCCATCGGAGGAGAAACCGTGACCACCACGGTCGAGGGGCGGGAGCGATATCCGGTCAACGTTCGCTACAAGCGTGAGTTGCGCGACGATCCGGACCGGCTCAAACGGGTGCTGATTCCCACACCGACCGGCGCACAAATTCCCCTCGGACAAATCGCGGAGATGGTGGTTACCCAGGGACCGCCGTCGATCGCGGATGAGGCGGGATCGCTCGCCGGTCTAGTCTCGGTGTCGGTCAGCGGACGAGACTTGCGCGGCTATGTTCAAGATGCCCAACGAGCAGTCCGCGAGAAGGTCACGATCCCGTCCGGCTACCGGCTGATCTGGACCGGTCAATACGAACATCTGGTGCGGGCGGAAGAAAGATTGAAGCTGGTGGTCCCGGTGACTCTAGCCGTGATTCTGTTGCTCCTGTACCTCAATTTTCGATCGCTCGCGAAATCACTGATCGTGCTCTTGTCCGTTCCCTTCGCCGCGATCGGCGCCATCTGGTACCTCCATTACTTAGGTTACAACCTCAGCGTCACGGTCTGGGTGGGCATCATCGCGCTGGCTGGCGTGGCGGCGGAGACGGGCGTGGTCATGCTCGTCTATCTCGATGAAGTGTATGAACGGCGCGTGCACGAAGGTCGCATGACCACGGCGAAGGATCTGCGCGATGTCATCATGGAGGGAGCAGTCCAACGAGTGCGACCCAAGATGATGACGGTGGCGGCGATCATGGGTGGGTTGCTCCCCATCATGTGGACGACCGGCACCGGGGCAGATGTGATGAAGCGGATTGCCGCGCCGATGATCGGTGGCATGGTGTCCTCCACAGTGCTAACGTTACTGGTCATTCCTGGGCTGTATGCCTTGTGGCGTGGGTTTGGTCTGCCCCGAGGCCTCACTCACTCTCCTCAAGTAACATCGGAATGAAAAGGGCAGTTCCAGACGTTTAGGCCCTCCGCCTTTCTGGCTGCGCGGTTCATCGTGTTAACCAAGATGTCCAGATGCCTCAGTTCCCGAAGCTATTGTTTTCTCCATTGCATCAAGTCCAGCTGTCAGGCCTTGCGCCACATTCTCAAAGGAATCATGTGCCCAGAAGTGCATGAAAACAGATCCGGAGCGTCATGATTATGAAGAGCCGTTACCCTTATCCCATGTTCTGTCAATGCTTGAGCCACCGAATTGACCTCTTTACCGATCATGACGACATCTCCGTGGCCGCGACTTTTCCATCGTGGGCGTTGAAGGCGTACCAAGTCTATAAGGAACATGTGAGCGGAACAGAGCCAAACGAGAGCAACATGTGCTGTATGCACTGAACTCTTTGTGGGCAAGTCTGGGTGAGAAGCGGTTCCTGGCACCATTTCCCTTCCCAACCGGGATGCGACTGAGTCACGCAACTAGCACGGCGAGGGGGACGTCGTCGTTTGAGATCTCGTCCCGTTCACAGAGTAAGGGGGGGACGATGTGCTGCCCCCTCTTGACCGGAGCCTTGGGATGGGTGACCCCGTTTATTGTTTTTTGGGCCAGCTACGTTAGGAATGAGGAGACGTGTCTGGCCTCGCCCGAGGAAACCACGGGAAAAACGCGTTGGTCGTAGCCTGATAGGCTTTATATTCTTCTCCTCGACTTAAAATGGCCTGCTCTTCTACTCGCGGAACACCTGTTACCTTAAGCAGTGCTATCCCCATCACGATCGGCCCGATCCAGGTAAACACCCAACCGGGTGCTCCCAACGTCATCACGACATAGGAGCACCAGTGCAGCCATTCAAAAAAATAGTTCGGATGGCGTGAGTAATTCCAGAGGCCCTCGCGACAGACCCGACCCTGATTTCTCGGATCGGCGCGGAACTGGGCGAGTTGCCGGTCGGCCCTCGCTTCGCCGGCCACGGCCACGCCCCAGATCAGCAAACCGACCAACTCGACCACCGCGGTCGGAGGCCGTGGATTCGAAATCACCACCAAAAACGGGAGCGAAAAGGCTGCCACGGCAAGCGCTTGCAGCTGAAAGTACGCGAACATTCTGGATGGCTCTCTATCGCCCCATTCCTCCCGTAGTCGGCGATACCGAGCGTCCTCCGGTGCAGTCACACGATTGAAAAGAATGTAGAGCCCTAGTCGTCCCGCATAGAGCGTCACCAACATCACGGTCAGAAGTCTCCGCTCGATGCTGATGCTAGCTTGCATGGCATACCACAGCACGATGACAATAAGCCCCACGCACCATCCAACGTCCCCGATTGCGGCATTCCTTGTCCTCTGCTGCACAGCCCACAACATGGCCATGACGACTGCCATGACGAGATAGGCCGCCACAACAAGGGGCAACGGATCTGATTCGAGCATCCCGCCTTCTGGTCCCATCATCCCTTACGCTTTAGGCTCATAGTCCCATAAGTCCACTCGCTGAAATGCCCCGCGTCCATGCTCACGGTCCGGGGGACCTGGCCGGTGTGGGCCACTATTTGGGTCAGCATCGGCTGGGCTGGCTACTTGTCATTGGTTGCATCGGTGACGTCCGCTGCAACACCGCGCATCGACCGCCGCTTGGCAGTTGTACCCTTGGACGACACTCCCCTTGGCCCCGGCATCCGGCATGAGCCGGCTCTCCGCGTCGGTGAAGTTGCGCTGGGCCTTCGGATGGGACACCGGGCTGGGGGACTGCGGCGGTCGGCCTCGACGTGGGCCGTCTGTCTTGTGCGTCTCGCGGACCGTCTGTGTGCCAAGAAGGTCTCCGGATAAGCGATTTAGGGCTCGCTGCTCGCGATCACGTGGAGGGTTCCATTACTCATCGTTCGAACATAGAGCGCGTCGACATCGGCGAACACGGCGATCCCTTGCATCGACGTCACCGTTCCCTGTATCGAAACGGTTGGGGTCAGCGTTCGATTCAACCCGGTTCTCAGAGAGTCGCGTATCCGATCGATCATCGGCGTCACCCCAAGCACGATTTCGGGAGCAAGAGTTTCTCGGAGGGGCGCGTTATTAAACCAGGCTGGGGCCGTTGTCTGAAGCAGATGTGTGGTTCCGAGATCATACCGAAGGCCACTGAGATAGACCGCCCGTGTCATCGCGTTGATTTCCGGCTTCCCGATCAAATACACGTAGCCCCGCGCATCTCCAGTGAACTCCACGCGTAGGAGCACTTGGTTATCGCCTAGACCGAACATTCCTGCATCGGTAATCGTGATGAAATTCCCCTTATTTTCAACACGTCTCCCTGTCAGCCGCTTCGATAACGTCTCGGAGAGCGTACGATAATCGACCCGGGCGTCGGCTAGGACGTGAAACTCCCCGGCAACGGGTCGTCTCCCGGAATAGTCGGCTTCGATATCAGCGACACCACGAAAATCTGGAGAAGAGGCTTCTGTCTCGAGCTGAGGAAGCACTGTGGACGATGCTGGTGGCTCAGCTCCACGAACGATCACGGGCTGCGCGGTGATGCGAAGGGTGTCTTTGACGACGTGGCCATCTTTTGAAAATCCGGCATGCCTCACCTTGTCCAGATTGAGCAGGAGCCAGGTGTCCGGCTCTAACTGGATGGGATTACGTAGCGCCGTCCAGACATCCTCTGCGCGTGGTTTGATACTGAGCCCGTTGAGACGCAAGACGGCGTTGTTGAAACCTCCCTTGACCTGATCCGAGAGTGCCGTGTTGACGGCCTGCTGGAGATCCACATCCGCGCTGCGGAACTTGCATGGCTCTGCGGAATGCACTATCACCCTGCGGAGGGAGCCTGACACCCCGTAATTCGGTGTCATCCCAATCGCAATGCTTCCATTGAGTGTGGCTTGTTTCGGCCATTCGTTCCCATCGCCACACTGTGCCGCTGAATCAGTACCCTGCGAATGTGGACGCACCCCGATTTTATAACGGAGTGGCGCACTCACGAAGAGGGTGCCTCCCGAGAGTTCGATTTCCTTCCACCAGTCTCCAATCGACAGCCTCGGCTCCGTACTCCTAACCGAGTGAGCCGACCGCTCGATCGAAAAGTCATCCCGTTCCGCATAGTATTTGTAGTCCCCGCCTTTCGGGTGCTTGATCAAGCTTCCCCACTGATCAAACTTCTTGGCGATCACGCTCGGATCGTTTACGGCATGGAGAAAGTCTGAAAGGTCCAGCTGAATCGGTACGTTAATGACGGACTCCGTGATCTGCGGCGGCGGCGCTGCTGCAGGCGGAAGCCTCTGCGGCGCGGGTGGGCGTAGGACAAACTCGGTATCAGCACAACTCGTCAGGGACAGGAGCAACCCCATCGTCGCCACGAAATGGTATCTGGACGTGAGAAACATAAGCAGCCTCCTTTTTCACCCACCCACGACCGTGGGGCCGTCTCTCGAGGAGCTGGACGACCAAACCTAGGGAACGTCTGATTCATTCACGTTTGCACTGAGCGCTCTGTTTCCGGATTGATCAACACGAGCACGCAGGTGGAAATCCGATGGTCCGGGAGCATTTTGATTGAGGTTCCCCCGCTATCAGGCTGCATCCTCTCTCCTGCATCTTTTGACCATGCAGCAGTTGAGGCAACACCTTCCTCAACCGGTGGATCAGTCCACTCACGGAGGAGGCTAGAACGTGATGACCTGATACCCCTGCGTGACGAGGTTCTTGAAGCTCGGATGGCCCTCGAATTCCCCCGCCAGCTTGACTCCGCAAGCAACGACCGCATCCTTGACTTCGAAGGCACCGGCACAGAACTCGCAGACTCCACCGATTCGATCTTTCACAGCTGCATAAAGACCGTGTAGCTTATGATCGCCCTTCTCCAGTTCGGGGATCCATTTTGCTCCGGCGCCGTCAAAAATCAGTTGCACGTCGTCATGGCCGTCCTTGAACTCCTTCACGGCTTCCAGCGCGTTCACGACACGCCCGAGCCCTTCATGGGTCTCGGTATCAGCCAGCACAACGATCGCGACTTTGGTCATGACCTACTCCTTTCAGAAGGCAATGGGTAAATAACAAATCTCTTTCCGCCTCGTTCGAGGGCCGACGAATCGGTACGCTAGCGCATTCTTCTACAAGCCGTCTGTGATCTGGCTTACAAACATTCACGATGACCTGTTCTTTCGTGACTCGTGAGCTGCCTTACAGATGGAACGCACGCGAGCGGGTAGGATCGCGGCCAGGATGCAAGGATATAGCTGGATCACAAGGAGGTGCGTCATGACTTGCCAGCGATGCGATGGTTTGATGGTCAGTGAACGGATTAGCGATCTTCAGGGGCTGAGCAGCGATCTGTGCGTCGACGGGTACCGCTGTTTGCTCTGCGGCAATGTCGTCGACGCGATGATTCTCGAAAACCGGAAGCGATCAGTTGAGGCATTCCAGGCGGTTTCAGGCTTCAGCGATCGAGCCATGGGGTTGGCGGCAGCATAGAGCGAGAGGGGGAATCGATGTGATCATGCCCTCCTCATCGAGGATTGGGGATGATCGAGGAAGGAGCTGGCCCATGACGCGCCACGATGAATCGATCACGGCTCTTCGCATCCAACTCCATCAACTGTCCTGCCCCACGTGCGGCAAATCTGACCTGATACCGATGCTCCAATGTGATTACTACCCGGATGGATGTCTCTGGGTTGTGCGGTGCACGAGTTGTCGGACTCCGTACCACCTGGCGGGGCGGCGATCATTGTCAGATTCTGTTGTGAACGGAACAGGCTCAGCGAGTTTGTGTCCGGAACAGAAGACGAGCTGATCCGGAACGTCACGGACGCCATGGGTTCTGTCGCATATGCGCTGATGTACGAGAGGAAGCATGGTGGGAGCAACATTCCTCTCCTTATCGTGCACCACCATGTTAGTTGACGGATGGAGTAGCCTGCTTGAGATGGAAAGAGAACAGGAAGCCACTTCTTTCGTGAGAGAGGAGGTTTGTGATGCAAAACATATATGCGTGTCTGCTGTCGGTTGTGTGGTTCACTGTCCCTGCTCCAGTCTCGGCCAATACGTGGCCTGAGTTCTGAGCGAGGTGGAGTGATCATGACAGGGTCACCCAACACTGGTTCGAACACGACTCCGTGACTCAGACCGTGGCCGACACTCGGCTGGGTCGCGATGACCACTTTAGCATGGACGAACGTGCTCGAAGCTCAAGAGAGACCAAGGAGAGCGGGGCGACAGCCGAAACCGACCGTGAGAGGTCTCACGAGTCAGAGCGCTCCGACAATACCGCTCGGTCGTCCAGCAATGTACTCGATCGTTCATACGACACTGTGCACAGCCCCTCTCATCACCCCGACCCATGGTGGGGACGGCGTGTGGAAGGTGACCCGATGATCAGGGAACTGAGTCGTAAGCCGTCAGCGAAATAGGGGCGCTCAAGTTTTTGCCGATCACATACGGCAACGGTTTTGCCTGCGCGCGAGATCAGGGATCCTCATCGAACACAGCGAGGGATGGAGAAAGACGACGTGATGATGCCGGCGAGTGGATAGGTGTGAAACCAAGCAGGTCGATTTCAGTTTCTTGAGGTGTTCCCTCTTACCACTCCTGGCTGGTCGTTGTCTCTCATCCGCATGACCACTACACGCATGGCCCAAGGAGGTTGAAAATGAGGCGAACCATGACCTTCATACCGATAATTGCCGCATTCAGTGTCTTTTCAGGTTGTTCGTTAATGCAGACAGTGATGCCTGCACTATTGACCGATGCGAATGTTTTCTCGCTGCTCAACACCATTAATCAAGGCGAGATTGATACCGGCCGGCTCGCGCTGCAGAGGGCATCCTCCGAAGATGTGCGGTCTTTCGCTTCTCGCCTCATGACCGAACATCAGAGGATGATGGACGATACCGGCCGGTTAGCGTTGCAGATGAAGGTGCAGCCGAAAAAGCCGGCGTTGGCATCGGCGTTAGAGAACGAGCATCAGGATGTGATGGAGGGATTACGGAATACCTCCGGGCTGGATTTCGATAGGGCGTACATCACGTATCAAACCAAAATGCATGGCCAAGTGGCCGACCTTGTCCAGGATACGGAACAGTCAGTCAGTAGTTCGCATCTACAACAGCACCTCCAGGAAATCCGACTGAATCTGCAAAGCCATTTTGCAGCCGCCCGTTCTCTAGGGCGTCAGGTCATGGCGCGACAGTGACTGGGGGTACTGTCCTTCTGCATCATCGCGGCTGTGTAGCGGAGGACGATCTGACGCTCTTTGTGGCAGTAGGATACGGACAGCGGCATCTGTCGGATGTGGTGACGATCGTGGCGCTCAAGCCTTTGAGCAATTATGTGAATTACCTCGCGCACACGCCGCTTGATCCGCAATTTTCAGCGCAAGTATGGAAGGCCCAGGCCAAGACCGTCGGCTGAGAAGCATACATTGCTGTGCAAAGACCAGGTACCAGCGCAAATGAGACCGACCTGTGCGGAGCGTTGCTGCGCCGGTCGGAAGATGGTGCAGATCAGAGATCTGCTTTCGTTTTCTTGATCCCCAGTGCTTTCATGCGTGATGCGAGCGTGGTCGGCTTCATGCCCAACAAGACAGCGGCACCGTTTGCGCCGAATATCTTCCCCTTGGTGAGTCGCAAGGCTTGCGCGATATTTTCCCGTTCTTGACGTCTCCAATCTTGTCGAGTCGCTACCCGCGAGGTTGGGGGAGCTGATGAAGATGGCGCCATCGGGTCACGGGAGGGCGAGGGCTGAAGATGAATGTCCAGGGTCCGGCCTTGGGAGAGAATGACGGCGCGCTCAACGACGTTTTGGAGCTCGCGCACATTTCCCGGCCAGTGATGGGCTGCCAGTTGGCTCAAGGCCGCTTGTGTCAAGCGCGGGGCCCGGCG
>JAHBWQ010000182.1 GCA_019636915.1 Nitrospira sp. | reverse complement strand
CATGATCGCGCAGCAGGTGCAGCAGCTGTTCCTGCTTCGGGCGCAACACCAATTTTTCCATCGGCTTCGCCTGAAGCGTATGAATCCGCAGCCACACGCGTTCGAGTGTTTGGCGAAGCCCCGCCGCACAATATTCCAGCCAAGCGGTCAGATCCTCTCCGGCCTGTCGCACCGCATCCAAGGCGGCATAATATCTCGGCCGATCTTCCCAGTAATATTCATCCACTGAAAAAATATGCTGCGTATCGAAGCCGCGTCGGTAGAGTTCCCACAGTGCAAGCGCTCGGCCTGTGCGGCCATTGCCGTCGGCAAACGGATGGATGGCTTCGAAGCGATAATGCAGAATCGCTGAGCTGAGCACCGGCGACAGCGTCGTGGCCGGCTGGTTCCACCATTCCAGCAGTTCGAACATCAGCCCCGAGACGGCCTCAGGCGGAGGGGGAAGGTACTGTCCGACCAGGACCGCGATCGTGCGATACGTCCCCGCCTCGCCCTGATCCATCACTGCGCCGGCCAGAATCCGGTGCAAGGCCAGAACGTCCGCATGGCGGATCGTCTTTTCCCCCGCATGCTTCTCCACATACCGAAGCCCGGCAAAGTAATTGAGGACTTCTCGCTTATGCCGCACGCCGGACGAGGAGAGCTCGCGCCCCTCCTCCAACGCGCGCACCTGCGCGAGCGTCAGCGGGTTACCCTCGATGGCCGTCGAGGCATGAGCGGTGCGGCTGCGGGTGTCTTTCTGGAGGGCGGGGATCCACGCGAGGTCTACCACGGCGCTGTGAATGCGTTCGCGCAACGCGGCCACCTGCTCAACTTCCCCAAGCAGGGCCGGCGTGATGGTGAAGTGCGGAACATAAGCCATGAGAAAGGCTAATCACAAGTCAAGTATAAGTCAAGTTTTGCGTCAAGCCCTCACAATTGCCCGCTGAACGCCTGGTGCAGCAGCGACTTCTTCAACTCGCCCAGTGCGGCGAGCTTTTGCTGGTAGATGGCTTCGAGGCGCTGGGTTTCCGATTCCAGCTTACGAAGATCTCCGACCACACGCTTCTGTGTATGGAAATCAGGAAAGGGCAGTATGAGCGAGTTCGTCTTTTCAATAGGTAAGTGCGTTACAGTCGCGCCGGTAAGGGTCGCTAGCTGGTCTTTTATCAGCTTCGATCTGAAAGCATACAAGACAAAGTATGGTTCTGTGGGAGTCTTTGGGTGTAAACATATCAAGTTGCCATCCTTGTAATAGAACTTGTCGCTCTTCTTTACGACATACCCCACACCTATAGTCCCGCGTGCCGTCATCAGAATATCGCCTTCTTGGGGTACCCCATATACAGCTGCTATGTCACGATATCTTTCCTCAGAAATGTATGCATCACTTACCACCGCTCCAGACTGAGCTAACTGAACGACTTCCCTTCCTCCGTAGAACGGAACCCCCGAAGGAGTCCACTCTTTCTCGAAAACACGCTTACTGGATCCAACATCGAAAACATCTCCTATTCGCTTCTCCACCCACCCCTTCCCCCGCTGAGTGAAGACAGATTGCAGGTGGCTTTCGAAGAGGGCGCGGGCGTTGCGGAGATTCTGTTCGGCATTGACCGTGGCTGTGGCCAGACCGTCAAACGCTTCGTCGAGGATGCCGACAATCCGCTGCTGTTCGGGAAGTGGAGGGAAGGGTATCGGAATGGAGTTTAGCGCCTTTTGGGTGAGCTTTGGTTGAGCTGCTCCTATTACATAGTCATCAAGCGGAATACTTTCCAAGTACAGTTCAACAAACCGCTGAGTTGTCAGGCTTTCGAATTTCAGAATGTGTGCGTGATTACTTACCCAGTACTTTCCAGACGCTGGAAATGCGATGGGCGTAGAACGTGCCAGCAGGTTTGCCCCATCTTCAGAAATCAGAAGCGCATTCTCATCGAAGATGTATTCGGCAACATAGTCGACAATGCCAGATGCACCGTAATAGGGATACTCACCAACCGCGCGGACACCTTTGGTGATTGGGACTCGCCTGCTATCTAGATTGGTTGAAATCTGGTCGAGAGTCTTTGTCTGCCAGCCGTTCTTCATTTCAGCAACGCCCTGATATTCCCCAACACCTCCGCACTCTCTGCATCCATCGCCGCAATCTCGTCCATGATCTCCTGCGGGCTGCGATGCGTGACCACTTCTCCGCCGTTGGGATTCTTGACGGAGAGGTCGAACCCTTCGACGTCGCTCAGGGACCGGGCGTCCACATTCCAGCTCTTTTTCGTTTCCGGTCCTTCGGTGGCTGAGGCTCTCGAAGCCTGCAGCTTGATGAATTCCTTCAGATCATCATCATTGAGCGGGTTGGTCTTGCCGAGGCTGCGGCCAGGGTCGAGCTGGTAGTACCAGATCTTTCCAGCCTGCCCTGAGCCAGGTCGAAGGGTCGGCGCGCCCTTCTCGAAGAACAGCACGACGGTCTTCACGCCCGCGCCCTGGAACATGCCGCCGGGGCAGTCAAGAATTGTATGGAGATTGCAGCTTTCCAGCAGCAGCTTGCGCAGGCTCACGGACGCGTTGTCGGTGTTGGAGAGAAAGGTATTCTTGATGACCACGCCGCCGCGCCCGCCTGCCTTGAGGCTCTTGATGAAATGCTGAAGAAAGAGGAACGCCGTCTCGCCGGTGCGGATGGGAAAGTTCTGCTGCACTTCCTTCCGCTCTTTGCCGTAGAAGGTGCGAGTCTGAAGAATACCGAGATCGCGGGTCGTCAATCCGGTCCGTGAACCTGTCGAACGGAGATAGTCGAACGCTTCGCACAAGAACCCCGCCGACCCGCAAGCCCCGTCGTAGATCTTGTCGCCGAGCTTCGGCTTGACCACCTGCACCATGGCGCGAATGAGCGGGCGCGGGGTGTAGTACTCGCCGCCGTTGCGCCCGGCGTTGCCCATGTTCTTGATCTTGGCTTCATAGAGATGCGACAGCTCGTGCTTCTCTTTCTGCGAGCGGAAGCGCAGTTCGTCGATGTGGTCGATGATCTCGCGCAGGTTGTAGCCGCTCTGAATCCTGTTCTTGATCTCGCCGAAGATTTCCCCGATCTTGTACTCGATGGTATTTGGCCCGCTGGCTTTCTGCTTGAAGCTATGCAGGTAGGGAAAGAGCTTCAGATTGACGAACTCGGTGAGGTCGCTGCCTGTCAGAGCCTTGTTGTGGTCGATCACTCGCCTGGTCCCTGAGCTCTGCCGAAGGGTCGGCGCAGCCCAGCTTTCCCAGCGGTAAGGGCTTGTCGAGAATGAAGCTGTAGCGCTTCCCCTCCAGCCTGGCTTCGTCGGCCTTGTCCTGCTCCAGTGCGTCAAGATACTTTAGGAATAAGAGCCATGACGTCTGCTCGGTATAGTCCAGCTCCGTCGTGCAACCGGCTTCTTTTCGGAGCACGTCGTCGATGTTTCTGAAGGCTTGTTCGAACATGTGGAGAACGCTCCAGTAACTCTAGGGAATTTCAGGCCAAAGCTTACTCGCTCCTCCTTGAAAAATCACGCCCTTGGAGAATAGAGACCGACTCAGAACTAAGGTGTGAGGGAAAGCAGGAAGTCCATTTCGTCTAGAAAAGACGACCGGTCACCCAGCGTAGTCGTAGACCAGGTCGCGGGAGGGAACCAATCGGATGTTGGTCAAGGTGCCTTGGGTGATGCGTGGAGCGAGTTCTTGCCAGATGTCTTGGGCCAACTCTTGGCCGGTCACGGATTGGCGATGCAGGGCCACCGACAGGTCCTTGTGATCGAATTTCGCGATGACTCTGTCCTTGACCAGCTGATCCAACGCCCCGATATCCGTCACCATGCCGGTCATGGGATCAATCGTACCTCGAACCGTCACAAAACAATCCCACTCGCGCCCTTCATGCCCTGGTTGAACGGCATTGAAGGAGTATCGCTTCGTAATCGTGGCCCTGTTCGGACGATCCCCGGCCGTCACCTCTGCATAGAGATCTTCATCCTCACAGAGGCGAAGGGTATGGAGTGCCCCGATATCTCGTTGAACCGCAAATTTGTCCCACAGCACATGTGCGAAATTTTCCGAGGTGGGAATACGATCTTTGAAATAGGCCATGTCGAGATTGAGATTCCTGTGGTCGAATTCCTCAATCACATCCAACATCACCCGCTTGAGGTCGAACAGGTTAACGACCATGCCGTTCGTGGGATCGATATCACCTGAGACGGTCAGTTCGATCAGGTAGTTATGCCCGTGTGCGGGAGGATTATAACAACGGCCGAAGGCCGCTCGATTCTTCGCCTCATCCCATTCCGGTCGGATATAGCGGTGGGCCGCGGCGAACTCGATCCGCTTGGTCAGTAATACAGGGGGCATCGTTCTCCAGTACTGAGGACTGAGTGCTGAGTTGTGAAGCGGAAGGACGACCTTGTCACACACTCAACATGTCATTTCAAGTCTGAAAGCCACTCTTCTCGCATGCTGCCTGATACCGGCACTTCTGCACGATAGGCACCGTGACTGACACGAATCGTGACCGGCTTGGTGAGATTCGCAAAAGCGGCCTGCATCGAGGCGGTGGGACGAAATCGCACGAAGTGGACCGCGCTGATTTTCGTCTCGTGGCTATGGCCGCCTTCGAACTCACCGAAGGCTTCTTCCCCATCGGCCACGATGGCCACCTTCTCTCCGTGATCCAGCCCCATAAACTCATCGAGCCGTTCTTTGACGTTCGCTTCGTCGGTAATTTCAATCAAGAGCGTCGCACTCAATTCACCGGGTGCCGGGAGGATGGCATTGTACACATCCAGCTCGTCCTGAACCTTCACTGGATCAAAAATCCGTTCGACACGGACCATTTCCTGAACCTGGAATTGCAACGTACGCCGATTCTCAAACACCAAGGTCATCCACGGACCGATCGAAATACGTCGCCGTTGTTTCAGAGCGATGATGTTGGCGCGAAAGGCCTCACGCTGCCTTTCGTATTCTTCGTAGGGAATCAGGTCTGCTGAAGTCAGTGCCTGCACAGATATACTCTCGCTTCCTCAACTATTTGCGAGAACCGTACTCTCGCCACCCACTCACCCCTCGGAAGAAAGCCCATAGGCATCCCGCACAATCTGGATCGGATGTCGCACGGCCTTTCCCCGCATCTGTGCGGTGGCCCCGGCCTGCTCCAATTGTAAACCCGCCAATGGACAGTCAGAGGCGACCAGATCCGCGTTCGTCTGTTCGATGGCCCGCACCGCCTTGCCCGCAATCTTCATCGAGAGGGGGAAAAATTCTACCTTGGCCGACCAGGACCCATCATGCCCTGAACATTGTTCGATGACCTCAACTTTCGCCCCAGCGCACTCCATCAGCTCTTTCGATTTGAACCCGATGTTCTGATCTCGCAAATGGCAAGGGATCTGATAGGTCACCTTCCCCGGCTTCGCTGTGAAATCCATCGCCAACTGCCCCGTCTTTTTCATCGCCATGAGGTACTCGCAGATATCAAACGTCTTCTCAGCCACCTGCTTCGTCTGCTCATCGGGAAGGAGTTCCGGATATTCTCGTTTCAGCATTAAACTGCAACTAGCCGTGGGTACCACTACATCGTACCCCTTGAGTACCCATGGGTACAATGAGGCAACATTGCTTCGAGCCGCCTGCTGGATGGCCTGAGTGTCACCGATGTCGAAGTTCGGCATTCCGCAACAGCGCTGCTCAGGGACCACCACCTGAACACCGCTCTTTTCCAGCACTTGCACCGTGGCCTTGCCGACATCGGTGACCTGTGCATTCACTAAACAACTGGCAAACAACGCCACTTTTCGGACAGGCGGATCGGCTGACACAGTCTTGGTTCGACGCCCAAACCAGCGCGAAAACGTCTCAGACGAGAAGTGCAGAACCTGGCGATCTTGATGGATTCCAACGATCTGCTGCAGCACACGGCGGACCAGCGTGCTGCGTAATAACCTGTTCGTGATCGAGGCGGTCGCGCTGCCCAGCCTCCCGATGGCATCCGTCATGATGAGCAGACGATCCCGCCACCGAACCCCTCGTTCCACAGCAAGACGCTTCTTCCAGGCAACCATCAAATGCGGGAAGTCGATTTCGTAATGATGGGGAGGCGTATAGGGGCAATGGTTGAAGCAGAGCTTGCAATAGTAGCATTCGTCGACCACGCGGTGATGGTCGGACGAAGTCAGCTTCGTGACATCCCCCTCGTACACATCGATGCGGTCCAACAACGTGTTGAAGGACGGACAGAGATTAAAACAGCGTCGGCAGCCGTCACAGACCTCATAGATCCGCAACGTCTCTTTCTCTAACTGCTTGGCGTCGATGGGTGAAATCAGGCTGATGCCCTTCATGATCCGTCTCTCGGAAAGCAATCAGCGGTCAGTCTTCGCCGACGAGCTTCCGCCACATCGCCGAAAACTGACCGCTGAACGTGAGCTGATACTCAGCTGTTAGCTTTTCAAACCATCCAGCCCCTTTTGGAAACGATTGGCATGGGACCGCTCGGCTTTTGCGAGAGTCTCAAACCATTCAGCTAACTCAGGAAACCCCTCATCCCGTGCCGTCTTCGCCATCCCAGGATACATTTGCGTATATTCGTAGGTTTCGCCCTCGATGGCAGACTTGAGATTCGCATCCGTATTGCCGATCGGCACACCGGTAGCCGGGTCTCCGACCTCTTTCAAGAAGTCCATATGGCCGAAGGCATGGCCGGTTTCCGCCTCTGAGGTGTCCCGGAAGAGCCCGCCGATGTCCGGATACCCCTCGATATCCGCCCGCCGAGCGAAATAGAGATACCGGCGGTTGGCTTGTGACTCCCCGGCAAACGCATGCTTCAGATTGTCGTGACTCTTGGTCCCTTTTAAGCTTTTTCCCATATCATCCTCCTCGTTGTTCGAAGGCCCACCCTTCCCCCGCGAAGATTATCGTCGCTCGGAAACTGCCGCGTAAGATAGCGCAGCCATCATCAGAGGTTCAAGAGGCTTTCCATCATTCGGCTGGCCGGCGTCGCAAGCAACGACCGGACCTACTCGCCGATTGGGTGAGTATTTGCGCGGCTGGGTGGTATAATGAGCTATTATTGTCCTGAGATATAGAAATCTTCCTTTGAGGCTCTTCGTGAAGATCGTTCTTCCTCACCGTATCTACCACATTGTCGGTGTGATTTCGCTGTTCATTATCCTCCTCTCTGGTTGTGCCCAAGACTCCTATCAGCGGAGGGCAGATGTGATGAAAGACCACGTCGAGGCCTTCTACAGCCACTTGAAGGCCAATCGGGTGGGATCAGCGGTTCACGAAAACGAACAGATCGAACTCATGGCCGACCAGATGGCGGATGCCGTCAAGAAGCGTGGTCACATGGGAGGAGTCGGGCAAGTCGAACGCGAGTTCGCACTGATGAAAACGACTCGAGAAACAGCCGCGCAAAACTGGATCGCGTTGGGACAATACTTCACGCTCAAGCAACAACCGGACAGAGCCCGCGCTTCCTATCAACGCGTGATCGATACCTACACCAATCCGACCGAACGTGCCTACCGAGAGCAGGCGGCTCGAGCATTGAAAGATCTGGATATCGTCTCAGCGCCTTCGGTCGATCCAACGCACTGATCACGTCGCGGACTTCGTACGGAGAGCTCTTCTTGCCGGCTCCCTCAACCATGCGACAAGCAACGCCGTGGAGCATATTCCTGCTGGCTCTCTGCTTGGTCTCAGCAGGATGTGTCCATCGCATCCATGTGACGCCGCTCCCGACCGGCGTGCCGTCCAACACGATCCCGCGAAGCCTCCAGGTCACGCTGAGCCCTATTGCCCTGGAAGGTCCCGACCATCGACCAGGTATCACGTTCCTCGCCTGGTCTCATCGAGATCTGACTCAGGGAATCCTTGACTACCTGCGGCAACGAGGCACTTTCGCGTCGGTCTCGTCCGAATCAGGCGACCTTTCGCTTCATATGGCTACGAAGTTGGTGCTGAGTTCTCGGCGAGGCCGCTACCACTACCGAGTCATGCTGCAGGCGGACATGCGCGAAGAAGCGTCACAGGTGATCAAGTCCTATCTCGCGGAGCAAACCGCAGTGGGGTCATCGGTCCGGTGGGTCACAGCCTCTGATCGTCACCCGATTGAGACTGCGTTACAGTTGGCTCTGGAAGACGTAATGCGAAAGATTGAAGCCGATTGGTCGCTGTATCTCAACCGCACAACGCAGTCGCCACCCTAAAGTCATACCACCTACGCCGATTGGGCCGGCTGTTCAACCGGGCCGGAATTGGAATCCTGGTTCTGCTCGAGGCTGTCGTCCTTGGAGGCTTCAACGTACTCATGGCAATCGAGACGGAACCCCTGATCTCCAAATGCGACGTTGTAAAAGTTGCAATGATGCGGCAGATCCGAATCCGTATAGATGTGAGGCTGAAAATGTTCGCAGGATACGCACATACGCGCGACCGGAATCTCGCCTTGCAATTGAAGGGCGCGAATCAGTTTCACGAGCGTCCCGAGAAGTGATACCTGCTCCTGGGGGGAGAGATTCTCGGTGGCCGATGCCAGAATTTCCGGCCATCGGTTTTCGACATGGCCCGCTTTGACCCCCAGAGCCGTTAAGTGTACCGTTACCACGCGATTGTCGACTTCCCTGCGTCGCCGCCGAACGAACCTTTTCTGTTCCAGTGTTCTGATGACCTCGGACGCGGTGGGTAACTTGACCGAGAGCTCTCGAGCAATCGTCGAGACGGTAGCCGAATGGTTTGGTCGAGACCGCAGAAACGTCAGCACCTGAATCTGCAAGGGCCCAATTCCCTGTCGCCCCTTCCGCCTCCAGGT
>JAHBWQ010000181.1 GCA_019636915.1 Nitrospira sp. | reverse complement strand
CAAACTGGAGGAAGCGGTTCAGGCCGGCGAGTCCGGCTACCACAGGGATGCTCGGCTTCGGGCACAGGGGGCATTGGCCCACTTGTGCAAGGGGATGGCTGGGGAGGCTCCTCCCGTCTGTAAGGATGAAGAACTCGTGCCCAAGAGCGGTGTCGTCATGCCGTAATGTTTGACCTGTCCTGTTATCGGTTTTCGCTTCAGGACGTCGATCTCTCCCGGTGTATTCGGATGTCTTCGTGACAAGCCGAGATATCGTGGGTATAATCCGCCCATATGTCCACAGCACATTCCGTCGCGTCTCGAACCCCTCTGGTACCTCCAGATCGCAGACTCATTGCCCGTACCATTGAAACGAGATTTTCGCCGAGCCTGGCGTTGCGCGAGGTGATTCCGCTGGCCGGCGATGCCTCCAATAGACGATATTTTCGTGCAACCCTTACAGGAGGGCTACCACATTCTGTGATCGTGATGCAGCTCGCTGAACCGGAAGGGTTCAAACAGTCTGAGGAGGCGGTCAGTGGGACGGCCCATCAGATTGCGGAATTGCCGTTCATCAATATCCGGTCGCATTTGGCCAGGGTGAAGGTCCCCGTACCGGCGCTCCATTACTATGATCAGTCTGCAGGCCTTTTGTATCTGGAGGATTTTGGCGATGTGACATTAGCGGATGCCGTGAGTCGTGCCGATCAGGCTCAGGTGGAGTCGTATTACAGACAAGCCATTGATGTGTTGGTAGAGATGCAGATCCATGCTACCAAGGAAGACGATCACACCTGTCTTGCGTTTCACCGTGGGTTCGATGCCCCGTTACTGATGTGGGAGTTTGATCATTTTCTGGAGTATGGAGTCGAGGTACGGAACGGCACACCGTTGGCCGATGTTGATGCGGAGGCCATTCGGCGAGCGTTCAGCAATATTGCCGATCAGTTGGTGAGCCAACCGCGGATCTTTACGCACCGTGACTATCATTCTCGTAATCTGATGGTTAATGGAACACGGCTCGGTGTGATCGATTTTCAAGATGCCTTGATGGGCCCGGCCACCTATGACTTGGCTTCGCTGGTGCGGGATGCGTACATCCAGCTTGATGAGGCGCTGGTCGATGAGTTGGTGGAGTACTATCTCGATCACATGGCTGACCGAAGTGTGGGCTGCACCGATCGAACAGCCTTCCGCCGCGTGTTTGATCTCACGAGCATTCAGCGAAACCTGAAGGCAGCCGGTCGATTCGTGTATATCGACCGGATGAAAGGGAACCCCAAATTCTTGGCGGATATTCCTCGTGTGCTGAGTTACGTCAAACGGAATCTTCAAAAGTATCCCGAGCTAGAACCACTTCGGAAGCACCTCGCTCCATATGTGCCGGAGTTACAGTAAGAGTTAGTGAAGGGTGAAACGTAAGGGGTGAGTAGATGAAATTCTGGTTAGCAAGATTTTTACCTTACCCTTTACCCCTTATTCCTTACGAGATGCCATGAAGGCCATGATTCTTGCGGCTGGGCTCGGGACTCGTCTTAGGCCGCTGACCAACACAATTCCTAAGCCATTACTTCCGGTTGCCGGTACGCCGCTCATTGTCTGGAACTTGCTGTTGCTCAAACGGCATGGATTTCACCAGGTCATCATCAATTTGCACTATCTGGGGCCGATGATAGAGCAGGCCTTGGGCGACGGTTCGAAGCTCGGGATGCGGATCATCTATTCGCATGAACCGATCATCCTAGGGACCGGCGGAGGGATTAAGAAGGCCGAGCCGTATTTTTCAGGAGAGCCGGTGTTGATCCTGAACGCGGATACGTTGGTCGAACTTGATCTTGAAGCCTTGTGGGACTTTCATCGCTCGCGTGGGGCAGCTGCAACCTTAGTTTTGCGGGAAGATCCCGATGCCGCGCGCTGGGGATTGGTTGAGTTGGGAGACCGCGATCAGATCGTACGCATCACAGGGCGCGGGAGGGAGGAGGCTACGCCGATTGCCGAGCGGATGTTTGCAGGGATTCACATCCTTCACCCCCGGCTACTTCAGCAGGTACCGAAGGGGGTCGCTTCCTCAATCATTGATCCCTATGTGGCAGCCATCCAACGAGGAGAACCCGTGCTTGGCTATGACCTGCATGGATACTGGTCGGACATTGGAACCGCCGAACGTTACACACAAGCGGAGCAGGATGCTCGCGCCGGACGGATTCGTTTGGACGAGCGGTCCCCCCACTGCACATCTCATTAGAACATCACACGAGAAAACGCCGTGCTGTTTGGCCGAAGGTGATACGGCGCTTAGATCTTTTGGTGCTTGAGGAGGCGTGCAAGATAGGTGCGCTGAAGTTTGAGGGATTCGGCCGCTTTGGTTTGATTGCCCTCGGCTCGTTCCATCGCGCGTGTGATGATGTACCGGCTGTGCTGCTCCATTGATTCATGGTAGGGCAGGTCGAGATAGGACAGGAGTGCATCATCCTCATGCTGACGGAGATCCGCGTCGTCCGACAGGAGTGCCAACATATCCGGCTCAATCGTGTCTTTGGGGCTGAGGACGACGGCTCGTGCGATCACGTTGTCTAATTCACGGATATTGCCGGGCCATGGGTATCGTGTCAATGCCTCTAAGGCGGCCGCACTCAGGGCCATACCGGGGCGTTTGGCATCTCGCGTGTGTCGCTCCAAGAAGAATTGGGCAAGAGCCGGGACATCTCCTTGTCGTTCGCGGAGCGGTGGGAGGGACAGCGTGACGACATTGAGACGGAAGTACAGATCTTCTCGGAATTGTCCAGCTTTGACGGCCTGACGAAGGTCCTTGTTGGTGGCAGCGATGATGCGGATGTTGACGGATACGGTTTTGGATCCGCCGACTCGTTGGAACTCCCGATCTTGAAGCACACGAAGCAGCTTGGCCTGCAAGGTGAGCGGCATATCTCCGATTTCGTCGAGGAAGACCGTACCGCCGTCGGCCATTTCCAATTTCCCTTTTTGCTGTCGGTCCGCTCCGGTGAACGCTCCGCGTTCATGGCCGAAGAGTTCGTTCTCAAGCAGGGTCTCGGTCAATGCCACACAGTTGATGACAATGAGTGGCATGGCACAACGAGGGCTCCACTGATGGATCGAGCGTGCAAAGAGTTCTTTCCCCGTTCCACTCTCCCCCAGCAGTAACACTCCCGCATCCGACTTGGCGGCTCGTTGTGCTGCTTCAACAACGGATCGGACCAGTGGACTATTACCGACGATATTGGCGTACCGGCCGTCAACTTCAGAGCGGAGATAGGCGACCTGTCGTCGGAGTGCATCTCGTTCCAGCGCTTTGCGGATGACGATGAGGAGATGGTCATTGTCGAGCGGTTTGGTTAGAAAGTCGTACGCTCCTTCTTTCATAGCCTCGACGGCGGCCTGAATGGATGCGTGCGCGGTCATGACAATGACGGGAGGACTGTCCGACGGTTTCATCTGAGCCAAGCGCTTGAGCACGTCAAGGCCGGAGAGTTTGGGCAGTGTCAGGTCCAACAGGATGAGCTGAGGCGACTCCTGCACAATGAGATCAAGTGCTTGCTGTCCTTCGAGTGCGGTCACGGTCTCGTATCCCGAGGCCTGTAGTCGATCCTCCAGCATCATGATGATATCCGGATCGTCGTCAACGATGAGAAGCTTCGTGTTCATACTTCAGACGTGAGAGGTGACAGGTTGAGCGTGACGAAACGATGCCATTTGACAGGGTTGCGCTGCCGACCCATGACGGCTCATTTCTATCCCCTTCACCGACGGTCCATCACATTGATGACGAGGCCTGTCAATGGCTTCGGATAAAAATACGTAGACTTGTGCGGCATTCGTTCTCCTGCCGCGGCGACGGCCTGAACTTCGCTGACTTTCGTTGCGTTGAGTAAGAAGGCACCAGTCCCTGTTCCACGCTGGACCCAATCGAGCGCTTCGACGTCATCCTTGGTGTAGAGAATTGCTTCCTGCTCCTGCTGGGTCGGACAGAGCTTGGTGACGATGAGTTGTTGGAGCAGAGAGACGTCGAGTTTGGTGCGTGGTGACGCCGTCGGTGACGGTCGATGACTTGGCTTCAGGGTGAGGGTCAGGTATCGAAGATCACCTTGCCTTGCCAGGCCAAATACCGGCGCCTTCGTCCCTTCTGTCCGTAAGCTGGTTAAGAACTGGGTACGGACTTGCTCGTGCGAGGATGAGGTGAAGGGAAATTCTCGGAACTCGAACATCTCCCCCAGTGTCTGCTTGATGTGTTCGAACGGAGGCAGGGGGGTGGTGGTCACCCTATGCGTTGGTAACACCGTCAGTCCTGGATCTTCAAGCGGAGCCAGTAACATGAGGACGGAGTCATAAGGCTGCAGGCTTGTCTGCGTGGAGGCCTGTTGTCGCCGGAGTTTTTGATAGTTCAACGCTGTTTCATACCGGTGGTGGCCGTCGGCAATGAACAACGGCTTGCTCTGCATGGCATCGGTGACCTGTTTCAGGACAGCATTGTCGGTGACAGTCCACAGACGTTCTCGGCAACCGGCCTCATCCTGGAAATCATAGCAGGGAGTCGTGCCTATTGTCTTCGCTTCCAACAGTTGGATGATGGTGCCCTGTGGATCGGAGTACAGCGACCAGATCGGGCTAAAATTCGCTCGACAGGCCTCGATGAGATTCAGTCGGTCGGTTTTCGCTGCGGCACGGGTGTTCTCGTGCGGGTAGATGTGTCCGGAGTCCAATGCTTCCAGTTTGACCAATGTCAGAAATCCGCGCAACACCTTCTTCGGAGCATCGGGAGCGGAGTAGGGAGGACGGTATTCAATCGTATGATAGTAGAGGGTTGGTTGTACATCGCGCTTGAGGATCCCTTCTGTGATCCAGCTTTGGAGTGTCGTGGCGGCGCGGGTATAGCGGTTGTGGGTCGAGCTGTCACCGGGTTGGTCAAGACCCAGTTCCATGCGGATGATGTTGTGGGGATGCCGGTCATGGAGCTGCTTCTGTCCGGCTGCATCGATAATATCGTAGGGTGGAGCAATGACCTCTGTGATCGCTCCGACAAGCGTCTGATCGTACCGCACACCGTGGAACGGAAAAACCTGTGACATGAGCAACTCCCTGGCAATGTCGTGGTCGTAACAGCGACGACGGTTTGTATGGTTACAGGAGAGAGCAGGGTCCCTTCGCCCTACGCCGTGCCGCTCCCACGGCCAGGCGTCTTTCCGACTGGCGGGAAGACTGTTACCGGTCTCGGGTAATCATATAATCCGCAGCGACGGATAGCGCACGTCGTGCCGTACTATCCTCGAAGCAGTCCAGTTCATCCTTTGCAGCAGTGATATATGCGCGCGCACGATCCATGGCATATGTGATCGACCCGAAATTGGCCATCAGCGACAAGATGCGCTGTAAATCCGCTGTGCTCAGTGTCCGTGTCTCCATGCGGTCCTTAATCATCTGACGGTCCTGCTCGGAACACTGTTGCAATAAGTGCAGCAGCGGCAGCGTTGCCTTACCCTGTCGAAGATCCTGTCCGATCGTTTTGCCAAGTGATTCGCCATTTGCGATGTAATCCAACGTGTCATCTGCGACTTGGAAGGCGATGCCAAGGTATTGGCCGAAGCGAAATAGCGCGTCCTGTTGCGGCTCCGATGCTTCGGCGAGAATGGACCCCATGCGGCACGCGGCTGCGATCAACCCTGCTGTCTTGTGTTCGACGATCTTGATGTAATCGACTTCGGGCATGGAGGGATTTCCATTGTAGTAGAGCTGCAGCACTTCCCCTTCTGCCATTTTCTTGCAGGCCTCGGCAAGGACCTCATTAATCCCCTGACTTTGAAACTCAACGACCTTACACATGGCTTTCGTATAGAGGTAGTCGCCCACCAGAATACTGATCTGGTTTCCCCACACCTTGCGCGCAGTTCGTCTCCCTCTCCGCAGATCGGCATCATCCACGACGTCGTCGTGCAAGAGAGTGGCCGTGTGGATGAATTCGACGATGCTGCCGAGTTGGTGGTGCTCGGTTCCCGTATAGCCGCAGAGACGGGCCGAGAGGAGCAAGAGCAGAGGTCTGATCCGCTTTCCCCCACCGCTTAAGATGTGTGCAGCGACGGTGTTGACCAAGGTCACGCTGGAGTCGAGGTTTTTTCGGACGCGATCCTCTACTCCGTCCAGCTCACTTCGATAGGACTCCCACACATCCGACATGTTGTGCAGGGTGGCGATGACGGGACCTTGTGTCATGCGGCGGATGGTATGGCAGCCAAGGAAATAAAGTCAAGCAAATGAAAGGGGTATAGGCCTTACGCAACCTTGACAGAGGAAGGACCCATCCAGTAAGGTCCCATCTCATAACAACACACTTGGGTGAGGTTCACCCTGAATACGGATGGAAGGGTGCGTTCACCCGAGGGTGCTGCTTGTTCCGTTCCCCATGTCATCCATAGAGAAAACGTCCATTGTTTGAACGAGATAGATCTATGAACATTCCTGGATTTCCCCATCGGCAGGGGCTCTACGATCCTCAATACGAGAAGGATTCCTGTGGGATCGGTTTTGTCGTCAACATCAAAGGGAAGAAATCCCATGACATTGTCCGTAAAGGACTTCAGGTGTTGGAGAATCTGACTCACCGGGGGGCACAGGGTGCTGATTCCCATACTGGAGACGGAGCGGGTATTCTGCTACAGACTCCGCACACATTTCTGAAGCGGGTCGCGGGCGATGGGGGTATCACGTTGCCGGACCTGGGTGAGTACGGAGTTGGTCAGCTATTTCTCCCGCCCAACGTCGACTCCCGACGGCTGTGCGAGAAGGTATTCGCCGAGATTCTTACCGAGGAAGGTTTGCGCCTGCTTGGTTGGCGTGATGTGCCGGTCAAGAGTGATCAGATCGGTGCGGTCGCCAGAACCACTGAACCGTTCATGCGGCAGATCTTCATCGCGCGTGATGCGCTCAACGAAATTCAGTTCGAGCGAAAGCTCTATGTTATCCGCAAGCGAGTTGAGAAGGCTGTCGCGGAGTCGGCCATTCAAGGGCGAGAGCACTTCTATGTCGCGAGTTTGTCGGCCAACACGATCGTCTATAAAGGGCTGCTGTTGCCCCATCAAATGGCGGCTTACTATCAGGATCTCAATGATGAACGAATGGTGAGCGCATTGGCGCTCGTGCACTCGCGCTTCAGCACCAATACGTTTCCCACATGGCCACGAGCCCATCCCTATCGGTATGTGTGCCACAACGGCGAGATTAATACCTTGAAAGGGAATGTCAATTGGATGAAGGCGCGCCAAGGCCGTCTTCATTCTGAACTGTTTGGGAAGGACATGGAGAAGCTCTTCCCGATTGTCTCTGAGAATCAGAGCGACTCGGCTTGCCTGGACAATGCCTTAGAGTTTCTTCTGCTCGGCGGCCGTTCACTGCCGCATGCCATGATGATGTTGATCCCAGAGCCGTGGGTAGCGAATCCCCAGATGGATTTAGATCGTCGTGGGTTCTATCAGTATCACGCAGCGATGATGGAGCCATGGGATGGTCCTGCGGCCGTGTGTTTCACCGATGGGAAGTTGATCGGTGCCACCTTGGATCGGAATGGGCTACGCCCCTGCCGATACCATGTGACGACCGACGGTCTCGTGGTTCTCGCATCTGAGGCCGGGGTCTTGCCGGCTGAGGCGAAAGATATTCGTATGAAGGGTCGGCTCCAACCGGGCCGTATGTTCCTCGTCGACACGGTGCAGGGTCGCATCATTGATGACGAAGAGATTAAGGCTGGGATCGTCGGTCGTAAACCCTATCGCAGTTGGGTCACGCAGTATGGTGTGTCGCTGGATGAGTTGCCGGACCCGCTGAACGTTCCGCAGCCGGATCACCCCACGATTCGTCAGCGGCAGCAGGCCTTCGGCTACACGGTAGAAGAACTGAAAATGGTCATCACGCCGATGATCGTGACGGGTGAAGAGGCGATCTCTTCGATGGGTACCGATACGCCGTTGGCGGTGCTATCCGATCGGCCGCAGCTCTTATTCAAGTACTTCAAACAGCTCTTTGCACAGGTGACGAATCCGCCGATTGATCCGATTCGTGAACAACTCGTGATGTCGCTGGTGACCAACATCGGTCCGAAACCGAATCTCATGGATGAATCACCGGAGTCCTGTCGGCGTATCAAGGTGCAGCAACCGATCCTCACAAACGCCGATTTACAAAAGATCCGAGGTATTTCCGATCCGCACTTCAAGAGCAAGACACTCCGGATGCTGTTCCGTGTGGCCGAAGGACCCGGTGGGCTCGGTGAAGCGGTCGACGATCTCTGTCAGCAGGCTTCACAGGCCATCAAGGAAGGTTATGAATTCCTGATCTTGAGCGATCGAGGTGTGAATGAAGAGTGGGCGCCGATCCCAAGTTTGATTGGTATCTCTGCCGTCCATCACCATCTGGTTCGCGAGTGTACACGAACCGAAGTCGGCTTGATTCTCGAAACCGGCGAGCCTCGCGATGTTCATCAGTTCGCCTGTTTGATCGGCTACGGGGCCGGAACAATCAATCCTTATTTGGTCTTCGAATCGCTCGTCGATATGGAACGCGATAATTATCTGCCCGAAGGGCTCGACGCGCAGACGGCAGAGGGAAAGTTCATTAAGGCCATCAACAAGGGGTTGCTCAAGATCTTCTCGAAAATGGGAATCTCCACCGTGCAGTCATACTGCGGTGCACAGATCTTCGAGGCGATCGGGCTGAATCGCGAGCTCATCGACCGTTACTTCACCGGGACCCCATCGCGAGTCGAAGGGGTCGGTATCCGCGAAATCGGGGAAGAAACGTTGCGTCGC
>JAHBWQ010000180.1 GCA_019636915.1 Nitrospira sp. | reverse complement strand
GGTATACCAGGCGCCATCACACCTTCTTTGAAATGTTGGGAAACTTTTCGTTCGGCAATTACTTCAAAGAAGACGCGATTGTGTTTGGGTGGGAGTTCCTCACGCAAACCGTCGGGCTCACGAAGGATCGGCTCTGGGTGACGATTTTTCGAGAAGACGACGAAGCCGATCGCTTGTGGCGAAAGATCGGTGTGCCGGTCTCGCGCATTATGCGGTGCGATGAGAAAGATAATTTTTGGCAGATGGCGGATACCGGTCCCTGCGGCCCCTGTTCTGAGATCCATTTCGATCAAGGGTCCATCGTTCCAGGCGATGATCGACCGAACGGCGAGGGAGACCGAGTCATCGAGATCTGGAATCTGGTCTTCATGCAGTACAACCGCGATGCGTCAGGAACCCTCCATCCGCTCCCTAAGCCGAGTATCGATACCGGGATGGGGTTGGAACGGCTGGCTGCGGTGGCGCAGGGAGTCTACAGTAATTACGACAGCGATCTCTTTACACCGCTGTTGACCTCGATTGCCGAGCGGGCCGGTATGGAGTACGGCAAGAAGGACGTGTCGGATCGGTCCATGCGCGTCATCGCCGATCATTTGCGGGCCGTGACCTTTTTGATGACCGATGGGGTGTTGCCCTCGAATGAGGGCCGTGGGTACGTGCTGCGCAGAATTCTGCGTCGTGCGGCCCGGCATGGCCGACTGCTCGGGATCGTCGAGCCCTTTCTCCATGAGCTGACCGCGACGGTGGTAAGCCAGATGGGCGGGGCCTATCCGGAGATTGTCCGCGCGGCGAACACGATCACTGAAGCCACCTGTGGTGAAGAAGAACGGTTTATTGCGACGCTTGATCAAGGGTTGCCGATTTTGAATGAGATGATCGAGAAGACGCGAGCCGCAGGGCGGACGGTCTTGGCTGGTGAGGATGTCTTCAAACTTTACGATACCTACGGGTTCCCGATGGATCTCATCACCGAGGCCTGCCGCGAACAAACTATGACCGTCGATGAGCCGGGGTTTGATGCGGCGATAGACGAACAGCGGACTCGTGCACGGAAAACCGGTGGGTTTGAGCAAGACACGGCGCGCCCGGTCGTTGCGGAGTTGGCGAAGCGGATTGGGGGCACGCAATTTATCGGCTATGACCGACTGGAGAGCGAAGCCCTGCTCCGTGCCATTCTCAAGGGCGAGCAGGTGGTGAAGGAAGCGAGGGAAGGGGACGAGGTCGAGGTGGCCCTCGATGTCACGCCGTTTTATGCCGAAGGCGGTGGACAAGTCGGAGATCGAGGAACTCTATCTGGGCCGGAAGGGCTGGTGGAGATTACGGACACGACGAGACCCGCACCGGCCCTCATTCTTCACAAGGGGGTGGTTCGGAAAGGGTGCATTCGTGAAGGTGAGCATCTGCACCTGACGGTGAACGCCTCCACACGACAAGATGCGGCGCGCAATCACACGGCGACACATCTGGTCCATGCGGCCTTGCGTGATCTGCTCGGTCCACATGTGAAGCAGTATGGGTCATTGGTCGGGCCTAATCGGCTTCGGTTTGATTTCGCCCATTTCAGGCCCTTGTCCTCCCGCGATATCGATGAGATTGAATCGACGGTGAACGAGGAGATCAGAAAGAACGAGTCAGTGGCCACCGAGGTGATGAGTATTCAGGACGCTGTCGCTAAAGGCGCCTTGGCATTCTTCGGTGACAAGTATGGTGAACAGGTTCGGGTCGTCTCGGTTGAGTCGTTTAGTAAGGAGCTCTGTGGCGGGACCCATTGTCGGCAGACCGGTGAGATCGGACTCTTTCGGATTGTGTCCGAGACCGGTGTCGCAGCCGGTGTGCGACGACTGGAGGCTCAAACGGGCAGCGGCGCGTACAACCAGATGAAGACACTCGAGGCCGAGGTTCGACAGTTGTCGGATCTCCTGAAAGTGGGGCAGTCGGAGATTGTCGCCCGGACAAGAAAGCTGCTGACACAACTCAAAGACAAGGAACGTGAACTGGAAGAGGTGAAGCTCAAGATGGCCGGGGGAGCGGCAGCCGCCTCCACAATCAAAACCATTGCCGGTGTGTCGGTCCACGTGCAACGGACTGATGGATTGGACGTGACGGCGATGCGGATGTTGGCCGACCAGTTGCGGGACAAGATGAAGAGCGGCGTCATTGCACTTGGCGCAGAAGTCGAGGCCGGGAAAGTCTCGTTGCTCGTGGTCGTCACGAAAGATCTGGTCGGCCGCCTGAAGGCAGGAGAACTCATTAAGCCCATGGCGGTTGAGGTCGGCGGGACGGGCGGCGGCCGTCCGGAAATGGCCCAGGCGGGAGGAAAAGATGCCTCGCGTCTTGATGCGGCGCTCGAAAAGGTTTTTAGCCTGGTCGAAACTCTGCTCCAGCGGTAAACTGTCATGGCAACCAGGATCTTAGCCCTCGACTACGGCACCAAGCGGATGGGCGTGGCGCTCAGCGATGAGCTTGGGTGGACGGCTCAACCGCTTGAAACGTATGAACGGAGGACGCTGGAGCTCGATCTCGCACATATTCAACAGTTGGTGAACGCACACGAGGTCCGAGAGGTCTTGATCGGACTGCCGTTACGACTCAATGGCGAAGAAGGACCGGCGGTTCAGGCCGTTCATTGTTTTGTCGACCGGCTCGGAGAGGTGTTGTCGGTTCCGATCGTTCTGTGGGATGAGCGGATGACGACCCGATCGGCGGAAGAGTTATTGATCGCCGCCGATGTCAGTCGAAAAAAACGCAAGGGGGTCGTCGATCGTGTCGCTGCGGCGATTCTGTTACAGGGCTATCTTGAATCCCAGGCGGCTTCACCCAGTCCTGGAACGGAACATCCCTCAGCGCAACAGGTAGAGGAAGAGTGGGGAGAGTCGTCGTCGACCGACCAATCGCATGATGCTTCGTGGGATCCTCATCACCGCCGTCACTCTCGTCGTGCTCGCCGGGGTGGTCGGCTATCTAATGATTCGATGGGCTGAAGCGCCTGTCCTCTCCGAGGCCGATCATCCTCCTGAGAAGATTGTGGTCATCCCTGAAGGGGCGACCTTCAACCAAGCCGCGACCATCCTCGAACGGGAGCAGTTGATCAGGAGTCGATGGGCTTTTCTCATGCTGGGGAAATCCCAGGAGGCGGACCGCAAGATTCATCCCGGAGAATATGCGCTTCATGCCGCTATGCCGCCGGCAGAAATTTTGTCAAAGTTTCTGTCCGGTCGCGTCGTGTTGCACCCCATCACGATTCCTGAAGGCTATGCGATGAATCAGATCGCTGATGTGCTCGCGGAACAGCACATCACGAACCGGGAGGAATTCCTCAGGCTGGCATCGGACAAGTCGTTTGTGAAGACGCTGGGAATGACTGCGGACTCCGTGGAGGGCTACCTCTATCCCGATACCTACAGGTTTGCGAGGCCGACGGCGGCAAAAGACGTGATTCGAGCGATGGTGGAGCAGTTGGATCATGTCATGACCGAAGAGTTGAAAGTGCGGGCGAAAGCGATCAACCTCACCGTCCATCAAGTCCTGACCCTTGCCTCGGTGATTGAAAAAGAAACGGGGGCGGAGGACGAACGACCCCAGATTTCAGCCGTCTTTCACAATCGGTTGAAGAAAAACATTCCGCTACAAAGTGATCCGACCGTCATCTATGGGCTGCCGAACTTCGACGGGAATTTGCATAAGAAAGACCTTTCCAACCCCAGCCCCTACAATACCTATCGGTGGGCGGGGTTGCCGCCTGGTCCGATTGCCAGTCCTGGCGCGGACGCGATTCGCGCGGCTCTGTATCCTGTTCCATCGGCGTACCTGTATTTTGTGTCTCGGAACGATGGGACCCATCAGTTTTCTGCCACATTGGTTGAACACAATAAGGCGGTGGAAAAGTACCAAAAACGTCCATTCAGAAAAGAACGTCGCTCGCAGACATTCATGGTCCCGAAGAGCGACGGAATCCCGCATGAAGAAGGAGTCTCTTAGCGTATGTCACGTTGGAATCTTCCTGCACTGATTGACCATACTGTCCTGAGGCCGGAGGCAACCAGGCATGATGTGCTTCGGCTCTGCGAGGAGGCGAAGGCCCATGGGTTTACCGTTATTTTTGTCCCGCCTTGTTATGTTGACGAGGCTGCAGCGGCGATCGTGGGCACGAACATTCGGCTTGGGATTCCGATCGGATTTCCGCTGGGTGGGCATACGACGAGCACCAAAGTGGCTGAAGCGGTCGAGGCGGTTTCTCGCGGGGCCCGCGTGTTGGATATGGTACTGAACGTCAGCCGACTGAAATCAGGAGACCATGACTCTGTGCGGATGGATATTGCTGAAGTCGTGAAGGCGACGCCTGGAGTCGAGCACAAGGTCATTCTTGAGACCTGTTATCTGACACAGGAAGAAAAACGAACCGCCTGCCATCTCGTCGTGGAAGCCGGAGCAGAGTATGTCAAGACCTCGACGGGGTTCGGGGCTGCCGGGGCGACTGTTGAGGATGTTCGTTTGATGAAGCATGCCGTGGCAGGAAAGGCCAAGGTGAAGGCTTCAGGCGGGATCCGAGATTGGGAAACGACTCTTGCGATGCTCGAGGCCGGTGCTGACCGGATTGGCACGAGTGCCGGCCTCACGATTCTTCATCAATGGCACGCAGCGTCAGGCAAAAGCGGATAGGGCTATGGAAGAGCAGAGACATGTTCCTCGCCATCACGTGGACTGCTCGGTCACCTTTGTTGTCGAGGATATTTCAGGAACGGGAACGGTCTTCAATCTGTCGCAGGATGGATGTGCAATCGAATCGAGGGTGCCAGTGCCGCCGACAGGCTATGCCTCGCTGTTTATTACCTTCCCTGGTGATCCTGATCCGGTCGTCATAGACCTTGCACGGCTTCGGTGGGTGACCCGTTCGGAGTTTGGGTGTGAATTTCGAATCATGAGCCGGACCGCACGGAAACGGGTACAACGGTATCTCGTCATGGATCGTGCAGCCTAGCTGTTGGAGTCCCCGTCCTCTTCTGTTTGCTCGAGTCTTCCTAACGATTCCATCCGTCTCAACATCGACTCACGATGGTACGGTTGGGGAAATTGATGATCAAACGAGTCATCCTCCGTGTCTTGCGTCGATGTGGGGTCGGAACCAGGTCGGATGTGGCAGCCTATGGCGATGCTTCGATGGATTGTGCGGACTGCGTTGCCAGAATCCTCTTCTGCTATGTCCGCTTGGATCTTCTTACTGGTCCCATACGTCTCTATGTCGATTTCCGCTGAATTGGTAGAGTAAGGCGATGATCAAGCGAGTCATCCTCCTTGTTTTGGATGGGTGCGGGGTCGGAGCCTTGCCGGATGCGGCAGACTACGGCGATGCTGAGGCGAATACCCTTGTCCATCTTGCTGAGTCCGTCGGGGGACTCAGCCTGCCCAATCTAGAAATGCTTGGTCTTGGCCATATCGCCCAGATCAAGGGTGTGCGTGCGATGGGGCAACCAAGCGGGTGTTTTGGACGCCTCGCATTCGCGTCGGCGGGGAAAGATTCCGTGGTGGGATATTGGGAAATGAGTGGGGTCGTACAGAAAAAACAAGCGGCTGTCTGCCGTTCCGGTGTGCCCTCGTCGATTGTGGATTTGATCGAGCAGGTGTTCGGTCGAAAGTCGATTGGTAGAGAGGTGGCTTCGATGGAGACGATGCTCCGTCGGTATGGCGTGGAGCATATGGCGACGGGGGCGCCGATACTCTGGACCGACGGCGGCGATACCTGTGTGCTTGCCATGCATGAAGCCATCATGGCCGTGTCTGAATTTCATCATCGATGTCGTGAGGTTCGAAAAACGGCCAAGGAGGCCGGGATTCTTCTTCGTGTTGTCGCGCAACCGGTGAGTGGCGAACATGATCGACTTCGGCCTCAGATTGGACGAAAGGATTGTGTGCATGAACCGCCGGGCGTGACGATGTTCGATGTCTTGAGTCGATCCGGTCAGATTGCGATGGGGGTCGGGAAGGTCTATGATCTTTTCACTGGTCGTGGATTTACGAAAGCCTTTCCGGTTGCATCGGGGATTGCGGGCTTGGAGGAAGTGGTCGGCATGTTGAACAAGGTACCGCGTGGGCTCCTCTGCGCGACTGTGGATCTATGGTCGGAGGAGAGAACGCAAACGGCAACGGCGCTGCAAGAGTTTGATCGCCGTCTGCCGGAGTTATTCGAAAAGTTGCGCTTCGGCGATATGGTCATTGTGACCGGTGATCATGGACGAGATGGCGCCTTGTCCGGCGCGACGTCGACGCGCGAATATGTTCCGCTCTGTGTCACCGGTCCTAAATTGGCCCAAGGTGTCGATTTGGGGACAAGGATGACGGCTGCGGACGTGGCGCAGACGATCGCGGAAGCCTTGGGGGCTGATCGAGTACTCCACGGGGAGAGTTTTCTGAATGCGCTGAAGTCGGGATAGAGGTGAAGCGTGAGAAGGAAAAAGTGAAAGGTGAAACGTAAGGGGTGAATGGTGAGGAGGACGTCGGGAAAGACCCGCAGGAAACGCCTATATGTCGTATGAAGCGAAACTCAAAGAGTTAGGAGTAACGCTACCAGATCCTCCGAAACCGGTGGCGAATTATGTGCCGGTCGTCAGGGTGGGAGATCTGTTGTTTTTGTCAGGTGTGCTGCCCTCGCGTGATGGCCAGCTCATCATGACGGGTAAACTGGGGCAGGAATTGACGATCGAACAGGGGAAAGAGGCTTCGCGAGTGGCCGTCTTGAATGGATTAAGTATCATTCGGCATGCAGCCGGCTCGCTTGATCGCGTGAAACAGATTGTCAAAATGGTCGGCCATATCGCCTCAGCCCCTGGGTTTACCGATCAACCGCAAGTCCTCAACGGGGCCTCTGATCTGCTCGTAGCCCTGTTCGGTGATGCCGGCCGTCATGCGCGTGTGGCCGTCGGTGCGGCAGAACTTCCTCGCCAGGCACCCGTAGAAATTGAATTGATCGTTCAGCTTCTTTCCTAGCCTGCCTTGACTCTGTAAAAAACCACTTGTTAAAGTCGTGCATGGCGCACGTCATGGATTTCCCCTTCCCGTTTTTTTTCTGAAAGGTCACCCATGCAACGAATGGCCACGTTCACCACATTCCTCGTGTTGTTGCTTCTGTCAGGCAACCATACGTATGCAGCGGCGAAGAGTAAGGCGGTCGAGCCCAAGGTGACTGTTGAGCTTTCGACCAACATGACAACTCCCGGCGCGACGGTTATGCTCAGCGGAAAAGGGTTTGGCTCCTTTAAGTCGACGGCATTCAACAAAGTCACCGTCAATGGGCTGTCGGCTCTGGTGCAACGGTGGGAACCCGAGCTTATTGAGGTCAAAGTTCCGTTCAAGGCGACCAGCGGGTTCGTCGAGGTCATGATCGGGAAGAAGAAGGTGCTTGGCGGCTTGTTATCGATTGGCACGCCTCAGATCGACGACATTACCCCGACGGAAGCCGAGCGTGGGGCCACGCTTCAGATCACGGGTCGGCATTTCGGTCTGTCCGCTGGGGCTCGCGATCCCAATACAATGTTCGGTGTGAATGATGTGATCGTTGGAGGGGTAGTCGTTCGACCGCGGCGTTGGAAGGATGACAAGATTGAGCTGGAGATCCCCGCCAATGCGACGAGCGGCGATGTGGTGGTGCGGTTGGCCTCCTCGGATCCGCTTCCGGACGGATCCTGTTGTGCGCCTGTTGAATACGTTCGGAGCAATGCCGTTCCGCTGAAACTGAGGCCGCTTATTCGGGTGGATCCGATCAGTGGGCCTGTGGGGACGAAGGTGGTGCTATTCGGCCAGGGGTTCGGGCAAGCCAAAGAACGGATGGATGACGGGGTGTTCATCGCTGGAAAACCCGCGACGATTGCCCAATGGAAAGACGACGTCATCGTGGTCCATGTCCCACTTGAGGCCGAGTCCGGTCCGCTGATGTTGCGACTACAGGGCCAAGAACGGGTGCTGACCCAGTTTACGGTTCATGTTCCCCACATCACAATGCTGAGCCCATCCAGCGCTCCGATTGGAACCTTGCTCAGGATCAGCGGGGAGCATTTTGGATTTTTTTCGGAGAGTGGGGCGACTCCGTACAACTTCATGGATTTCAATACGGGTCAGAATCGAGTCGAGATCGGTGGGGTTCCTGCTGTTATCTATCGGTGGAACGATGATCGCATCGACGTGTGGGTGCCATTCAGCGCGAAAAGTGGAAAGGTTATGATTTATCGGAGTGCCACCAAGCCGAATCTCGGAGGACTCTGTTGTGCCGAACGGGGGACGGCGGCGATTGAGGCCGGCGACTTCACATTGGTGACGCCCACGGTCGAGACCTATGATCCCAAGTCAGCCGGGTTGGACGCGACGGTGACCATTAAGGGGAGCGGGTTTGGGACGTTCTTGAAGACTGCTGAACATGCCGATCTGGGACTAAATCAGAAGGCCTACAAACGGCGATCCGACATTGAAATCAACGAGCCGGAGGCCAGTGCCACCGTCTTATCAAACGTCTCCCGCACGGAGGTGCTCTTCAACGGCGCAGCGGCGCTGGTGCAGTCGTGGACAGATCAGGAGATTGTGGTCAAGGTCCCGCACCGCAACCTGTACGGGATCGGGAAAAGAGGTGAATTTTTCGATGATCTCGCCACAGGGCCTCTGGTGGTCCGTCGGGGATCCTGGGATCTCTTGCCGGATGGCACCTGCTGTTCGCCGAAGAAATGGCTGACGGTGGAAGCCGGCCAGTTCACCATCGAGCCGAAGGGACTTCCCGACGACGGGTATTGGACAAATAACAGGCCGGATGCGAGTACCAGTCAATAATGCCGGTTCCACTGCACGTTGTCCGTGTT
>JAHBWQ010000018.1 GCA_019636915.1 Nitrospira sp. | reverse complement strand
CAGGAATCAACGGGTGAATCCCTTGCGACTCTGGGCCTTGGTGGAATGCATCAACGGCAAGGGGCAGCAGGTGAATGGGAGCGGCACCGCACACGCTTCCTCAGGCTATGCCAGAGAAAACGGAACCGCTGCCTACTCCAACGGGAACGGGCATTATTCTCCTGAACACGCGCACTGAACAGTGAGCGGTTTCTTTGTCACTGTTCACGCCGTGACCGGTGTTCCTGAACCAACCAACGCTCCCATTCTCTACCTGGGATGATCGTCGTGCCGATGAGGCAGTTGCCTGGAAAGCGGTGAGTGATCCGATCTGCCAGGACTTCAAGAATTCGACTAAGCCTTCTGTCCTGAATACCGAACACTCTCAGCAATAGTCCAAACCCTTGTCCCTCCGGCGGACTATAGGCCATTGCATGGACCAGATTGTTCTCATCCCCTGAGGAGTTGTCTGCCGGTCGCAGACTCCCTTCCCATTGCACGGCCGGATGAACCGCGACAGACCGTCCTGCATCGCGCCACGTGCAGGGGAGGCCGGCCTGATTCAGCTCATCCAGCAACCACTGAATCGTGGGGCCGTCGGTGCTGAGACCTTGGAAGGTCCATCGGGCCAGTTCTGCGGCTTGTTGTGCTGTGATAACGGGCAAGGTCAGTTCTTCCAGGTGCGCCTCGTCGCAGACCACATACAGCTCGCCCTGCGGGTCAAACCAGAAGCGTAGCGTTCTCGCATTGAGTTCAGCCTGAATCACGCTGAGCGAGGAGCAGTCTATCCCGTCCTGCTCAAAAACCGAGAAGTCCGTGACGCCGGTCATAGTCAGCTTGGCGACTCGAGCAAGACCGCGAATCTCGTAGTGAATAGTCACGGCAATCGTGGTGCCAGCCGGGACTTCACGCACCGATCCTTCATCGAAGAGGCGACGTTTCAGGATTTGGATCTCAGTCACGTAGCCGGCGCGAAACCCGCCCGTATGGTCGATCAGCCATCGAAGGTCCTCTGCATGTTTGATAGTCCGGTTCACTGGGCAATTGTAGCCCAGGCCAGGACGTAGGGCTAGATTACCGGGCGTATCCAACAGGAGAGTACGGGGGAAGGGAGTCGTGGACGTATGTTCGACCGTAACTTGCAGGATCCGTACTGGACCAGCCCGGCTTGGCTGCACCATGAAGCGGCAGCGATGGCCTCGTCCCTCCCTTGGTTCACCATGAGGAACAATCCGTGTGGATGGAGGTTGGCCGCAACTTGCGAGAAGAGAACATCTGGTGCAAAGAGAGAAAGCGGCAGTCGCCAAGCCAAGACGGGAGCCGGTGTCACGAAGGGGTACCAGGCCGTGATGATGCTCGCGGGGGAACGATAGCGGCGATAGTCTTGGATGTGGAACTCCGTGTTGGGAAGGCCCTTGATGTAGCCCTGTGCGTAGTCGTGACGACTATAGCCGTTGACATACATCCGATGGCCTTCGACCTCGACGCCGATGAGCTTCGTTGGGCGAAAGAAGGTGTGTAAGACGGGGGCGTACCAAAAGTTGCTCGACCCGATATCCTGTACGGTCCCACCAGTTGAATTGGGTAGCTTCAGCGCCGACCATCCTTGGTCGAGCAGATCAAGGTACTCATACTGTCGTAGGGCCGTCCCCTGGGTTGCTTGTTGTTCAAATCGTACGAGGAATCGGCGTTGGAGCGAGGCAATCCGCTCATACTGGACGCCGCTCAGATCGTGTAGTTCCTGCGCAGGCCGTTCCTGATAGAGTCCGCGTGACCAGGCTAATCGTTCACCAAGGTGATACCAGAAAGCGTGATAGCGAGAGCGAACTCTCTGCTGAAACGAGCAGCGCGGAAGGGTATCCGTTCCCTGGTGAGCCAGGGAATCATCAAGCATGGAGCGGTCAATGTCACTTGCGGGCAATGCCATGACATATACTTGTCGGTCAATCGAGTTCAGGGCTAAAGGTGGAAACAGAGAATGTCGGCTGCTCAATCAACAGGCCCGGCAAGGTGCTGTTCGTAAGGTCTGGGTCATTTGGAGAGAACCAACAAATGACCGACTCGCGGATGGTCGGGTACTCGACCACCAAGGCAGGAACTGGGTCGATCGGCATGGTGTAGATCAGTGGGCTTGTTTAAAACTTTTCCGATGTCGCCGCCGGAGACTGACTCAATCCAATCACCAACCCGTCCATTTGATCCGGAGAGAGGGTGACTCTCTTTTCCTCTATGAACGCCGTTGATTGTTTTTCACGAAGCTGCCGGGCGATCGATGGGAGGTCGGCACAGGCAAACTCGATCCCGAGGAGTCGGTTTCCCGTACCAGGATGAAATCGAAGCAACGGCCCTGTGCCAAATGAATGGACCGAGTCTGCGTTCAAGTCCGGCCGATCCAGCAGTCGTTTCCAGCCGGCGATATTGGTCGACACTTCAAGATCGATCCCCGCCACTCCGGTAATTCCATACGGTCCATTCTGTTTAGCCTTCCGCCAGGTGGCCTTGACTTCTGCGAGCCGTTCCTGATGAGGATTGCTGTGGTTATCGCACATGAAGACCAGGGAACTCCCCAAGAGCAATGAAAATGTTTTGGAGCCGGCATCAGTCCCAGCCATCCAGGTTCGGAGGTTCGATAGTGCTCGACCAATTCGAGTATTTCCTCCCCCCGGTTGACCGAGCCAAAACGCGGCGTTCGGCTGGCCATCCAAGAGGTCGCGCAGGAAGGTGAGGGTGGACTGCATCACAAGCGGCCATTCGTAGTGGAGCGTCAGCGGTGGTGCATGCGACACCCTTCGAGACTCTAGCCCGTTTACTGTTTCCCAGGTTGGCTGCCATGGTGCGAAGCCGAGTCCATAGAGCCATGTTCCGGGAAGTCCAAACCCAGCGAATCGACCGATTTCGATGGTCATGTTGCCTGCGTAGAGTCCCCCAGAAACAAGCAGACCGCAGTCGGTGAGCGGCCAGGCGATCGGTAAGCCGAACTCATGACGAAAGCGAGCAAAGACTCGTTCCACATCCTGTGTCTGGATGAGGATGCGATCGATCCCACGAATCAGCGAGTCCGTTGGATTCTGTGTGGCCATATGGGCGGGCTACTCTACGGGAGAAGGAGAGGAAAAGGGAAGCCATACTGAGGGGGAGGGGCGTTCTGACAGGCAAAGAATATGGAGATCTTCTCGTCACTTCAAGAAAGGTGGACTCGATATGAGTCTTCTCCATCCCCAAGAAGCTCGCGCCGACGAAGCCCGCACGCAAACTCCGTACCATCTTGAATGCGATGCTCCAAGCGGAGCTCTGTGTCGGGTCGTGACAGCTAAACCTGCTTGATTCCTAGGACAGTTGCTGCCCCTCCACTGTCTTCGTGCGGACATCTGCCTTGACGCTGAGATCCGCATCAGAGTACACCAGTCAAAATCGGTTCTCGGGCAACCTCAAGGAGGAGGTGATTGTGGCGATCATTAACGGAACAGGCGGAAATGATGTGCTCAGGGGTACAAGCCTTGGTGACACCATTAATGGTTTGGCTGGGTCCGACACCCTCTACGGTGAAGGAGGGTCCGACTGGCTGGACGGCGGCACTGGCAACGATATTCTGTATGGTGGGAGCGAAACCGACTGGTTGCTCGGTAGGGATGGGAACGACCGCCTGGATGGCGGGGAGGGAAACAACTATTTGTATGGTGGGGCCGGGGACGATACCTTACTCAGTGGGGCCGGAGACGACTTGCTGCAAGGTGAGGATGGGAATGATCGCTTGACCGCTGGGGGCGGGAGAGACTTCTTGTACGGTGGCACCGGGAACGACCGTCTGGATGGTGGTACCGGCGTCGACACCCTGTACGGGGGTGCCGGGGACGATACCCTGTATGGTGGGGCTGGAAACGACGACCTGCACGGTGAGGCAGGGAACAATACGCTCTACGGCGGCGACGGCGATGACTCAGTCGTTGGCGATGACGGCATTGACCGGCTTATCGGCGGTAACGGCAACGATTTCATAGCCGCTTGGGGAGGGAACGATACCCTGGACGGCGGGGCCGGGAACGACTGGCTGAGCGGAGGCTATGGCAACGACCGCTTGTTAGGTGGGGCCGGGAACGATACCCTATATGCGGATCCCGGGGACGATATCATGGACGGTGGGACCGGAAGCGACTGGTTCTCCGCCATCTACGGTAATGACACCTTCGATTATAATTCAGTCAACGACAGCTCAGCTGGTTTGGGCAAGGACCTCATCGTTGGTTTTGACGGAGCGGGCGCGGCAATCGGCGACCGGATCGATCTGACCACGATCGATGCCAATGATCTTGTTGCCGGCAACCAGGCCTTCATCTGGGGCGGCCCTTTTACGGCAGGACATCTCCAGTACCAGCAGGCCCCCTGGGAATATACCGGGCATCTGAAAGGCAACGCCGATGGGGATGCGGATGCGGAGATCGATATTGAGATCGCACTAGTCGGCCTCCCATCATCGCTCTTCGTCGGGGGAGCGGGCACCGACATCCTGTTGTAAGACCCACGACTCCGCACCGGGCGTCCCTGTCCGGGGGCGCCCGGTTTCAGGTCATTGTGAATAGAAATAGGGCCAGAGTGAGATGGTCCCGAAAAACCGACATGTGAATGAGGCACTTTTCTGCTGCCGCTCAAACTTTTCGGGACTTCGATAGCCCAGTGCTTGGCGTAATAGCTGGCGACCTGATAGGGTTGACTCTATTCCGAAGCAAACGGGTGGACTACTGTCTTGCTCCTGTTGACCGTCTTCGCAACTGGTTGATGCTGAGTCTCCCGTGATCCTTCTTCCGCTGAGCCCGGTACCGGATCTTGACGTAAGTCAGGTGGCTGTGCCAGTAAATGACCCATGCGGGCGGTCTGTCTTCAACATGTTCCCTTCGAGGGGCCAGGCGCTTTTGCCAAGTCGCTGAGCAAGCGTGGGGTGACTCTCGACTCGCATCTCGTTCCACAAGAGGGTTTGCCGAGGGACGTGGGGGACTTGTTGATCGTCATGGGTGGGCCGATGTCGGTCAATGATCCTGATCCATGGATTGCGGAAGAGACCGCCTTCATCAGATCTGCGCTTCAGGCGAATAAGCCGGTGGTTGGTGTGTGTCTCGGGAGTCAATTCATGGCCAAAGCACTTGGCGCCACGGTGCGATCAGGCAAGGCGCTCGAAATCGGCATGACTCCAGTTCGGCTCACTGATACAGGAAAAGTAGATCCTGTGTTTGGGGCATGCCCTGATACGTTCGATGTCTTCGAATGGCATGGAGAAATCTTTGATTTGCCGAACGATTGCGCGCCATTGGTCGGTTCAGACATTGCTCCCTTGCAGGCGTTTCGCTATGGCAATTGGGCCTATGGCCTCCTCTTTCATTTGGAGATGGAGTCGAGCGGGATCGACTCTCTGTGTCGTGAGTGTGCGGCGGATGTGACGAAAGCGGGTCTCACCGCACAACAGGTCAAGACCACTGCCTTGCCACAGCTTCCGCAACTCCATCACCTGGCTGATCGGTTGATCGGCCATCTGCTGACTCGTACACGTTGATTGCGGCTGCGGCTCTGAAGTACTCTACACACCCCTACAGTGCGTTGTCAGTAATCAGGTTTTCAGCCTTCAGATCTGAGACAGTTGCTGTGGGCTGATCGCTATTTATGAAAGGAGCTTGATTGACTATGGGTGGTTTTCCGATCGAAGTCGCGACACGGATCAAGACATTGCCGCCGTATCTCTTTGCGGCGATCGATAAGATGAAGCAAGAGGCGATTGCCCGCGGGGTAGATATTATCAACCTCGGGATCGGTGATCCCGATTTGCCGACGCCGATGCCGATCATCGAGAGCTTGGCGAAAGCCGCCAAAGATCCCAAGCATCATCAGTATCCTTCGTATGAGGGTATGCTCTCGTTCAGAAAGGCGGTCGCTGATTGGTACAAGCGCCGCTTCAATGTCACATTGGATCCGGCCAACGAAGTCCTGACCCTGATCGGTTCGAAGGAAGGCATCGGCCACATTCATCTGGCCTTTGTCGATCCGGGAGATATCGTGCTGGTGCCCAGCCCTGGGTATCCGGTCTATCCGGTCGGGACGAGCTTTTGCGGCGGCCAGTCGCAGATCATGCCGCTGACCAAGGCCAACGGCTTCCTCCCTGATCTCACGGCAATCCCAAAAGACGTGGCGAAGAAGGCCAAGCTGATGTGGTTGAACTCGCCGAATAATCCAACCTCCGTCATCATGACCAAGGACTATTTCAAACGAGTGGTGGACTTTGCGCAGGAGCATCAGGTGATTGTGTGTCACGATGCGGCCTACTCGGAAATCTACTACGACGGCAAGCGCCCGGCGAGTTTTATGGAAGTGGAAGGCGCCAAGGACGTCGGCGTGGAGTTCCACTCTCTCTCGAAGACCTATAACATGACCGGCTGGCGCATCGGGTTTGTCGTCGGCAACAAGGATGTCCTGGCAGGCCTCGGCAAGGTGAAGAGCAACCTCGACTCAGGCTGTTTTGAGGCGGTTCAAGAGGCCGGTATTACAGCTCTGGGCTTGGATGATTCTGTCACCGACAGCATCCGAAGGATCTACCAGGAGCGCCGGGATACGCTCATTCCGGGGCTGAAGCAGCTGGGATTAGAGGTGGATGCGCCACCAGCCGCCTTCTACATCTGGGTGACGGTGCCGAAGGGGTACACCTCCACATCCTTTACCGCTCATCTGCTCGAAAAGGCCGGAATCGTGACGACGCCGGGCAACGGCTTCGGTGCACCGGGCGAAGGCTATATCCGCATGACGGTCTGCACGACCAAAGAGCGGTTAGCGGAAGCGGTCGAGCGGATCAAGAAGGTGGGATTCTGAACGGTAAACAGTGAAAGGTAAGGAGTGGACTGTGAGAGGGCAGAAATCTCGTGATCACTTTTCATCTTTCACGTCTCACTTGTAACGGGCTGTCATGGAGACTGTCTTCATCGGATTCGGGTCGAACGTCGGCGATCGGGTGGATTATTGCGATCGGGCCGTGACACTGCTCAGTCTTCTTCCACATTCGCGACTTGCCGGTGTCTCTCTGCTGTATGAAACAGAGCCGGTTCGGGACCGGACCGATCCGGGGGAGGGCTGGTTTCTGAATGGGGTGGTGCAGCTGGAAACGGACATGAAGCCGCGCAGTCTCCTTACGACTCTTCAGGAGATCGAACGCGCTCTCGGAAGGGATGATGATGACCGGTCTGGTCCACGCACGATCGACCTCGACATCCTCTTCTACGGGGATCATGTGACGAAAGAGCCGGGGCTGACCATTCCCCATCCCCGCCTTCATCAACGTCGATTTGTCCTTATGCCGATGAATGAACTGGATCCGCTGTGGGTTCACCCCACGCTTAAACAATCAGTCGCGCAGTTATTGACGGATGTCCCAGACCAGTCACACGTGCGTCTCCTGTTTCCTCAGCCGTCCACGAGATATGGGTCACGCCCGACCTGTCACGTGCCACCAGGCTCATGAAGATCATTCGCTCACCCGCAGCCATGACAGCCTGGAGCGAGGGACTGAGGCGTGCAGGCGTCACGATCGGGTTTGTCCCGACGATGGGTGCGTTGCATGAGGGGCATCGAACGTTAATTCGTGAAGCACGATTACAGTGCGATGCGCTGGTGGTGAGCATCTTCGTGAACCCGACCCAATTTGGTCCGCAAGAGGATCTGGCCAAGTATCCCCGTCCCATTTCACACGATCGAGCGATCTGTCGACAGGAAGGCGTCGATGTCTGCTTTGAGCCGACCGCGGAGGCCATGTACCCGGCGGGATTTCAAACAACGGTGACTGTTCCTGCGGTTGCGCGTCGATGGGAAGGTGAAGCCCGCCCGCATCATTTTTCCGGGGTTGCGACCGTGGTGACCAAACTCTTTGGCATGGTCCGGCCACATCGTGCACTGTTTGGACAGAAAGACTTCCAGCAATCCGTGTTGGTTCAGCAGCTGGTGAAGGATCTCAACCTTGGTGTTGATATTGTGGTCCGTCCGACCGTACGTGAGCAGGACGGGCTGGCCATGAGTTCACGCAACATCTATCTCTCACCGGATGAACGAGCTCGCGCGGTGACGCTGTATAAGAGCCTGCAAGCCGGTGCTGAGGTGATCAAGGTAGGGGATACGGATGCAAAGGCCGTCCGGTCGGTGATGGATCAGGTTGTCACCCGAGAGTCGACCATCACGACCGACTATCTCGCCGTGTGTGACCCGCGCACGCTCGAGCCTGTATCTTTTGTGACCTCGCGAGTGGTGCTGCTTGGTGCAATACGACTTGGTTCCGTTCGTTTGATCGATAACCTCCTGGTCAATGCTCCTCGCCGAGCTTCTTAGGCGATACATCACGTAGAAATTGATCGGTCTCCATTTGTGCTGGAAAGATCAGGGCGATGAGGGGCCCTGGGTGACTCTTATTGGTTGATCGGACCGGCACAAACGGACCGCCTGAAAGGTCTCTTCCTACTGGGAATCGTTGTTATGTGAAGAGGTTTTGATGAAGGCTTTGTCCTACAAGCAGGCTGAGGATCACCTGGCTGAGGCGGTTCTTGTCGTCCGTTACCATTTCCAGGAATCGAATGCCCATTGATTCTGGCCGGGATGAGCAGACCATGGCTGTTCCGATCTTGATCGGCTCTTCGTCGGAGGCAGGCTTGATGACGAGTTCTATAAACGTCCCTTGCGGGAGGTTCGTCGTGGTTTCAAGGGTGCAGCCACCCATGGATATATCCGTTACGCGATTGTCCATCCGGACTGCATTGTCCGCAAGGAGATTGGCACGAAGGGACACCGGAAGACGTTCATATTGACGACGATCGGCGGGAGGGGCGGCAGCGGGAACCTGGCTTCTGAAGACGCGAAAGCGAGTCGTGCATAGTTGGCACCGGAAGGGAAAGAATTTAAAGCGAGTGAGGACCCGCCCTATGGCACCTTCGTCGTGGATGACTCGCACGAAGGGTGTTCCGCAACTCGGACAGTGTAGATCGTTCATGAACTCCGAGGAGCACCGGCGGCAGCTTCATGATCACATGGCTGCGTTGCCAAGGCGTGCCCCTGCTGTGCCTCCAGAATTGACACGATATCAGCGGGTGAGTAGGTGGGGGGCTTTACCCATTTCCCATCCGCCCGTTTGTACCCGCCGACTTTACTCATATTCGATCGATGGACTTCCTGGAAAATCGGCTCCATATCAATTCCGTATGAAACTGCGGTGCCGTAGGTCACGTAGAGCAGGTCCGCCATTTCCTTCGCAATAGCCGTCAGGTCTCCCGTCGCCAGGGCTTCTTTCAATTCGTCGAACTCTTCCTGAATCAGTCGGACTCGAAGGTGCTTCGTGTCCTCATTCACGTCCGTTGGAGCGGTCTGTACCAAAATCTCAAATTTGCTGTGAAATGCTTCCACCATGGCCTGTTCGCTGGTCATGCTGCTCCTTCATTCAAGCTCGAACGGTAAGGTTTTCCGCGGTACCACCTCCGTCGGTTCAAGGACCGGGATTTCGCGGTCGGAGGAGACACCCAATTCTTTGAATCGGCGTGCCGCCGGGAGAATACGCGTTTCCAAGGAACCGATAGCGCGATTGTATGCTGAGACGCTCTTCCCGAGTGATTGGCCGACATCGTTCATATGTCCGGCTAACACCGCCATCCGTTCGTACAACTCTTTCCCAAGGCGACCCGCTTCTTCAGCATGGGCGGTCATTCGTTCCTGGCGCCAGCCGTACGCCACCGCACGGAGTAAGGCTATGAGCGTCGAGGGGGTGGCTAAGACGATCCCATTGGCAAAGCCTTCTTCAATAAGTCTAGGGTTCTGATCCAGCGCGGCACCGAGAAATTGCTCGCCTGGCAGGAAGAGCACGACGAATTCTGGAGCCCGGTCGAATTGTGTCCAATAGGCTTTCAGCGACAATTCATCCATGCGACTCTTGACCTGCGCGGCATGGCGACGTAAGGCGTCGGCCTGTTGTGCCTCATTCTGCGCCTCATGGGCATCAAGATAGGCGGAAAGAACGGTTTTTGCATCGACGACGATTTGCCGTTCTCCGGGAAGCTGAACTACCATATCCGGACGGAGGCGTCCTTCGTCCCCGATAACGGAGAGTTGCTCCACAAAATCGCAGTGGTCGACCATGCCGGCCAGTTCGGCCACGCGTTTCAAGGTGAGCTCGCCCCATTGGCCTCGTACTGCCGGAGCCCGCAAGGCCTTGACCAAGTTGCCTGTCTCTTGTTGCAACCGTTGCTGGGAATCGGCCAATGATTTCAGGTGTTGATCCAATCCGCCGTAGGCGGACTGACGAGACTGTTCCAGCAGTCGCAATTCTTCATTATAGCGGTGAAGAGAATCTTGAAGGGGCCGAACCAATGCATCGATGGCCTGCTGTCGTTGAGCGAGGTCGCCATCTGCTTTGACATGCAGGCTTTCGAACGACACGGCAGCGAGTTTCAAGAACGCTTCGTTGTTTTGCTTCAATGCTTCGCCGGACAGGGCTTGGAACGATCCGATGAGTTCCTGACGTGTATGGTCGAGCAAGGCTTTCTGTTCCACGAGCTGCCGTGCTGCGTCTTCCATTCTGGTTTCAGCAGCGACCCGAGCCTGTTGAACTTCTGCCAAATCTTGACGGAGAGAGGCCATCACGGTTCGTTCTTGTTCCACTTGTTTTCGTAGCTCGTCCGCGGTCGCTTCGGCTCGTTGCGCGTGAGGTCGTAAACGACTCGTGACCCACAACCCTACCAACACACCGCCCAGGAACAGTCCGGTTACGAACCCCACCAGACTACTAGGAGCCATGCCTATGAGAAATTGATCCATGTCGGATGCACCACTATTAATAATACGTATCCGCTACATATAGCGTGACGAATGAATAATCCTGGGAAGGTTACGCAAGGTATTGAAAAAGGTCAAGGAGCAGACGGATCGGGATCAATTAGCCCTAGCCTTTCTTCAACGATGGAGATGGCTCGATACGAATGGTCCCGGATCCGGCATCGATGGTGACCGGCAGCCCATCAGATAGTCGTGTCATAGCCGCTTCCACATTCGCTATAGTCGGTAGTCCGTATTCTCGAGCAATGATGGCTCCATGAGAAAGGGTGCCGCCCATTTCTGCAATCAACCCTCCTGCAAGACCGAAGAGAGGAGCCAAGCCTGGGTCGATGACTGGTACCACCAAAATTTCTCCGGACCTCACCTTGCTCCAGTCTGCTGCCGATCTGATGAGACAAACCGGACCAGTCACGGTTCCAATGCTGATTGGCATGCCGGATAACACGCAGTTCCCGTCGAAGTGCTCTCGTGGCATGGCCTGCTGGTTGACAGCCGGCCAGTCGTGGATGGTGTCTGGTACTTGGATCGTGGCCTGACGTTCTCGGTCAGTTCTTCGGGCAGCGATGACAGCTGTCCAGTCTTGTGTGGAACCTGTGACCAGGTCGGTCTGATCGGCGGTGGTTAAGAAAAAAATGTCGTCGGCTTGCTGAAGCAACCCCCGCTCGACAAGACGTTCTCCGAGCCGGATCAGGAGGGTTCGAATGGCTGCCGAGTAGTACATCAGATGGTGCCGGTTTGCTTCACGCAGTGAAAAGAATCGGCACAACCGGCGATAACACCAGAGGAAGATGGCCCATCGGTCCAACCGCCAGCCCAACCGTCGCTTGATCTCGGCCAGCGCCGAAGCTTGTCTGTTGCCCTGACGCAATCGAACGGTATCCTGCGGCTGGGTATTGGAGATCACTTGGGCGCGTAGAATCGAAAGAATTGCCGTGGGGTTATCGGCGAGACGTGGCGACATCACATCTGATTCGCCGACTGCGCGATGGCCATAATCTTCGAGATACTTGTCGAAGATGCGCAGAAACTCTGTGCCGGCGAGAGTGGTTCGGAATGTCGTCGGATTCCATGATGCCGATGTGAGAACGGTACGGGCAGGCGCCTCCCCTTTAGCGATGTCGGTGAGCTCAGCCAGCCGCAGAATTTGTTGTGCACTAATGACGGTCCCTTGTCCTTGAAGCGCGGCATTGAGTAGCACTCGCCAGTCAGGACCTAACCAGCCAGGCAGCAGCTTGCTGAAAATCTGAAGACACTGTCCGACTCCCCCGGCAATACCGAATGTGATTTCACGACTCTCCAGCCATGGGCCGAGCTTGTCGAGTTCAGACAGGAGTTCCTTGGGTGATAAGTTCAGCACAGACTCCCGTCGATAGGTAACAGCCAGCTCTTTCATGTCGGCAAAGACACGTGGCCCCATTCGTTCGACCCGACGCATTTCCTTCAGCATCAACCAGGCGGCACGAAGAGACGTCAGTCCACCAAGCCGTTGGACCTGTGGCGGCGCTTGCAGCGGTTCCCCGCCCATCTGTTCCGCATTGAATGAGGGGTCGCCACCGAGCTGGGCGACCAACACATGAAAGAGGGTGACGTTCAAGTAAGGACGTCCCTGTAAGATTCGGACCGAGGTGAGTCCATCGGGGATTCGGCAGCCGAGTCGGCGGTAATGGGCCAGAATGTAGCGGTCCATAAAATGCTCAAGGAATGAAAGACTCAATAGGCTGGGAAGTTCGGGGAGCGTTTCCTTAAAGTTTGTTCGTGACCACTCGCAGTCGTCGTTTGTGAGATCAGCAGATGGTTGGATGGTGGTGATTGGGCGAGCCTGTAGGATCCACAGCTGATTTGCGTCAAAGGCCCATTCGATATCGACGGGCTGTTCGAAGGCGCGTTCGATATCCTTCGCTGTGTGAGCGAGCGACAAGAGCTGTCGATCGGTGAGTGAGGATCGGCTTTGCGCATCCCCTTCGATCGAAGCTCGGTGCAGGCCGGCATCTGAGACAAGCAAACAGGTAGCCTTCTGTGCTAGGAGACGGGTGCGGATCCGGACGGGTTTTCCTCCATCTGCGGGTATCTCAACCACATATTGGTCTGGAGTAACAGTCCCGTCGACTAACGGAGCGGCGAGCCCGGGGACGGCATTAATCATGACCTGCGAGCGTTGCCTTGTAACAGGGTGAATGGAGTACGCCACGCCTGCCGCCTGCGCATCGATCAGGGGTTGAATGACAACAGCCATTCTTGGAGTTCCCCCTGGACCTTGTCGGGTGAGGTAGCTGACAACCCGTACTTCCCAGGGTGAAGCCCAGAGATCTTTGATTGCGCTTTCAACTTCGGTAAGCGCGAGGCAGAGGTGCGTGCGACAGAGGCCGGCAGAAGTCGCATGAGCAGTGTCCTCATCTGTGGCCGAAGAGCGGACGGCCCAGCGTGTTTCAGGAGGTTGTCCCAGCGCCTGTAGTGCGATCAGGCAGTCGGTGGTGAGTCGGGAAATCTCGAGTTTGTTGATTCGAACACGGCAGTCGGCCAATGCCGAAACTTGATCGGATTCCGACAATCCACTGATCCGGTTCCACTCCTCTTGGTCTCGGAAGCCTGACCCATGCAAGTGTTGAGTATAGGCCTCGGTTGTGATGCAGAGCCCCTGCGGCACAGGAAATTCAGCTTCAATCAACCGATGAAGGCCGAGAGCCTTTCCGCCCACGAGACTCAGATCAGTACATTGCGAGAGTGGGAGGATGAAGGTAGGCGCCATACCTCCGCATAATATCTAGAGCTGGAGGAAGAGGTAAAGGTCGTTGACGTTGGTGCCTGTCGGGCCGGTGTGAATATGGCATCTGAGCTTCTTTAATGCTGGGTAGGTATTGTGCCGGTTTAATGCAGCGCGGAGGTCAACCTTAAGCCGTTTCGCCCGGGAGACGGTTTCCCCACTCACAAAAGCTCCGGCTGCGTCGGTCGGTCCGTCAGTGCCGTCGCTACCTAGCGCGACAACCCATGCATTGGAGAGACCGGAGATTTCCAATGCGGCTGCTGTCGCAAATTCCTGGGCACGTCCCCCCTTCCCATGGCCCGTGACCGTCACCGTGGGCTCCCCCCCTGCCACCATGCAGTAGGGACGTCTTACGCGACCACGCCTGGTTCTGACCGCGTTACTCAGTTCAACGAACTGCTTGGCTGCGACCAGCGCTTCTCCTGTGATGGGGGAAGCGACAAGCTCGGTGAAGAGGCCTGCTTGCTGTGCTGTACGTGCCACGGCTTCGAGCATGATGGTATTACTGCCGATTAGATGGTGATGCACTGATCGTCCACGAGACGAACCAGGCTTCAGGGTTTCAGGCACCTCTCTTTTCTGGCCCCTCTTCAAGTAACGACGGACCGCCGGCGGAACGGCAGCCCAGATTCTGTAATGTTGCAGTACAGCGATAGCGTCAGCAAATGTGGAAGGATCAGCAGCTGTGGGTCCAGAACCGATGGAGCCAAGGTCATCGCCGATGACATCAGAAAGGACGAGGGTGATGATCTTCGCACGAGTGGAAGCGGCAAGTCTGCCGCCCTTAATCAACGAGAGATGTTTTCGGACAATATTGATTTCATTGATCGTGGCGCCACACCGAAGCAGGAGTTGCGTCGTGCGTTGTTTATCGGCCAGAGTTACTCCTAAGACGGGAGCTGGTAGCAGACTTGAGGCACCTCCGGACAAGAGAACGATCAGAAGATCGCTGGGTGACAGACTCTGTGCTAGGCGTAATAGACGTTGCGTTGCCCTAAGTCCCGCACGATTCGGAATTGGATGGCCGGCCTCAAAAACGGTCGTCCGTTTTGTGGTAAGTGAATGCCCGGTTTTGACAATCACAAGTCCATCGTCCAGCCTTTCTCCGAGCACAACCTCTACTGCCTGTGCCATCCTTGCTGATGCTTTACCTGCCCCGACTACCACCACTCGTTCGGTGTGCGACAGGTCAAACGTTCGCCGCCCTACGCGTAGGGAAGTTCCTTTGAGGGAGACGGTCTTGAGCAAGGCCTGATAGGGATCAGCGGCCTCTAGTCCTGCCGTAAGAAGTCTGTGGAGGAGTGGTCGCGCTGGCGAGGAAGGAAGGCAAAGCAACATGGGGATAAACGCTAGGGGGTAGCGTCCTGCTTGAAACATCGATTGGGACAGGTCTGGCGAGGAACTCGTATTTGGTAGGATCCTCGAGGGAGCACATCCTTCTTAAATTCTGGGTTCAGCATTTTTAGCTCGAGTAGGTATGTACCGAACTCTTCTGCGACGGACGTCAGTGCTCGTTGAGACTCCTTTACATTTACGATGATGGTCTCTGTCTCCAATGGAATATAGAGATCTTTCTTGGTCAGTCCAAGATACTTTTCGGGCTGGGAGTAGATTTCCTTTGCGGCGATAATACGAGGAACGTATCGCATCGTCTCACGAGGGCCGTGCATCTTCCAATAGTCGGTGATCTTTTGGTCTTTGAGCAGCTTACGAATGCGCTCTTCACCCGCATTGTAAGAGGCCATTGCCAGGAACCAATCGTTGTCCTGAAAGTCTTTGAGATACTTGAGGTACTTCACTGCCGCCTCGGTCGACATTTCAAGATTGCGACGTTCATCTCGAACGGCGTCACTCTTGAGTCGGTACCGGCGCCCAGTAGACGGAATGAATTGCCAGGGGCCTGAAGCCTTTGCTTTGGAGTATGCAGCAGAAATGCACTTGCTCTCGACCAGCAGCATATACTTGAGATCATCAGGCAATCCGGCATCTGCCAACTGTTTTTCGGCCGGCGGGAAGCACCGGCCGGTACGTTTGGCGAGAATGATACTCTCACCTTGATCCTCTAAAAACTGATAGAACTCATATTCGATTCGTTCTCTTACTTGCCAGTTATCTAGAGGGACTGAAACTCCGGCAAAGGTAATCTTGTCCGGTAGCTTGAAGGAGCTCAGAAAGAATCGTTCTCCCTCGCGCTTAATTTCCGGCAGAATGACGAGACGGTCTTCCGGTTCAGTTTGACTATCCAATAAATCGGTGGCAGGCAGGTCCTTCTCGCTTTCTATTTTCTGTCCGTTCATTCCCCCAGGATCTGTCGTGGCGAACGATAGGACAGATAGGGAAGTGAGGGGGAATATCACTCCGATCGTCAAAAACAAGGGCCGTACCCAATAGGTCATCATTCACAGACTCCTCTAATTCATAACGAGATCAAATTGCAAATTAATAAACAGTGAAGCTATCAGCATCCCGAATTGCCAGCAAGCAGAATGGACTTCTCATTCATGTTACACTGCAAGCCCTTATGCGAGCTCTGACAGTCCTGAATAAGACTATCACCGATTGCACTGCCTGTCCTCGCTTAGTCGTGTATCGACAGGCAATTGCACGGGAGAAACGGAAACAATACCGGGATTGGATCTACTGGGGCCGTCCAGTGCCGGGATTTGGAGACGACCACGCGCGACTCTATGTCCTGGGCCTGGCGCCTGCGGCACATGGCGGAAATAGGACGGGACGTGTTTTTACCGGTGATCGGAGCGGAGATTGGTTGTATGAGGCGTTGTATCGCTATGGGTTCGCCAATCAAGCCGAATCGCAGTCCAGAGGAGATGGTCTCACTCTGCGCGACTGCTATATCGGGGCAACTGTACGGTGTGCGCCACCTGGGAATAAGCCCACACCAGATGAGTTCGAGTGCTGTCGTCAGTACTTGCATGCAGAAGTTCGTTTACTGAAGAAACATCGCGTCGTAGTAGCGTTGGGAAAAATTGCATTCGATCACTATCTCAAGACCTGTCGTTCTCAGGACCGCATGATTCCAGCACCCGCTCCCAAGTTTGGACATGGAAGCTCCTACCGGTTTCCCTGGGGGGTGACCCTGCTAGGTTCCTATCACCCCAGCCAGCAAAATACGTTTACGGGAAAATTGACCAGGCCGATGTTCCACGCAGTCTTTCAGAGGGCCAGGAAAGAAATCGACGGGCTCTGAAGTTGGTTTAACCCGTCAGGCTTGGCACCGCCCCTTACATCCATTTGGTTTTGTGTATCGCCCGTGCACTCTCCACTATTGTTGTCCCTTGGTTTTCCAATCGTCGAGGAATTTCTTGAGGCCGGCATCCGTGAGCGGGTGTTTAAAGAGGGCTTGGAATACACTGTAGGGCATCGTGCAGATGTGCCCTCCTGCCAAGGCTGCCTCCACGACGTGCTGTGGATGGCGGACGCTAGCCACAAGTACCAGTGTCTTGTAATCATAGTTCTTATAAATCGTCAGGATTTGCCGGATAAGCTCCATGCCGTTCGAACTGATGTCGTCGAGTCGTCCGATGAAGGGTGACACGCACCAAGCGCCGGCTTTGGCCGCCAACATGGCCTGGGTTGGAGAAAAGCAGAGCGTGACGTTCACTTTAATGCCTTCGGCGGCTAACCGTTTTGTGGCTTTCAAGCCCTCAGGAATTAAAGGGCACTTCACCACAATATTTTGATGAATTTTGGCCAACTCTTTGCCTTCCTTGACCATGGCGTCTGCTTCTATGCTCACGACTTCAGCGCTGATCGGTCCATCAACGATCTTGCAAACCTCTTGCAGCATTTCACGAAAACTCCGGCCTTCCTTCACGACCAAGGACGGATTGGTTGTCACTCCGTCGAGCAGCCCAAAGCTGGCGGCTTCTTGAATTTCTTTCACGTTGGCAGTATCTAGGTAGATTTTCATGATTGTCCCTTTCGTCACGAGAAAACCGTGGACGGATATCAATTCTACTTACTTGTCGGTTATTTTATGAGGAACTCAATCGCAGTGCAACTTAATCAGTTCAAAAGTTTGACAGAAGTTCTGCTGAACGTTAAAATTTTTTCAATTCTTTTTTCACCCCATCACGTACCGGAGAAACTGTGATGCGACGATTGGCTTATCTGGTGTGTGTTTGTAGCTTCGTCACTGCCTGTGGGGGGAGCAATCCTTACCTGGAGGCGTCGCTTAAGCCGGCTGAGCTTCAAGGAAAAGATAAGGTCTGGTTCGAGAAAAACTGGGGGGCTCCGGCCGGGAAAGCGACTCGGTTTTTTGGGGGGGAAACTTGGACCTACTACAGTATTGCTGGAGGAAAATCAGGCCCGCCGCTTTTCAACTTTAAACCCAATGAATGTCAAATTACACTCAAGTTTGACAAAGATGAAAAGCTCTCTGACTACAGCTATTCGTCAGGTTGCTAAGCTGAATTCAATTGTAGATACCCTCACCGAATCTACGTATCGAGTTGCTTTGTCCCGCATCCAACTTGATGCCTAGATAGGGTGCTCATTCCGAAACTTCCCTGCGCACTCTTTGCTGCAGAAACAATATTCCCGCCCTCCGATCAATTCAATTAGGGCTATTCGTCTCGGGACGAATATGTGGCAGACCGGGTCCTGGATCATCTGGTCTTGTTCATCATCTGGTCTAGGCGAGGACGAATTCTGGTGACCAGTCTGAAGTGGAGTTTTGAAGCCACGGAACATTTGTCTAAGCAGATAGTAAAGAATGGTGAGGAGCAAACTGAGAAGGATTAGCCTATACATAGTGGTCAGCTAGTCACTGATCCACAATCTTATGAGGCCAATCGTTACCTGTCAAGATGATCACCGCCCAACGATTGTGTACTACAATTCGTGTTCTCAGTTCATACGGCCTATTTCTGAATAGGTCTTATCGGGGCCATTACTTGGCGGCATCCAGTACTTCAGGAGGACTAGTTTTCCCTATCTCATGATGCTACAGTGCGCACCCATGAAGACTTGTGATAAATGTCATGGGGCGATGCTTCCAGAACGGGCAGTGGATTTGGATGCCGGACTGGCGATCACCGTGTTTGCCTGCTTGAATTGTGGTCGTCGGAAGGCAGCGGATCAGGAACCTCGGCCGATTACGGCGCGGCACTAATCCTTCCTGTCTGCTTCCAAACTACCACTCGCGATGGGCGAGCAGAGTGGAGGGTAGGGGTCCATCACCGTTCCTTCCAAGCTTCTGTCCATTGAGTCCACCCTTCTTGGGGTAAGCTCGCCGATATGTCATGTGTCGGCGATAAGAAAACAACCTCAATCCCAAGAAACCATGGGGAACGTGTATCTTCTGAGCTGACCAGGCACAGACTTCACTCTGTGTCCCTGATTCTGAGAGAACCTCTTCGCTCTTCAACCTGATCGGATTGTTCAATACGTCGAGGCGAAAAAAAAGTATTACGAAGCCTGCCGGCAGAGAGATGCCTCGGTCCTGAAGTGCTAGCGAAGGCTCAAGACATCCATCATATCGTACAGGCCTGGCGGTTGGCGGACAACCCATCTCGCAGCACGGAGAGCTCCGCGAGCGAAGGTATCTCGACTACTCGCTCGGTGCGTCACCTCTATGCGTTCGCCCATGCCACCGAACAGGACAGTGTGGTCACCGACAATATCACCGGCGCGAATGGTTTGGATCCCGATTTCTCCTTTGGTTCGTTCGCCGATCAACCCTTTACGAGTATAGACACCCACTTGATTCAAGTCGCGACTTACGGAACGTGCGAGGACCTCGGCAATTTTGAGGGCTGTGCCGCTTGGGGCGTCTTTCTTCAGCCTGTGGTGGGCTTCGATCACTTCGATATCGTAGTCGTCTCCAAGGGTTTTCGCCATCTCACTGATGACTTTGTAAAGGAGGTTGATGCCAACGCTCATGTTCGGAGAAAACACACAGGGAATATGCTGGGCAAGCGTTTTGAGTTCATCGAGCTGGCCGGTTGAGAATCCAGTTGTTCCAATGACCGCTGCGCGTCGAGAGTAAACGACCGTTCGTAGATGATCCAGAGTCGCCTCTGGAGATGAAAAATCGACTGCGACCTCTCCACGCTCCATCAAGGCCGAAAGATCGGCCGTAATCGGAATGCCAGCCCGTCCTGACCCAGCGAATTCACCTGCGTCCTCCCCCAATGCCGGGTGGCCGTTCCCTTCTAGCGCTCCTACCAGCATCAACGCGGTAGAATCTCTGACCAGTGATACCAGTCTGCATCCCATGCGTCCGGCAGCCCCGGCTACGACAACTTTAATCATTTTCTCACCATCAGTATCCTTAACGTGCGATTAACGAAGCCTCCTTGAGGACCTCGATCAGCTTCTCACGTGGGTCTTGTGCCATTGGGCAGAGCGGCAGGCGTAGTTCTGGGTCGATTTTACCCATCAAGCCCAATGCTTCCTTCACGGGAATTGGGTTCGTTTCAAAGAACAGCGCGGCAAAGAGAGGAGAGAGCTTGAAATGAAGACGTCGAGCTTCTTCAATCTTCCCATCGGTAAACGCTTTGACAAGCCCAGCCATTTCAGCCGGCGTGATGTTGGCGGTGACGGTAATGACACCTTTCCCACCAACCGCCATCATTGGGAGAGTAAGAGCATCATCACCGGCCAGCACAGTCAGGCGGTCACCACACATCTGTACGAGATCTGAAGCTTGTTGGACGGAACCACTCCCTTCCTTGACTCCAACGATTGTCGGAAGGGCCGAGAGACGGGCAATCGTAGCCGGGAGCATGTTCACTCCGGTACGACCAGGAATGTTGTATAGGACCAAGGGGAGATCAACAGCTTCGGCAACAGCCCGATAATGACGGTATAGACCCTCCTGTGTGGGCTTGTTGTAGTAGGGAGTGATCAACAACGCTGCATCGGCCCCGGCCTGTTTCGCATGTTTGGTAAGGGCAATTGCTTCGTCAGTGCTGTTTGAGCCGGTGCCTGCCACCACCGGGACACGGCGACGGACGACTTCTACCGTCAGTTCAATCACTCGATTGTGCTCATCGTGAGAGAGCGTCGCTGATTCGCCGGTTGTTCCGCATGGGACAATGCCGTTTGTCCCATTTGCAATTTGCCATTCAATCAGTTCGGACAGGGCTCGTTCATCCACCTTCCCCTTCCGAAATGGCGTCACAATCGCGACAAGAGATCCAGTAAACATGCTCACTCCGTTTCGTTCAAGAACGACGGGATTCTTTCCCCTTTGATAAGGTCGTCGTACGTTTCACGTTCACGAATGATGTGGAAATCGCTACCCTTCACGAGTACTTCGGGAACGCGCGGTCGAGAGTTGTAGTTCGACGCCATCACAAAACCATAAGCCCCGGCACTCATGACCGCTAGCAGATCATCAGGTTGTATGTTCGGTAGCGAACGCTCCTTCGCCAGGAAATCCCCTGATTCACAGACAGGGCCGACGATATCCACCATCTGTTTCGGGCGATGGACTGCCGCTTCGGTCACAGGTCGAATCTCGTGGTATGCACCATACAGGCTGGGGCGAATCAAATCGTTCATGGCAGCATCAACAATGACGAAGTGTTTCGTCTCACCGGCTTTCTCGTACAAGGCTTTGGTGATCAGGATGCCGGCATTGCCAACAATGACACGGCCTGGTTCCATGACCAGAGTCAGCCCTAAACCCTTGACGAGGGGCGAAATCGCATGAGCTAGGTCCTGAGGCAACGGCGGCTTCTCATCGGAATAGGTGATGCCTAGTCCACCGCCGATATTCAGATAACGGATATTGATGCCATGATTCTTCAGGGTATCGATCAGTGCCACGACTTTCTTTAGAGAGTCGACGAACGGCGTCACATCCGTCAACTGTGAGCCGATGTGGGCATGGACTCCCACGACGTCGATGTGGCTTAGCGAGGAGGCCATTTTGTATTGTTCCAGCGCACGATCAGCTGCGATGCCGAACTTGCTCTTTTTCATCCCCGTGGAAATATACGGATGTGTTTTGGGGTCCACATCCGGATTGATTCGCAACGCAATTCGAGCCTTCATGCCGACCGAAGCCGCAACATTGTTGATCGCGTGGATTTCGGCCGCAGACTCGACATTGAACATGAGGATACCCGCCTTGAGTGCGTCCCGAATTTCATCCGGTGACTTGCCGACACCGGCAAAGACGATCTTGGATGCCGGCACACCAGCCTTCATAGCTCTGAACAGCTCACCGCCTGATACAATATCCACTCCGCTCCCTTCTCGCGCCATCAGCCGAAGAATGGCGAGGTTGGAATTGGCCTTCATGGCAAAAGCGATGATGTGCGGAATATCCTTGAACGCGCTGTCATAGGCATGAAAATGGCGAATGAGGGTCTCATGGCTGTAGATATAACAAGGGGTGCCCAGTTCTTTCGCGATTCGGCTGACTGGTACTTGCTCGCAATACAGCTCGCCCTGTTGGTACTCAAAGCTATGCATCGTCTCGATCCTTGTTCAACGTAGGTTTATCCAGCAAGCGTCATCGGGTCCCCACCGGCTGTGAGGGTGGAAGACCGATGTCGTGCCCCTCCAGGGACAAGTCAGGAATTGCCGCCTCTGCCGCATCACGCTCTGCCTGGAGTGCATGTTGGTTCTTTTGTTTTTCAATGGTAGGGGCGACTCCCACATATTCAGGTGGAACAGGAGATCCTATGACGCCACACGCAAGTAACAGACCGGCTGCAATCAGAATCGTCAGGGCTCTCATGCGAGGTATTTCTCCAGCTCCTTGATCCGCCGATCCACCCGGGTATGAGCGGTTCCACCGATTTGTCCTTTGCGATCGATGGCAGCCACGGTAGTCAACCGTGAAAACACATCGTGTGCGATGTGCCCGGAAAATTTTTGTAACGATTCAAGTGAAAGCTCGGTGACGTCACATCCTTGATCAAGGGCAGCTCGAACGATTTGCCCCGTAATGCCGTGAGCCTCACGAAACGGCACACCTTTCATGACCAAATAATCGGCCAGTTCGGTGGCCAGTAGTCCGCCTCCGTGTAATGCGCGTGAGAGCGTCTCGCGGTTGACCCGCACATGGCGCATCAGTTCGGTCATGACTTCAAGCGAGGAGTTCGCCGTATCCAGAGCGTCAAAAAGTGCCGGCTTGTCTTCCTGTAAGTCCCGATTGTAAGTAAGAGGGAGAGCTTTCATCAGGGTCAACAGATTGAGCAAGTGCCCGTACACACGACCTGTTTTCCCTCGAACCAACTCAGGGATGTCCGGGTTCTTCTTCTGCGGCATCATGCTGCTTCCCGTGCAGAAGGCATCGGGTAAGTCGACGAATTGGAACTCTTGCGAGGCCCACAGGATCAGTTCCTCACTCAGTCGCGACAAGTGCATCATCACGATAGACAGGGCCGAGGCCACTTCAATTATGAAATCGCGATCGGACACCGCATCCATGCTGTTGTCGGTGACGGCAGGAAAATCCAATAGGCCCGCTGTGTACTCGCGGTTGATGGGATAATTGGTGCCGGCTAAGGCCCCCGATCCTAGCGGCATGACGTTGAGTCGACCCCTCGCGTCACACAGTCGACCCTTGTCACGTTCGAGCATCTCGACATAGGCTAAGAGGTGATGAGCGAACAAGACAGGTTGTGCCCGTTGGAGATGGGTATAGCCGGGCATCATCACCGTACGGTTTTCAGCCGCTTTTGCAACCAGCACACGTTGTAATTCGATCACTCGTGCACGGAGCTTGTCTAACTGGGTGCGCAAATACAGCCGAATATCCAACGCGACCTGATCATTCCGGCTTCGGCCCGTGTGTAACTTCCCTCCCAAGGGGCCGATGATTTCCGTCAAGCGCCGCTCGATCGCCATATGAATATCTTCGTCTTGAGCGGTAAAGGCGAACTGTCCGCGATCCAACTCTCGCTTCACGGCATTCAACCCACGGATGATTTTCCGCGTCTCCGTCTCCGTCAGGATCTTTGCTTTTGCCAGGGTCTTGCAGTGGGCGATACTTCCGGCGATATCCTCGGCGTAGAGTCGACCATCGACCATCACCGATCGCGTAAATGTCTCGACTAATTGATGGGTCTTTTCCCGAAAGCGGCCATCCCAGGCCTTTCCTGGGCGGGCAGCTGTCTTTGGGTGGGGTCTGCGTGTGGCCATTAAGAAGAGGCTTTCTTTCGTTGCGCGCGAATCTTGAGGCGCAATGCGTTCAATCTAATGAACCCTTCCGCATCCTTCTGGTTGTACACCTCATCCTCCTCGAACGTGGCGATGTCGAGTCGATAGAGTGAGCGTTTCGACTTGCGCCCCGCCAACGCACAGCTTCCCTTGTAGAGCTTGACACGTGCGATACCAGTGACGTCTTTCTGGGCATCATCGATCGCCGCTTGCAGCATGTCGCGCTCCGGGCTGAACCAATAGCCGTTGTAGATCAAGCTGGCAAATCGTGGGATGAGGCTGTCGCGGAAGTGCAGAACCTCCCGGTCCATCGTCAAGGACTCGATCCCCCGATGCGCCACATGGAGAATCGTGCCTCCTGGCGTCTCGTAGACTCCGCGCGATTTCATTCCGACATACCGGTTTTCTACCAGATCAACTCGGCCGATCCCGTGTGCGCCGCCCAGTTTGTTGAGATGGGCAAGTAACGCCGCAGGGCGCATCTTCTTGCCGTCGACGGCGATGGGGTTACCCTCGTGATATTCGATCTCCACCTCCTGAGGGGTGTCAGGTGCCTTTTCTGGGGAGACGGTCAACTGGAAGATTTCGTCCGGCGGCGATTCCCACGGGTCTTCGAGAATACCGCCTTCGTAGCTGATGTGGAAGAGATTGGGGTCCGTGCTGTACGGCTTGGCCTTGGTCGCGGTCACGGGGATTCCATGCCGCTCCGCATACTCAATGAGTTCACGACGAGACCGCATGCTCCATTCCCGCCAGGGTGCGATGATCTTGAGTTGCGGGGCGAGGGCCATGTAGGTGAGCTCAAAACGCACCTGGTCATTCCCTTTTCCTGTGGCTCCGTGTGACACCGCTTCGGCGCCTTCTTTCAACGCGATTTCGGCCTGCCGGCGGGCAATCAGTGGACGGGCAATCGAGGTGCCGAGTAAATAGCAGCCTTCGTATATCGCGTTCCCGCGTAACATTGGAAACACGTAGTCTTTGACGAACGTCTCCCGCAGGTCTTCGACATAGACCTTCTTTACACCCAGCGCCTGGGCCTTCTTCTTCACGGCGTTGAGGTCTTCGCCCTGCCCAAGGTCGGCACAAAAGGCGATGATCTCGGCCTGGTAAGTTTCCTGGAGCCATTTGAGAATCACGGAGGTGTCCAGTCCGCCGGAATAGGCCAGGACGATTTTTTTGATGGGCTTTGGTTTCATACGGTGCAATCCTATCCTCTGCGTGTCTTGCGGCTGAGTAGTTGAGTCAAAATCGCTTTCTGCATGTGCAATCGATTTTCTGCTTGGTCAAGCACCACCGATTGCGGGCCGTCCAGGACCTCGGTGGAGATTTCTTCCCCACGGTGCGCAGGAAGGCAATGCATGACGATGGCATCCGGCTTCGCCCGCTGCAGCAGTCGTTGGTTGAGCTGATACGGCGCCAGGACCCGTAACCGTCGGGTCTGCTCCCGTTCACGGCCCATACTGATCCACACATCGGTATAGACGACGTCGGCTTCCTTGACGGCCACCTGGGGATTCTCGACCACCTCGATGCTGGCGCCGGTACGGTGTCCTTCGATTCTGGCCTGATCGATCACACGCTGGTCCGGCTGATAGCCGGATGGACATCCGATGACCACACGCATTCCCATCTTGGCTCCCGCTTCAACAAGTGAGTTAGCCACGTTGTTCCCGTCTCCAATGTAGGCCAGACTGAGGCCCTTGAGTCTTCCCTTCAGTTCCTGAATGGTCAACAAATCGGACAAGGCCTGACAGGGATGACTGTGGTCGGTGAGCCCGTTAATAACCGGCATGGTGGCTTCGGTAGCCCACTCCTCGACAATCGCATGGTCATAGGTACGGATGACGATGCCATCGAGGTACCGGGATAGGACACGTGCGGTGTCCACAACCGTTTCGCCACGGGAGAGTTGGATATCACTCATCGGTAGCCCCAGGGCGTGGCCGCCGAGCTGGTTCATCCCGGCCTCAAAAGACACTCGAGTCCTAGTCGATGGTTTTTGAAAGAGAAGCCCTAGCGTCTTGCCGCGAAGCAACCGATGAGGGACCCCTTGCTGCTGCTTCTTCTTGAGGGTCCTTGCCAGCCGTAGGAGCGCAAGGACTTGCGTCCGTGGCATGGTGGCCACGTCAAGCAGATCCTTGGCGTAGCGCTCGGTACCGCGTGGATATCGGGTTCGTACGGCCATCAGTGGTGAGCGTCTTTTTCCGCCGCCTGGCGTTGAGTAAAGAGTGCCCCGAGAAGATCCATGAGTCGGTCGATCTCCGGCTGTGTAATGATCAAGGGCGGAACCATACGCAGCACCCGCTCGTTCGCGGCATTCAAGAGCACGCCGCGTGCGAGCGCATCGGTGACCACCGTCCTCGCATCGATTGTCAATTCCATTCCTTGCAACAGGCCAAGGCCTCGGACCTCTTGGACGATGCGATAGCGGCCCTTACAGTCGGCTAACCCTTTGGCTAGATACTCTCCCATACGTTTCGCGTTTTCCAGCACAGGTCCCTCGAGCAGCACGTGGCAGACCGCAAGGGCGGCGGCACAGGCCAGTGGATTCCCGCCGAATGTCGAGGCATGGGAGCCGGGGGTGAAGGCTGCCGCCACTGATTCTTTCGCGAGGCACGCGCCGATCGGGACACCTCCGGCGAGGCCTTTGGCCAAGGTCATGATGTCGGGCTGGACCCCCAGTTGCTCATAGGCGAAGAGCGTCCCGGTTCGTCCCATGCCGGTTTGGATCTCATCAAAAATAAGGAGGATGTCTTTTTGTGTACAGAGCTGCCTGAGGTTCTTTAGATACTCCCGATCAGCGACATGCACCCCACCTTCCGCCTGGATCGGCTCCAGCATGATGGCTGCAGTCCTTTCCGTGACGAGCGACTCGATGGCCGTGAAGTCATTGAACGGGGCATAGGCGAATCCGGGCATCAGCGGCTCGAAGCCCTTTTGAACCTTTTCTTGACCGGTCGCCGTGACCATGGCCAGGGTTCGGCCATGGAACGAATTCTTCATCGTGATAATTTCAAAACGAGCCGCTCCATAGCGCTCATGTCCGTAGCGTCGTGCTAGCTTGATCGCCGCTTCGTTCGCTTCGGCGCCGCTGTTACAAAAGAACACACGGTCTGCGAAGGAATGGTCCACCAGCAAGCGGGCCAGCTTCACCTGGGGCTCGGTGTAATAGAGATTCGAGGTATGGATGAGTTGGGCTGCCTGGCGTTGGATCGCCTGGACAAGATCTGGATGCCCATACCCTAAAATGTTCACGGCAATCCCAGCGACAAAATCCAGGTACTCACGCCCCTCCAGATCGTAGACCTTCGCCCCGCGCCCCCGCACGATCGAGAGCGGTTGGCGGCTGTAGGTCTGCATCAGATACTTGGCTGCGTCGTCCTTCAATTCTTCAGTCGGCATATGACGTATCCCTTGATAAAGAAAAGAAAAATAGCACAGGGCCAGTAGGAAGAGCAATAAGTGCGGAGGGAAGCAGATGATCTCAAGAGAAGCAGGATCGGGGCGCATGCAGGAGGCTCATGACGGTTCAAATCATCCGCTCTTCCATTTCGGAGTGTGGTAAGCTGCTTCGCCATGACGATGTGTGGTCAGTGTCAGCAGCAGAACCCCGACGATGCCAACTTCTGCCATCAATGTGGGGTGAAGTTGATGGAAGGAAAGGCGCCCGAGGAGACGGCCAGTGGGAGTACCACGGTCCGACCTATTCAGGACGAAGAGACAGTCTGGCGCCAGTTTATCGGACCCAATGCGGACTATTATTTGAGGGTCTTCAAGAAATTTTCAGCGAATGGGCAACCACGGTTTGCCCTGTCATGGAACTGGCCGGCGTTTCTCTATATTTCATTTCTCTGGTTCCTGTACCGAAAGATGTACCTTCACGCGTTTGTCTATGCCGTCGGTCCGATGGTCTCAACCTATTTCACGGGCGATGTGTCCGCCGGTATCGTTTGGAGCGTTATGGCGGGGGCCACGGCCAACTATCTCTACTATTGGCATTGCTGGGAGCATATCGGGGAAATGAAGCGAACGAGTCGGATGGACCCTGGTGCACAAGACACCGCGTTGAAAGAGTCCGGTGGTGTGCAGCCCTATGTCATCTGGGTCGGTGTCGTCTTCTATCTCATTTTCCTGGCGACATTGGTCAAAATGGTCCAGGAAGGTCCGCCTGCTTTGGAGCAGCCGTCTGGTCATCCAGCGAAGGAAGCAGCTCCACAGCCGCAGGTGTAACCTTCCAGGATAGTGGGTACCCAGTGACTACCTTGATGTAAGAGAGGAATTACGATGGCTCGATTGGTTTTGCTTCGTCATGGAGAATCACAGTGGAACTTGGAAAATCGCTTTACCGGATGGGTAGATGTGCCGCTGTCCGCAAAGGGGATGGAGGAAGCGAAGCAGGCCGGTGAAAAGCTTCGGGGATTTACCTTTCACCGCGCCTATACCTCGGTCCTCATGAGGGCGAACGAGACATTGCGTATCGTGCTGGAAACGATCGGGCAGACAACAATCCCGATCGAGAAGGATAAAGCGTTGAACGAACGGATGTATGGGGAGCTCCAGGGACTGAACAAAGCAGAAACTGCACAAAAGTACGGCGATGCACAGGTGAAGATCTGGCGGCGCAGTTACGATGTGAAGCCGCCTGGTGGAGAGAGTTTAAAAGATACGGCCGAACGGGCGTTGCCCTATTACGAGCAGCGGATTAAGCCTCATCTCATGAAGGGTGAAACCATCATTATTGCCGCGCACGGCAACAGTCTGCGTGCATTGGTCATGCAGTTGGAGCAGTTATCGAAAGAAGCGGTGTTGGAACTCAATATTCCAACTGGAGTGCCGTTGCTCTATGAATTTGATGATGGCGGCAAGGTGCTGTCGCATCGGTATCTGTGATTGAGTCATGGAAGTGTTGAGTGTTGCTCGGAACGTAACGCTCTCGAAGGGCTGCTCGAGGTAACAGGTTCTTATCCTGTCTGATCCAGGAGCCGGCCGTATTCGGAAGCCGGCGCATAGTCGATCAGCAGTACCAGGAGTTTTTCGCGCTCGTCTACTTCGATGAGGCCCAGGTCTTCCATGAGGCCTGCGGTCTCTGCGCAGATCCCCATGGGGTTGATCCCTTCCTGATCCACCAGGCGGGCATAGTGCTCACGCCGTTCACTCAACTCTGGTTGATACTCCCTCCAGGTGCCTGCGCCCAACTGTCCGGAAGGCCACCACTGGGTCTGGATGGAATCGAACAGGTCTTCCTTGATGAGGGCTCTGTACTTGGAGGGGATATGCGCGTCGATGGCAGCCAGCGCCCAATAGAGATTCAGGGAGAGAATCTCTCTGGCAATGTGAGGTACCTGGAACTCAGCGGCCACGACCCCATATTCCTCAAGCTGTGAGAGGGTAATGGGGGGCGGCATTGTCTTGAATAGGGCTGTGGCGGCTTCCGCTGGTGTCATGGCTATCCTCGTGATGCTGGGCAGCATACTGTACCACGTGTTTTCCCCTCAAGCAGGGGTCTGCCGAGCCAGCAAGAGCAATATGACTGTCAGGGAAGCAGGAGACACCTATGCCTGCGACAACTCCGTAGTAGGAATCGGACATAGGCAGAATTTGAAAGACAAAGCAAGGAAGGGTGTGTGAGCGAGGAAGAGCATTGCGCCTCCCTGCCCGTTATGGGCCGGGAGGCGCGACGGTTAACAGCTTAGCGCGTGGCGACTTTTTGAATCATGGCTCCGTATGGAGCTGCCGTTTTGTTGCCATCCGGAGTCTGCCCATCCTTCTCACCTGTGGAAGCGATCGGCTGGCCCGATTGGGTCACAATAATCTCGACCCGCCGGTTCTTGGTCCGGCCTTCTTCCGTGTCGTTGGTCGCAACGGGACGGGAGTCAGCATAGCCGACGGCCTTGACTCGATCAGCACCCAGTCCACCTTTGATCAACGCGCGGCTCGCGTTTTCGGCGCGGGCCTGGGACAGCTCAGCGTTATCCTTAAACGGGCGCTTAGGATTGTATTTGACTGGGATGCTGTCGGTATGCCCGGCCACTTCGATGCTCTCAGGACGGAATTTCCGTAAGGCGACGCCGATTCGCTTGACCAGGGAGGCTCCTGCCGGTGTCATGGTCACTCGTCCTGCGCCGAACAGTTCTCCTGATGCCAATGCAAGTGTGAGCTTGTCACCGCGTTGCTCCATCACCACGGTGCCTCGTTTCAGCTCGTCCTTGAGTGCAGCCATCAACTTCTCATTGACCTTGGTGAGGTCAGGCGAGATACGTGCAACAGCCTGTTGAGGAAAGGCATTCTTCATGGAGGGAGTCAGCTTGACCGGCTTCGGCAAGCTCTTCCCCACACTCGCCAGCAGGCGTTTGGCCTGTACGAGCTGCGAGTCGCGGCTGGCGAGTTCCATTTTTAACTCTTGATCTTTGGCCACCAGCTGCAGGTCAAGGTCCGCGATACGCTGCATGGCGACATCAAGCTGATCGTTGCTGATCGTAAATTGCCGCTCGATGTCGGCGACTTGCTGCTTGGCCAACTCCAGACTGCTCTTGGTCCGGTTCAGCTCCTGCGACATCTGTTGGTGGTTGTCCCGCGCCGTGCAGATCCCCGAGAGTTCTTGCTCCTTCTGATTGAGCTGCGCTTCCAACGCTTCAGCACGGGTTTTTTCCGCGTTCAACTGATTAGCCGCCGCGGTGGTCTTTTCTCGCAAGAGGGCCAGTTCCCTTTCCTTGGCTGTGAGCTGTTGTAGCAGCAGCTCAAGCCGTGCCTTTTCCTGCTCGATGTCCGCATCGGCCTTTTCCTTTTCTTTCTCTTGCGTAGCTTCGGTTTCCCCAGTTTGGCTCTGGGGTACGTCGATGGTGATCGACGTCATGGGGGTAATGGCCGAAACAAGCGGAGAGTCCTCGGAGGCGACTTGGTGACCGGAGGCTGCCTTCTGATCGTCCTGCTGGCCGGAATGCGCATCGCCCGGCATCAGAAAGCTGACGAGCAAGGTCAGCCGAGAGGTCCGCTCCCCCTCCGATCGAACGTCACTTGCTTGGGCGGCAGCCAGGCTCGATTCATGTCCATTCGCCACGACGGCGAAGAGCAAGGCACAAGAGAGAAGCTTCATCGTCCTTATCATGACCCACCTCACAAAATGATGAAAGTCGGTAATCCGACGAAACCTAGTTTCAAAATATGAACACCCGATGCATGGGGCATCCCTTTGTCCTGTTCACACGGCCTCATGTCGACCACGAAACAGAAGCAAGCGATCCGGCCATAGCACGGAATCTGTGACTGATACACGCTCGTGAAATTTGGGTGGTACGAGAAAGTCCTACTATGTCCTATACGCCCTCTCGCGCCGGTTTGCAACTGGGGATGTTCAAGGTACCCTTCTTTTCTATTCTTTACAGGAAATGCGGCAAGAAGGAAGGCGCGAGGGGGATGAAAAAGAGATTAAGGTGTCGAAAAGTAATGGTACGTACGACAGGATGGCATACAATATCTAGGGGGGGAGTTGTTAGAGGTCGTCCGCTACCCAAACTTCAGAACAGTCCCCTTCACTGCATCTGATCAGATTCAGTGTATCCAAAAAGATTTGCCTTCATGGCTGGGGCCTTCGGGGAAGCTGTCTAATCCTTAGGAATTTGCGCCATCCTTCTCGGATGTTTCTCGGCCCATTCTTTGCTAGGTAAATTTACCACACAAGGACGCAGCTAAAGGCAAAACAGGTTAGTAGAGATGAATGGCTCTGGTCCATTACGCATGAGACGATTAGGATGGCGGAATGTATCGAACACCCGATGCGCAATTAAAGTGACACCGGCCTTCGCATTCTAATCAGGTATTGTGGAGCACTCTAACGAGGGAGGGACTTATGATCATGATCAAAAGCCTACTCGGTCAGCAGATATTAGCGGCGTTCATGCTTGTCCTCGTGCTCGGTGCCCTGTCGATGATCTGGCCCGCCATTATCGCCGTCTTTCTCGGTGTCATCCTGCTGCTCCAATCATTCAGCGCTGAGCCGGAGGTGGTGCTGCTGTCCTGGGCTGAGATCGATAATATGTCGGTCGTTGTCGCCTCACTTCGGCGTCCGGGTCTCCCGACGATTGTCGCGTGACGAGTTCGAGCGGCGTGTTTGTCGGTCGTGGGTATCCTACTAGGGGATGATGGGCTTCGAGGTGTGCATCGGCGCCGATGCGGAGTTTCGACTTGTATGAGATGGTGGAGACGGGCGAGACTGGTGTGACGGATGCGCTTGTCCCGTGAGTCTGGCTCTCTTCGGGTATTGCACAGTGTGAATGAATTAGTCGCTCCGGGCACAATAACTCACCATAAGGATCAATTGATAGGCTGGCACAGGTTGAGCGTCGAACGATGTGCCATTACAAGACCTCACATCTCCTGGATAATATTATCGGCTTCTAGGAGCCTATCCGACATTGATGAAATTGGTTGATTGAGGAGGATCAGATCATATTGGTCGGATCGAGATCGTAGATCCTAAACCAAATACGTGAGTCAAGATTCACACACTTCCTAATCTTGGACAGGCTCCTAGACATCAACATGAGAGCCAACCGCTGATTACCGTAGCCCCATCGCGGAAATAATAGACTCATGGTTTATGGTCGTGCGGCTTTAGAGCTTGGAGAGGCACAAACGGCCTATGACCTTCTTTCCAGAGAATGCGAGCTGGTAGAGCATACGTTCGGATCGGAGTCGACCTATGCTGGGACTTAGCACGATCGAAAAGAGGGTCGGGAATCTTTTTGTGATGAGCCGTCAAGAGTGTTCAGCTCAGCCCGCGACATGATGACGTTCCGCCTGACCCGAGTGCGTGCTAGCGGCCGTTTCCCTTAAGACTCCGGATCAGTAGGATGCGGCTCTACTAGACTTCCATCACCATGCCCATTCCAACGACCTGTTTGGCAGAATATATGAACGTAAGAACGGATCGATCACGCCTGTGCATTGAATCAATTTGGATACTTCCAGAATACAATTGGATACACTTGCACGACGCATTGTCTCCTTAGTTAAGGCACGCCTCTCGAGGCGTGAGAGTTAGTCGTGTGTATTCCTCATGGCCCACTCCTTGCTGGTAGCGATCGCCTAGAGTCGTCGTCCTGTCTCATACAGCATTTTACGATGGGTTTTTCTTCGCCTCGTGCTACAACCCCTTATCTGGGAGGATTTATGACATCCATGATTCTTCGCATCTGTCTCGTCTGTGTGGTTGCCGTCATGGGCATTTGGGGGGAGGTCCGCGCTCAGCCAGCTGAACCGACCTATGCCTGGCAACAGGGACCACTCGAAGCGCCGCTCGGAGAACAAGCCACGCTCAAGTTATCAGCAGACTATCGCTTTCTCGGATCGAAAGACACTGAGAGGCTCTTGAGAGAGATGGGCAATTTCCCTTCAGGTGCGGAGCTTGGATTGGTCACGGGTGGCTCGGGGGATAGTGATTGGTTTGTGGTGATTCGATTCATCGATGCAGGGTATGTGGAGGATGATGATGCGTCAGCCTGGGACACTGATGAAATGCTGGACTCTATTAAGGAAGGAACGGAAGAGGCCAATGCCAAGCGGCGTGAAATGGGGATGGAGGGGCTGACCGTCAGAGGGTGGGAAGAGAAGCCACACTATGATAAGGCGACAAATAAAGTGGTGTGGGCGATCGCTGCCGAGACCAGCCATGGTACAACGGTTAACTACAACACCCTCGCACTGGGTCGTCACGGATACATGAGCATGAATCTTGTGGCTGATCTAGCTCAGTTGCCTACGCTCAAACCTCATGCGGCGAGTTTGTTATCGAATCTCAACTTTGTGCAGGGCAAGCGGTACACAGACTTCGACAGCACGACCGACAAGGTCGCGGCGGTTGGGCTGGCGGCATTGGTTGCGGGCGCGGCCTTTAAATCAGGACTGCTGGCCAAGTTACTCGTCTTGATCATTGCCTTCAAGAAGGTCATTCTCCTCGCTGGAGCGGCTGTGGTGGCCTGGGTGTGGAAGATCGTCAAGGGGCGTTCTACGACGACGCCATCAGCCTGATGGAAACGAGATGAAAACGCTGCTTGCTCTGCTCGCCGGGGCGAAGTTCGGTAAGGTGTTGCTGACCTCCGGCACGATGCTTCTGTCGGTCATCACCTATAGTTTCGTCTTTGGGTGGTGGTATGCCGTGGGCTTCGTCGGCCTGATTTTTTGCCATGAAATGGGGCATTTTGTCGCTGCCCGACAACGCGGATTAGATGTCGGGGCTCCGACGTTCATCCCGTTCGTGGGAGCCTGGATTCAGTTGAAAGAACAACCGATGGATGTGGAAACGGAAGCCTATGTGGCCATGGCTGGACCGGTCGTCGGAACCATCGCCGCCATGGGGTGCTTCTATGCCGCCGACTCCCTCCAGAGTCCGCTTCTCCGGGCTTTGGCCTATGCGGGGTTCATGCTGAATCTGTTCAACTTGATCCCGCTGGCTCCTCTTGATGGGGGACGTATCACGTCGATTATTTCACCGAAAACATGGTGGATCGGAGCTCCGTTGATCGTGGCTCTTTTCATCTGGAACCACAGCCCCATGCTGTTGCTTCTCGCACTTCTGTCGATTCCCCACCTGCTCTCGACGTTCCGGCGGAATAGTTCTGCGATACCTGAACGGTATTACGATGTATCACAGTCCACTCGTTGGAGCTATGCCACCTACTATCTTCTGCTCGCGGCTTTTCTGGGCGTGATGACCTATGAGACGCATCGGGCGGTGGGACTGTAGCCCTGCATGCTTGGAAGGCAGGCTGGCGTACGGACTCCCATCTGTGCAGGTAGTGCTGGCTGTCAAGTTTTGTGGCTCCACGCTTAGACACGTGAATGCACGGGGCGTCGTTGTGCAAGAACGCCTTGATAAGCTAGGAACCGCATAGACTCATCCTTTCGTGATGAGACGATAGCAGGAATCAGATCAGCCAAGAAGTCCGAAGGGTGGGCAATCGAGGTCATCAGCACTTTTGAGGCAGTGCCGACTGACTGCGGTGAAGGCGACAGCTATCGCCCGTTTCCATCAAGACTCCGGATCAGGACAGCGCGGCCGTGGTGGTCGAGCCAGGATTGAATCAGATCACCCACATGGGCCGGTCGATCGATCCTCGTATTCTCATCATGCGGAATACGGAGTTCCCTTCCCTGGCTATCCTGAATCAGGTAGGCGCCACCTTCCAAGGCCTGTACTTGACCGACCACCGATGTTGAGCGCAGTTCCCCGGTCGATAGCCCTAAACGTTTTTGTTCACCCAGCGTTCCAGACACGATCCCTAGCCCGAGATATTCCTGCGACAGCTGTTCCTGCGCGACAGTTTGAGCGCACCCGGTTGCCAAGACCAGCAGGGTAGGGAGCCACAAGGCATGTCGGTAAGTGGTGAATGTTGGCATCATGGATGAGCCTCCACGAATGAGAGTGATGAGGGTTGTTTCAAGAAAAGACCAATAGGCACTGTGTCGTCACTATTTCATAGAGAGATGGAATGCTCAAGAAAGTGGTGGAAATAGAACGGCAGTGTTGGACGAGTAGCGGTGCAGCTATCGTCCTGTGTGAATGTCGCGACGACAGGAATTCCGACATTCTGGCTGGGAGGAGCTTACGCTGCTTTGGCAGGGCGCCAGCGGAGGCCGACGTTCAGCAGCTCTTGCAGCAGTTCTGTGTAGTCGTAACCGGTCTCCTTGGCCGAATCGGCGAAGTCTTCATCTTCTGCGATTTGCGGATTTGGATTGGCTTCCAGCACGTAGAGCTGTCCGTCGGTGTCCATCCGCATATCAATTCGCGCATAGCCGCTGAGCCCGAGGGCGCGATAGACTCGTTTCGCCAGGTCTTGGATTTCTTGAGCTTTCCCTTCCGGCAGGTTGTCCGCTTCTCGCGATGTGATGCCGTACTTCTGTTGATATTTCCTGCTCCATTTCACCCGTTCGGTCGCGATGCGTTTGGCGTCATCCGGTAACTTGTCCATGATGAGCTCCCACACCGGCAGCACTTGGAGATGTCCGTTGCCGATGATGCCGACATAGAGTTCGCGACCCTCGATATACCGTTCAACCAATGCCCCACTTCCGACGCTAGTGTGAACAAAAGCCACCCGCTCACTCAGCTTGTCGTCGTCTCCCACGATTGAGGCTTGTGAAATCCCCAGGGAAGCCTCTTCAGTCACTGACTTGACGATCAACGGAAAGGCAAGCTGCTTTGGCCGTTTGGCCACCCGTCCCTGTGGGACCTCCATGAAGTCGGGGTAGGGGATTCGATGGAAGGACAGGACCTTTTTGGTGAGGACCTTATCCCGCGCCAACATGAGGCCGCGGGGGTTACAGCCGGTGTAGGGCATGTGGAGCAGTTCGAGGTACGACACCACGTGCTGATCATAGACCGCCACGCCATCAAACTCTTCCAGTAAGTTGAAGGAGATATCCGGTTTCCACTGATCAATGGCAGCCTGGATCACACTGAGATCGCTCTTCACGCCGAGTGGACAGACATCATGACCCAGTTTCTT
>JAHBWQ010000179.1 GCA_019636915.1 Nitrospira sp. | reverse complement strand
ATTGCTGTTCGCCATCGGCCGTTTCACCCCATCCACGGGATTGCCCGCGACCGCGTTCCGCTCGCACAGATACTCAAAGAGAGAGGATAACGCCGAGAGCTTGCGCCGGATGGTTGGAGCGGACAGCTTCCGCTGTTCGAGGGTTTCCCGCCACGCGATGATATGGGCGCGAGTGACGGCGCGGAACTCTTCTGGCTTCTGTAGCCTAAGGAATCGGGAAAACTCACTTACGTCAATCTTGTAAGCCCGCCGCTTTTTCTCGTTCGTGATGTTGGCGAGCCATTCCAGCTCCGGCGGCACATCCGCGAGCATCTGAACCTGCGCCGGTGTCAGACTTCCTTTATCCAATGGAACCAGTTCCTTCATGCTCCTCTCCTTACTCCTTATCTAAACATGATAATGTATTTTATCATGTTTGGATACGACTACTCTTTTCAGGTCGTAATGCACCTTTCCTTGTGGTTCATACTTCTATTCGAACAGTTCGCTATGCGAGCCAAGCCGCGCGAGTCGCAGTGTATCGGTATCAGGCTTCCGGTAAATCAGTAACAGGTCTGGCTTGATATGACATTCGCGGTACCCCTTCCAGTTCCCGCTTAGCTCATGGTCACGGTTACGGGGTGGCAATGCGTGGTCAACTAACAGTTGTTCGAGGATAGCGGAGAGCAGTTGATCAAGGTCTTTGCTGTGGCGAGGAGTTGCCTTCACTCGCTTGTAGTCACGCTTGAATGCGGAGGCTCGCTCAATCGTCCGCATTCAAATCAGCCATGAGCGCGTCTACACTCGTAAACCGTGTCCCCTCCCCTGCCTCCAGTTCGCCGATTGCTTTGCGAGTGGTCGCGTTGGGTGCCTTCACTTCAAAAGGCAGCTTTCGTTCATCGGCAACCCGCAGCATGAGCAGACGGATTGCGTCGGATGTCGATAGTCCCATTGCCGCAAGAGCCGCCGCCGCCCGTTTCTTGGTGCGGGTATCAATGCGAGCACGGACGTAAGTATCAATAGTAGCCATGGTGATGCCTATAGAAGGTCGATTGTTAAATACTGTTGAACAGTGTCGAACACTGCAATGTTAAACAAAGTGTAGTCCCAATAGGACTACAAGTCAAGTGATCCGAGCATACCCTGTTGGTATTTCCTTTGTTCCACAGCAGCGTGGTGCAGAAAGCCATTTCCCTTCCCCTTGGGCTCCGCGACTTTCTGACGCGCCCGGCAGGGATTGACGATTCTCTCAAAATAGACGACTATCCATTTTCGTCTATTTCAGAATGACAAAAGTATTGAATAGACGAAGTCGTCTATTCCAGAATGGAGCCTCCTAGCCCATGAAAACCATTATGATCGTCAACAGTAAGGGTGGCGTCGGCAAATCCAATATCACCCGGCATATAGCGGTGGCGGCTGAACAAGACAATCCTGGATCGGTTGTCCTGTGCGATACTGACCCGCAAGGCTCATTAGCTGATTGGTGGAATGCCCGTACCGCTGAAACACCACAGCTCGCTATTGTTGCGTTAAGCGAATTCACCAGCAAACAACCGGCCCTCGCCGCCAAATTCCGTTACTTATTCTTTGATACCGCCGCCGCTCACGCTGAGGAATACAGCGGCGTGCTGAAAACGGCGGATTTGGTTGTCATCCCCGTGATTCCAAGCCCGGATGATGTTCGGTCACTCAATCGCCTGACGTTACCCGTGGTCAAAGCCAGTGGCCGTCCCTTTGTATTTGTCATGAGTAAAGCACGGCAGCGTACCCGCCTTCTCGTCTCAACAATTGCGGCTCTCTCCGAACACGGGCCTGTAAGCCCAACAATTATTGAACAACGCGAAGGCTATGCGGTGTCGGCCCTCACCGGTTCAACCCTGCTAGAGGATGATCCGAGCGGCAAAGGAGCTGAGGAAATGCGCCACTTGTGGGAATTCGTTAAATTACGAATAGACGAAAAGACGAAATCGAGAAAGGTTAAAGAGGTGATCCATGTCTAAGAAAGCACCCCTTGATATGGCAGGACTCTTAGCAGCAAAAGGACAGGGGATACCGGCTAACGATTCCCCTTCGAGGCCGATTACGACCGAGACACGAAGAGACGCAAGGAGGAATAGTCGAAATCGTCTATCTAAGACCGTACCTTCAAGCGAGTTTGTTAATCTTGGCTTCAAGGTTCCGAAAGAATTTCGCCACCATCTTCGCAAACTCGCCGCCGACAAGGACATCAGCCTCGTTGAAGTTCTACGGCAAGCGGTTGATCTGTACGAGCAAAAGCAGCACTGAGCCACGCATGACAACAACAAAAGACCAATCACTAACGAATGCCGGCCACAAATTTTTAGAGGCTATCGTTGAGATTCGGCAAGACCGCGTGACCCTCGACGATGCCGCCTTCATGGCCCGGCAATTTGTTCAAGCGACGTTGCCTCACAGCAATCCTCAAACGGATACATGGCGGCGGGTCAATGGCAACTTCGCGCTGGGCATTCAAGCAGGCTTTAACCCCAGGACAGGCAAAACTTACGGCTTGCCCTATGGAATCATTCCGCGCTTGCTTCTGTTCTGGATCACGACAGAGGCCGTGAAAACAAAGAATCCGCGCTTGATGCTCGGTGCAAGTCTTGCGGATTTTATGCGCGAAGTCGGCTTGAGTCCAACCACAGGGGGAGGAGTACGCGGCGACGCCAAACGACTGCATGACCAAATGGAACGACTGTTTTCCGCTTCCATTACCTTTGTCGGCGACCTCTCGGAAGGCACACACAAAGGGGAAGAGGTGACAGATCTCAAAATATCTAGTCATCGGGTCTTATGGTGGAACCCGCGTAGCCCTGGACAAAATACCCTCTGGCAAAGCTACGTTGATTTGCGCCCGGAGTTTTTCACGGCCATCACCGCAGCCCCGATCCCTGTGGACACTCGCGCGTTGCGGGCCTTAAAACGGAGCCCGCTTGCCCTCGATCTCTATGCCCTGTGCTGCTATGAAGCGCATCGAGTGGAGCGCACAGGACGAACCCGATCTATTCCGTGGCGTGCGTTACAGAAACAGCTTGGGGCAGAGTATGACGCGGGTGGGGAGGCGGCCGCTTGGGAATTTGCCCGCAAGGCCCGCGCGGCGTTAAAGAAAGTAGCCGCCGTCATGCCATCGCTGCATTTGGACAACCTTAAAGGTGGTATCGCGATCCTGCCTGATAGTCACCCAGCCATTCCGAAAAAACGAACTCCATAACCTCACATGCCGTCTTGATTGCCCTGTGCATGACCGAGGACGGTGAAACGGTACAGGATTGATATAAGTTATTGATTCGCAATGACTTATATTATTCATGTGAACATGTGAACTCAATGAACTTATCCACGGTGAAACGGTACAGGTGAGAAAACGCTGGAAAACAATGATTTAAGAGTTATCCACGGTGAAATGGTACAGGTGTGGGACGGTGAAACGGTACAGGCTTCCTTTAATAGAGAATCCTTTATATTAATAGCCTTTAGTTGGTGATGCCCACGACTGTGGAAAAGTTTTTTGAAGAGAAGAGAAAGGGGAGGGAACACCACCAATATAGAACAGACGCACGAGGAAGGGCGGAGAGCCATGAAAAACGTTCGGGTAGGGGAGAGGGCCACAAAAAATTTTCGCCCCCCCTATAGGCCTCTTCACACACCTTCCCGAGTCTGTTTGACCACGGGATAATTCGGGAGAGGTGACACCGTGCGGAGCGCACCGTGTCCCGTTCGGTCGGCCCCGTCACCGTGGGCGGTGATGACCGTGCTCATAAGATTATTCCTCTGACGGTTTACGCGTCACTCGGTCCAAACAAGGACATGCGTCGTCGGCGGGGAACAGCCCTCCGCCACGGCGCACTCCTGACTCGATCAGGATCGTGCGCTCGTGGTAGTCCATCCTATCCATCCCGCGTGCACCTGGCAGGCGGTGAAGGGTTACGAGCCCGCGTCCGGCTCGGGCCGACGCGAGGCCTGCAGCAGGGCGTCGCCGGTGCGCTTCCAGGCGGCCCGTTGCGTGGCGGTCGCTGGGGTGTGGGCCAGGGCGACGAGGGCCCCCAATAGCTCGCCGCGATCCCGGGTGGGCTGCCCTGTTTTCGTCTCGACCAACCCCGCTAGAATCAGCAGACCTGCCGAGAGATAAAGCTGATGATTGCGGGCCTTCCGGGTAGCGGCCTTCTCAGCCGTGAGGAGCCGGGCGGCGGCCGCCCTGGCTTTCTGAGCGCGGGCGGCGGCTTTTTCAGCCCGGATCAGGGCGGCGAGTGTGCGCGTCTCGGGCCCGGTACGGGTGGGCTGGGCCGCGAGCTCAAGCAGGAGGCGTTGGTGCTCGGTGGGCGAGGAAAGGCCGCGCAGGTAGGCCAGGCGATCGGTGAGCCAGGGGTTGTCGGTCATGCGTCCTCCTCTGGATAGTAGGCCGTCCGTTGACGGCGGAGTCCAGTCTACGCTATCCTTCCATTAGATGGAAGGCGCACTTAGTAGTTTCTCGGCAGCGCCGAGAAACCGTGCGCGGAAAGCACCCGCCCATGGCCTCCTATCATTGCACCGTCCGCGTGGGCGGCAAAGGCAAAGCCGCCGTGCACGCGGCCTATCTGGCGCGCGAGGGCCCGTATCAGGGACGCCACCGCTATGAGGATTTAGAAGCGACCGCCCATGGCAACATGCCGGCGTGGGCGGCGCACAACCCCGCGCACCTCTGGCAGGCGGCGGACGAACACGAACGCGCCAACGGCGCGACGTATCGGGAAATCGAGGTGGCACTGCCGCGGGAACTCGGCCCCGCGCAGCGGCGCGCGCTGGTCGAAGCGTTCGTCGCGGAGGAGCTCGGCGCGCGGCACGCCTATCAGTGGGCGATCCACACCCCCCCTGCGGCCTTGGAGCGCGGCGCACAGCCCCATGCCCACATCATGTACTCGGAACGCACCCGCGACGACTACGAGCGCGACCCTGCGCAGTATTTCCGGCGGTATCATGCCGCCGCCCCCCAGCAGGGCGGCTGTCGGAAGGACAGCGCGGGCACGGCGGACCGCTTAGCGGCCACGCGCCAGCGCTGGGCGGAGATTCAGAACCAGCACTTGGCACGCCACGGTCACGCGGCGCGCGTCGATCACCGGAGCCTGCAGGCGCGCGGCCTCGACCGGCAGCCCGAGCGGCACCTCGGCCCCTCGCGGGTGCAGGGCCTCTCTCCGCACGAGGTCGTGGCCTTGTTGGCCCGTCGCGCCGCCGAAGGCGAGCTGGAGCGGGCGTGCCAGCAGGTGAGTCTCCTCGACCGGTCCGGCAATCTGGCGACCGCCCAGGCTGTCTGGACTGAACGTCAGCGCCTGGAGCGCCTGACTAGCCGCGAGCTGGCGCAGGAGATGGCCCGTCTGCGGCCCCGGGCCATCCGTGAGTTGGTGGAGGACGACCCCGCCGTGCGCCACGCGGCGCAGGAGACGCGCACCCTCGAGGCCCAGGTCCGCGCGGCGCAGGTTCGAGCGGCGCACGCCGTGCACGAGGCGCAGCGCTGGCGGGAGGACCATCCCCTGCGGGCCACCGCGCATGACGCCGGGGCGTTCCAGTCGGCCTATCTAGTCGACCGGGCCCGGGTCCAGGAGGACGCCCGCCAGGAGCAGGCCCGCGTCGCGCCGCACTTGGCGGCGGCCGAACACCGGGAGCAGCTGGCCCGCCGTGCGGCGGCGGCCCGGCTCACCGACGAACACCGGCCAGTTCAGGAAAAGCTAACTGAGCTGGAGGAGATCCAACAGGCCAAAGTCAGTCAGGACCGCGCGGCCGAGGGGCAGCGGCGTGTCGAGCTCGCGCGCACGGAGGCGGCCGAGACGTTCCGGCTGCTGGCGCTGAAGCGTCAGCTGGGGATGCACGGTTTCCACGATCAGAGTCCGCCGTGGCAGGCCACGCCGCCCGCGCTCCGGCAGCTCGTCGATCAGTTTAATCGGCAGTCGGCGGCGGTGCAGGCCGCGCTGCTGGCCCGCCTGCGCGACGATCCGCAGGTCCGCGCGCAGATGGCCGACCTGCTGCAGCAGCGGAGCCGCGCCCTTGGCCGTGGCCGGTCCCGCTGAGCCGATGGCCGCGCCGTGATAGGCCACTCGACCTCGACAATCAAGACGGGCAGGTAATCCTGGGCACAGAGTCGGGGGGATCTGAACGCCGAATGGCGCGATGGCGGGAGACCGATCCTCATCAATACGCGATGGGGTTGCACACCTTCGAGACCGATCCCGATCCGCATCCGTCCCCACATCCACATGTGCATTTGTTTGGCGGTGAAAGCGGCCGGTCTCGACGGAGTGCGTTTGAATCCGAGAAAGGCGGATTTCCAACGGCGGCGCGAGGGGTTTGCAGAGGCGTTACGCGAGCAGGGGATTGAGGCCACCACCACGAGCCGGATTCATCGCACGACGCACGAACGGTGGAAGATTCGGCATCTCCGTGATCGCGGGACGAAGACGGAGCTTGTCGATAGAGCTGGCCCGTATCTGATGCTAATATTCCGTCCTTGCTCCAAAAAACTCCTCGCACAACCATTCGTCTCGTGTTACGGTTTAATCCTCATAAAGCTGTAAACGAGGCTCCTAGATAAATAAGATCAGGTAGAAATAACATAATTTTATGCTAATCCATTCGCAAGAGCTAAACGCGTCTCTAGCTTTCCCAACGGCAATGCTGCTAGCAATGTTGACTGGCTGTGGACCTCCTGTCTCATCCGATGCAGCGTCCAACGGGGAGGCTGATGGAGTCAACGATATGGTTGTGAAACACGCAGAGACAGGAATCAGCCAGGAAACACTGGTAGGCTCGATGCAGAATTTACCTGCTCGTGACTTGTTAAGTGTCCTTGCAGAGGCGATCGCTGTTGAAATGTCTCGGAATAATTCCACCACCGTATCGAGCGATACACCGGTGACAACTACGGAAGCTGAAGGCGGACAAACGGGCGACGTAATTAATCCCTCCCAGAGCATACCCAGCCACGACTCAATAGGCTCCCTAGAAGAGTCTCGTGAGTTATCGGCATCGATGGAAGGTGAAATTATAGTATCTGATGTTCTAAATGAAGCTCCACCCATTGGCCCGTAAGGCGTAATCTGCGCCGGACGGTTTTCCTTACTCCGAAACCGAAGTAAGAATTAATTCCCCCCATCTGATGACTCCGCTTCTTCTATGGAAGGCCTCTCTACGGATATAGGTGCGCTCCATCTCGCTCAGGGGACGATGCCACTAGAAATTGGCTTAGATTCAAGCGGCGGCTTAGGACGTGTTGTCTGAAGAGCCTTCCTTGTCCGCCGCATCGCCTTACACTGTAGTCTCGTGTCGTGGCAGTTCCGGCAATACTGGCGGTCATGCACGTTCGCCGCCGGGGCCACCGAATGGCTTAGTTTGGTTCAACTATCGACGCCAATATGCCTCTATGCCGAAAGACGCTCCGTCTCGCAATTCTTTGTGGAACTGTCTCTTGGAGGAGGACCATATAGCCCTATCATAGCTCCTACTGTCGTTAAATAGCTCTATTGACAGGTGATCCACCTTCCTCTATTAGGATTCCGCATCATACCTATTACGATTCTTTAGAGCCAGATTCCGATTTTCAACACAGCAGTATCCCTACCTGTGGACTCGGTCCCTGCGGGAGAGAAATAGAAAGTTGGACCGAAAAGGCCGATACACCGCCTAGCATTGCGTCTCGGATCTCTAATTTATAGGAGGTGCACTATGCGTACGTTAATCGTCCGTTTCATAGCAATAGTTTTTGTCTTCGCCTGCCTCTTATCGTTGTCGTTCCAGGAGGAAGCCCGTGCAGCTGATACCAACGGAGATGGGTTGGTGGATCAGGTAGCAATATGTCAAGCCAACAAGGTATGCGTTACGCGCGGTGGATCAGGACAAGTCATCACATACTCCGATCCTAATTGGAATTCTGTCTCAATCAATTCTGTTAAAGAGACGAATGGAGTCGTAGGAGACGATATTGTCGTAGTTGCTACGAATGGGTTTGGCGCATTTCAATGTATTTGCATCATCCACGACAGAACTGGAGGTATTAGCCAATATCGTGATCCGCAGTGGAGCTCAGTTTCAATAAATACGGTCGTGGATACAGATGGCAATGCTGGAGCGGACGTGGTTCTCGTTGTAACCAACTCACTTGGAACGTTTCAATGTATCTGCATTATTCATGACAGAGTCGGAAGCTTTGCCAGCTATCGGGACTCGGCTAATTGGAGTTCCGTCACCATTGCCAATGTTAGTGATACAGATGGAAACGTCGGTGCCGATGTCGTTCTTGTTACAACCAACTCTTCTGGCGCATTCTGGTGTGTGTGCGTAATTCATGATCGTGCCGGTACTTTTTCTACCTATCGGGACTCAGCGAACTGGTCATCTGTCACTGTCCGTGCAGTTACAGACACTGACGGCACAGCGGGAGCGGACATCGTGCTCCTCGCAACGAATTCCGCTGGCGCATTTTGGTGTGTCTGTATAATCCACGACCGGACCGGAGGATTCGTCACCTATCGCGACTTTTCTAACTGGGGAACGGTTTCGATAAATTCAGTTGTGGATACCAATGGAGTCGCCGGCGCCGATGTCATCGTAATATTTGCCAAGGTTGGAGGCTCTCCGGGTATAAGTATGATTCATGATCCAAGCCAAAATTGGCAAAACTATTTCTTTCCCGGAAATTTTACGGTTCAAACTGTGCAGAATACAGATGGACAGCCAGGTGCGGAGGTCTGTTCGAGCCTGCAGCTCGGTGGTTTTATCCGAATCACCGATCGAATATCTTCGCAACAAAATGTTGCAGCGTGTCCCTAAGGTATCTTATTCGACGGGATAATGAATGGCACTACCTATCGGTAGTGCCAGGCCGAAAGTGAGGAGATAGGCAGTTCTTCAGGAAGAACTGCCTATCTCCGAAGAGACAG
>JAHBWQ010000178.1 GCA_019636915.1 Nitrospira sp. | reverse complement strand
TCTCTTGTTCATCAAAGACGATCAGAAGATCGAAGGGTCATTTCAGAACAACACCGGCGGATGGGGTCCCATCAGCGGCAAACGCCTCGCTCCCTGCAAACCATAGTGGATAGCACGCAGGATGTTCAAAAAGACCGTCCGGCGAGACCGCAGCGAGCGAAAGGCCGAGGCGTACGCGGTTGGTACGTTGAGGCCTTGAGCGATGCGAGAACAAAGCCGGAGGACTTTTTCAACATCCTCCCCAGCGCCGGGCACGCCACCCCAAAACACCCCAACCTGCGATGAAGAGCACGCCACCGACCGGTGTCACGGCGCCCAACCATCGGATACCCAAGAGCGACACTGCGTACAGGCTCCCGCAAAACAGGACGGTCCCGGCCGCAAACAGCCACCCCGCTTTGGCCGTTCCGGTATCACGTCCGAGGTGCACTCCAAACCCGCTCAAGATCAGACCAAACGCGTGGTACATTTGATAGCGAGTCGCGGTATCGTAGACCGCCAACATTGACGGCTCCAGAATAGTCTTGAGCATGTGCGCGCCGAATGCCCCAGCAGCCACGCCAAGTCCGGCGCTGACGCAGCCGATTCCCACCAACCACCGTGCTGATGAATCAATACCCATAGTACATCACTCCCTTACCAACCAAAAACCAGCGCGGATCATACGCGATCTACGTCGAATACTCCATCGACTACACCGAGGAGGGACGCTGATTCTTCTGGTATAGTTGCTCTATGCGTCACCAATGGATTATCGGATGTCTGGTGTGGCTCCCCGTTCTTTCCACAGGCGGAGCACTCGCCATGGCCGCCGACTCCCAACAAGCCGACCGAAACAAAGGACTCACCGTAGAAGATCTCACACGTGGATTACGGAGCGCCGCGCAGAACATCGAAAAAGAAATTCCCAAAATCGGACCGGCAATCGGAAAGACTCTCAAATCAGTTACGGGAAGCACCTCGGAAAAGACACGATCTCAGAATCCACCATCCGATAAAAAGTAGCCTTCCTCTCGTCCTGATCGACAGCCCCCTCAACTCAGCCTTTGATTCTTGCTTCCGACTCCTGTATGGTTGATACCTATTTTTTGAACTCACTCTGAACGAGGATCATCATGTGGGACAAAAAACGAGAGAACGATTCCGACAACGGACATTTTACCGTGCTTGGAAAAGACGTCACGTTCAAAGGTATCGTCCACTTTCACAGTACCGTTCAGCTCGACAGCTCGATAGAGGGTGAGATCCATGCAAAAGGGATGTTGGTGATCGGTGAGAATGCTACGATCCGTGGAACTATTGTCGCCGAAACCATCGTGACCAGGGGAAAGATTCACGGCAATGTGACGGCGACCAGCAAGATCCAACTGCTCAAGCCGGCGGTCGTCCTTGGCGACATTTCCGCTCCATCATTTTCGATGGAAGAGGGCGCTTTTTTTAAAGGATCGATCGACATGGGCTCACACCCGGTGGCCGATGAGCTCCAACAGACGCCCCTGGTCCTGACGGAACCACCGCAACGGCTGAGCCTCTCCCGTCCGGTATTGATCGAGAGCGAGCGAGAGGGCTGACGACCTCCCGCTCTGCAGTCCGTTAATGCAAGAGTTCCTTGGGAATATTCCCACCGTTCGCCGCCAACTTCTGCAACACCGCTTTATGAAGCCACATATTCATTTGGGCTGAATCGCTCATCTTGTCCGCGGGACATCCCAGTTCCGTCGCAAGTTCTTTGCGTGCCGTGAGACTGCTGTCCAAATTCAAGAGTTTCATCAAATCGACGATTGATGTCTTCCAATTCAGCTTCTGCGAATTCTTCGCGGCAAGCCCTTCGAGTTTTCCCACGACATCGACCGCCGACATTGCAGTAGGTTTTGGAGCAGCCGGCGCGGCAGTGGGAGCTGACTGAGCGGCTGTCGCTGGTGCGGCAACCGGGGGCGCAGTTGCCGCGTGCGCCGCGGCACCGAATCCAAGTTTCTCCATAATCGTGCCGAAGAGTCCCATCGCAAATTCCTCCTGGTAGAAGAGTGGCGAATCACATTTCTCTGTCGTTGACATCGAATCTACCACTTAAGCAGAAACAAAATCATCCCCGTTCCTTCCCAACAACTACATCTTCGCCTCACGGCTGTCCAACAATTGTACAGGTCGTCCTGTTCGACTCGCGCGGTCGCCTTCACAAGGTTTAATCATGTAGCACGATCACCACCCGGCCTCGCACCTCTTTCGGCACCTCGTATCATTTCTGTAAGATAGCGCGTCTGATCGTTGTCCAACCGGGAGACGGGCAAATGGCTCGAACTGCCTCGTTCCGTTCATTGGTCCGCTTGATGACCTCCGCGTTCTTGGCCGAGCGCCTGCACTGTTCGGCCGCTGACGCACTTGGAGCAATCCAAGAGCCAGGGTCAAGGAGAGCGTCTCATCCGATGTCGCGTCGCCAATTTCTGCTCGGAGCGGGAGCGACGGGTGCCGCACTGGCCATGGGAACAATGACCGGACTTCCGCAACGTGCCACCGCCGCCAAGCCATCGCCTTCTCCGCTCTCCGTGGGAATTGTCGGCGCGGGGCTCGCCGGATTGGCTTGCGCTGATACGCTCAAAAGCCGAGGCATCCGAGCCACCATCTACGATGCGGCAGATCGAGCCGGTGGTCGGTGCTGGTCCTTACGAGGGTTCTTCCCTGGTCAGGTTGCAGAACGAGGCGGCGAGCTCATCGACAATTTGCATAAGACCATCCTGGGGTATGCCGAACGATTCCACCTTGCGTTAGAAGATATCAACAAGGTGCCGGGAGACGTGTTCTACCAGTTCCACGGGCAACGCTACTCAGAAGCGGCTGTTGTAGCGGAATTTCGTGACTTCGTCTCGGTGATGCGGATCGACCTCAACCATCTATCGCGAGAAGTGACCGCCGCATCCCATACACCAGACGACGTCATCCTCGACCGCACGAGTTTGCGGGCCTATCTAGAGGGCCACAACGGAGCCGGCGTCCCGGCAGGACCGCTTGCGAAGGCTGCGATACTCTCCGCCTATGAAGGTGAATATGGATTAGATGCTGCCGAACAAAGTTGTCTCAATTTCCTCCTCTTTATTCATGCTGATCGCCGTTCAAAATTCACCCCGTTCGGAGCCAGCGACGAACGTTATCACCTCATCGACGGGAATGACCGCATCATCGAAGGACTGACCGGCGATCTTTCCGGACAAATCACGTACGACTCCGGACTCATACGGGTCCGTAAGTTGAGCGATGAACGAATTGAGCTGACCTTTCAGCAAGGTTCCCGTATCGTGACCGTCTCGCACGATGTCGCCGTGCTGGCGATCCCCTTCACCACGCTTCGCCAGGTCGACCTGGATACCAACCTGGAACTCCCTCTCGCACAACGTACCACCATTCAAGGACTGGGATATGGAACGAACGCGAAAATGATGATCGGTTTTTCAAGCCGACCCTGGCGTCCATTGGGGAGCAATGGAACGGCTTATGCGGATCTTCTCAATGTTCAAACGACATGGGAGACCAATCCTTCATTGGGATCTGACCGGAGAGGTATTCTGACGGACTATTCGAGCGGACAACGAGGTGCCCGATTACACCCCAATGCCGTCCAAGCAGAAGCGCAGAAGTTCTTGCAGGATTTGAACGTCATCTATCCGGGCACTCTCGGAGCCGCATTACGAACGCAGGGACAGCAGTATCTGGTTCATCTTGAACCTTGGCCGTCGAATCCGCTCATGCTCGGCAGCTACACCTGTTATCGGCCAGGCCAATTCACCACGATGGCAGGTCTGGAGGGTGTCACGGTCGGCAATCTGCTGTTTGCCGGCGAACAGACAAACTCATTCTATGAATGGCAGGGTTTCATGGAAGGAGCGGCCCTTTCCGGCATTGCCGCAGCCAAATCAATTCTGGCAACGGTCAACGCTCGTTGACGACGGATCCATCCCCCCATGCGTCCAGCAAATCCTAGAGCCTGTCCGCGTCGAGTTGCGAACACGACATTTCGCATCCTGCCTCTGGGCGACTCAGCTCTGACCATCGAATTCGGCAACACGATCGATCCGGGAATCAACTCTCGTGTCCTCGCGTGTGCGAAGGCCATCATTGGTCAACATTGGCACGGCATCCACGATGTCGTCCCCACCTATCGATCAGTCACCGTTCACTTTGATCCGCTTCAATGGGACTCAGCCGCTTTGGCCAAGACACTCCAGTCACTGCCTCAGCCACAGCCTGGTCCGACTGAACCGAACAGCACTCTCCACAAAATTCCCGTCTTGTACGGCGGTGAGTGGGGACCGGATTTGGAGGAGATCGCACGGTTCGCCGGACTACGGGCGGACGAAGTGATTGCACTGCATACATCGATACCCTATCGCGTCTACATGCTTGGATTCAGCTCAGGCTTTCCCTATTTGGGACTCCTCCCTGAACGGTTGGCGATGCCTCGCCGAGCAACCCCACGGACAAAAGTCCCAGCTGGATCGGTCGGTATCGCTGATTACCAGACCGGCATCTATCCGACTGCTACCTCAGGCGGATGGCGGCTGATCGGTCGAACACCGATCGCCGTTTATCGAAAGGCCAAGACCGATCCATTCTTGCTGAAGCCGGGCGACATGGTCCGATTCAAACCGATTGGGCAAGATGAATTCGACCGGCTATGCCGACAGCACGAGCATGAAGACCATTGACTTGAACAGCGACATGGGCGAGTACGAAACCCCGGAGTGGCTGGCTCGTGAGGCACAACTCATGCCGTTGATCACCTCGGTGAACATCGCCTGCGGCGCTCATGCAGGCCATCCCACGCTCATGCGCCGAACAGCCAGGCTGGCCTGGGAACACAACATCGCGGTCGGTGCCCATCCAGGATTTCCCGACACGGAAGATTTTGGGCGAAGGGATCGTCAGACCTCTGCAGAAGAAGTTGAATCCCTCATATCCACACAGCTGACAACTTTGGCCGATGTGCTGGCCTCGGAACAACTGACGTTCACCCATGTCAAACTGCATGGCGCACTCTATAACCTGGCAGCCAGAGATCGCGTCGTGGCCGAGGCCGTTGCACGAAGCATTACATCATTCAATCCCCACCTGCTGCTGTTTGCCCTCGCCGGCTCGGAGCTGGTGAAGAGCGGAACGACCGCTGGACTGGCTGTGGTCCAGGAGGCCTTTGCCGACCGAGCGTACAACTCCGACGGCACATTGGTTCCTCGCTCACGACCCCACGCGCTGTTACAGACTGAGCAACAAGTTCGTCGACGGTTATGCGAGATCCTCAATGGTTCTGTCACGAGCATCGATGGGCAGCGAATACCAATCCAGGCCGATACCCTGTGCGTTCACACAGACAGTCCGCAGGCGGTTGAGTTCATCCAGCTTATTCGACAGGAAATCGGATCGGCCGGGGTTCGCATTGCGAAACCCTTCCAACCATGATGGAACTCCAACCAGCGACGATCCATGTCCTCAAAAGCGGATGGCTCACCACCGTACAAGATCTGGGGCGTTACGGCCATCAGCACTACGGCGTGCCCGTCTCAGGAGCGATGGATTCCTTCTCCACGATCGTGGCGAATCGATTGGTAGGGAACCCAGACCAGGCGGCAGTACTGGAATGCACCCTCAAAGGGCCGGCGCTCCGGTTCGAACAAGATACCGTCATCGCCATCACAGGGGCGGATCTCTCCCCAACCATCGATGGCCACAACGTCCCGATGTGGGAATGCATCCTGATTCCGCTCGGCAGTCGATTACACTTCGGCGTACCACGTGCGGGAGCTCGTGCCTACCTCGCCGTTGCCGGTGGCATTGACGTCCCGCTCGTGTTGGGCAGTCGTTCAACCCATTGTCCCAGTGAAACCGGCGGACTTCAGGGAAGGCCCCTGAAACAAGGAGACATTTTGCGTGGTGGAAAGCCGGGACCAGTCGTCAACCAGAGAATCGGCACAAGGCTCCCCGACCCGCTCCGTCCTCACTATGCGCGATCCGCCACCCTGCGTATCAGTCCTGGTCCACAGCAGAATTTCTTCGGGAACAAGCCATTCACAACCTTGACGGAGCCTCCCTATACCGTCGCTCCGCAGTCCAATCGCATGGGCTATCGCTTGACCGGCCCCAAGATCGCTCAGAAAAGAACTGCTCCGTATATCTCGGACGGCACCACCATAGGCGCCCTACAAGTGCCCCCGGACGGGCAGCCGATCCTCTTAATGGCCGACCGGCAGACCACCGGAGGGTATCCCGTAATTGCAGTTGTGATTTCAGCCGATCTCCCTCGTGCTGCACAACTGGCTCCTGGCGACAGCATCACCTTGACTCGATGCTCGGTCGCTCACGCCCACACAGTGCTGCGACTGCAACGGGCCCGACTCGACGCAGACTTGCCACCATGTGACAGGCTCCACAAATGATTGGCGTACACAGCCTTACCATGGACTATCCCTCCGACTGTTTTCACATCGACAACTTATACCGGCGCTCTGCTCCCTCATGACGCCACACCGTATCCATTTAGATACTCGCTGGGGCAAACGCGACTCACTGTATCCGCTTCAATGTCGCGGTGAATAGCACAATGCTTGAGAATTCACGATATTTTCCAAGAGCATGATGTGGTCCGTTCCTTGCTGAACCGTAACGGTACTGAGCGAGGCATGAGGCACGGGAGCAGTCGGCATAACTGACCCCGTTCAGCCTGCGCCGGCAATCTCCGTGGCGCATACAAATCTGCTACCAGAAAGTGACGGTCAGGATGATCTCAGTCAAGCATGCGTGACGAGGGAGTTTTGGCTGTAACCCCATTCCAAATTGAAAAGATGGTAACGGCCGGTCGACAGGTCATCTATGCTCCGGACGAAATCGTCTTTAAAGAAGCCGGAACACCGCTAATTCCCAAGTCTTCCCCGATTGTCCGCTCTGACCACCCCCCACTTCAGAGAAGCGTGACGAGCTTGACGGAAGTTCAGCCACGCCTGAGCTGAATCTAATTCGATACACCATGAATCGAAAAAGATTCACCTCATCGTCGTTCATCGAATCCATTATACGTAATTCTTCAGATTCCGCACCACGGGCCATACCTTCTGTCTGGTCCATTCCTTGCTGAAGAAATACTTAGCATTGACTTGCTGGAAACGCAGCGCGGCAATGGGGCTTCACGGCCCTATTCGCAGTAGAGCTCATTAGGCTACAAGGCCGGCCTGCAAAGCCTTATTCCGATGAGGGATCGAGCCTATGAAGGGTAAGTGGTACTGTCCCCGCCGAGAAAATGACAGAGGATCGTGAGGGAGAAAGTATTGAGACTCAGGATTCGACCATCAGCTAGTGGAAGTGACCACGGAGGCGTGGGGCAAGGATCAAGTGCTCAGCACGGTAAAACAACGGTCTTGCCTGGCGCGAATGGTTAGAGTCGGAAACTCTCTACCACTGTACAAGTGTACAAACGCCTAACTTCATAATGAAAGAGGCACAGCATGCCAACCAGCAATGGAGTTCTTCGAGTTGCCGTAAGGCTTCAGTCTATGATCAGCCAGATTCCTTTGGCATCTCCATTTCATCAAGTTAGATGGTGTCGGTCCACATACAAGGAGAACCGATGGAGGTTGCAACTCCAACAGCTGCGCTTAGTAGTCCTGGTTCTCACTGCAATGTTTCTAGGGCATGGAACTGTGCAGGCGCAAGATGCTCCAACGATTAGCGTAAACCCAGCGAACCTTGTTTTTGCAGCTGAGCAGGGAGGCGCAAAACCAGCTGAGCAGGTACTTACTATTAGCACCTCTGGGGAGCAGGACATAACGTGGACAGCAACGAAGAGTGCTCCTTGGTTGACAATAGACCATAGTACTGGAAATCAAGCCGTACCAATAAGGGCCACAGCAACCACAGGCTTTCTCGCCCCAGGGACATTTAAAGACGAGATCATAGTCGCCGTCAAAGGCGAGCAAGTGGCGAAAATCCCGGTAACATTTGTGGTTACCTCCAACCAGGTTGGTCCACTCCTCCCATCAAGCACGAGGGAGCAGGACGAGAAATTCAAGCTTCCGTCCAGTGCAAACTCCGAGTGGCACAAACATTGTGTCGATAACAGCCTCAATCTTAATGGTGACTTCCAATCGGCTAAATCCATTTTCGGTCTAGTCGACGGACAGTGGTCGGTAGGCCCTGCTGTATCAACTCAGCTCATCAAATACGATATGGCAAAAAAACAAGCCGGCTTCAACGCCTCTGTGGGTGCCGGCGCATCATTTCGATTCTACCGACCCATTCGAATCAAGGATCGCGATGGTTCAGTTCTTCAAAAGGTCAATATCGGACAAGTCAGAACGGAATGTCGCCAGACCAGTTTTGGGTGGGACCGCAACTCATATAAAGCCTCCCCTTTGTTCTCTATCACACCGACTTTGTACGCCACCAAACCAACGAGTGCAGGCGACTTGGCCATACAACCGGCCATCGTGTTGGGATTTTTTGAGGACGTTCTCAATTTTGGTGTTGGATTTAATCTGACAGGGCCCCCAGAAGAAAAAGGTCATGTCTTCTTGCTCATGAGCATTGGGACTGGATTCAGTTTCTGACGTTAATTGCATCTTCTTCAGAGTTGAAGCCTGAACTCACTATCGGATGAGTCGACCGACATAGGGAATGGAGTTTCACCTGCAAGCGATCTATACGATTCATGATAACTAAACTAGCCTTTAGTGGCACGGAGGTATCACGGATGGGAACGATCAGCTGTATATTTCCGCAGCAGATCTCTAGAACGGTATTCCTCACACTGGCTGTGAGCCTTACGACTGGATGCTCATGGGTGACCTGGTCTAATAGCAGCATCCGCGGGGGTGAGAACACACACTCCCCTTCGGGGCCCACAGGCTACGACAATGCGGTACCAGTTGCACTCGTAGAGAAAAGCCAAACTACCAAAGACAAGGAGAAAGCAGGACCGAACGAGATAGAAGC
>JAHBWQ010000177.1 GCA_019636915.1 Nitrospira sp. | reverse complement strand
GAGTCGTCGCTTTCGCGAGAAAGCGTTTGCACTCTATACCCGGCCTTTTCTCGACGATTATGCAGCGTCGTGGGCGCAGCCGTTGCGCGAACACCTCCGGAAGGCATTCACCCGCACGGTGCTGAGTGTAGGCAAAGAATTGGCAGCTTCCGGCAATTCGGAGAAAACCGCGACCTGGCTGGAGAAATGCTTGAAAATCGATCCGCTAGCCGGCGAGCTTCCAGCCTTTTTGGCCAGGTGCCAGTCGGAGTAACGGGTGTGGGGTCCACTGAGAGTTTCAGCCAATCAACCCTTAGTCCACTACGCTGGCTAAAAGTTCACCCGCATTGTGATGGACCCGGCTTGAATGAAGGTCGGTAGGTTCCATCGGTGGCAATGTTTGGATTTTCCAACACAGTCCGAGACTCGAACATAACCGCCTCGTAGGCAAGATCAATGTCCATTCCCTTTTGGCGGGACAGCCCTTCGGAGTTGCATGAGACAAGCATGAGGAATTTACCCGAGTCCCTAAGAAAATGGAAAAAGGATAAAAGGTCTCCGTCGGTTTGATCCAGTCGATACCAACAGACCGGCAGACAACGCACTTTCAGATAACTCGCGACCAGCGTGGTCTTACCCGAGCCCGCCGGCGCGACAATCCACGTAAGGGGCGGCTGTGGGCCTTGTCGAGATGCCGAAAAAGCCTTGGCCGCTTGAGCACCACCGGCAACGTCGGCGGGGTCAGCTTGGCTAAGCGACTGTTCCGACTTTTGCTTTTACGTCGGATCACGCTCGATCCACACAGGTGTTTTCGGAATGGCAGAACATCCCACAGCACATTGAGAAAGACAAGGTCCTCTTGTTTGGCCGTTGAATTCCTCATCGAGAGGCTGCTAGATTCTTCCCACTTCGTGCCAGTCTTGAATTATTCCTTCGCAACACCTATTCGTTTTTTGTTTTTTGGTAGAGTCTCTCCACGAGGTTCTCTTCATTCCGCTCTCGCAGTCACAATCTGTATTCTTATCCTCGCCGCCCTTCCTCACCGCGCACTCGCCGACGGATTTCGCAACACCTATCACGATGCTGCTGCGATCGCTCAAGGCAACGCATTCGTTGCCCAAGCGGACAATGCTTCGGCAGTCTTCTACAATCCCGCAGCGATGGCGCAATTACACGGCATCCATCATGCGGGCGGCCTGCAATTTGTCAGCATCAACACAACCTTCACCAGCACAACGGGCAACACCGTCACGAACAACAGTCCGACCGTCGGATTACCGCCACCCGGACAATTATTTCTCACAGCGAACTTAAAGGACCTGGGCATATCTACGCTGGGCAATCTCAGCATCGGATTGGGCCTGCTCAATCTATACGGCTTCGCGGCGAAATTTCCGGGTGATGGTCCCTTTGCCACCTCGCTGACCTTTGCTCAATTTCCGTTGATTTCAATTAAACCCACGGTGGCTTACAAGGTGACGGAATCGTTGTCTCTTGGCCTCGGGGCCGACATCTTCACCTTTACCGGTTTACTCGGGGAAGGCCATGCGGAACGGCGGTTTCAGGCAGCGCCGGGATCGGGGTTTCCACCAGGCACAGAGCTTGAGCTGAACGGCAAAGGTACGACGGCAGGATTGAATGCTAGTTTTCTCTACAGCCCTTGGCGAACCAGCGAGGGCAAACCCCGCCTCTCCTTCGCCGGTATCTGGCGGAGCCAAGCGGTGTTGCCCTTAAACGGTACCCTTTTGGCCAATGGCTTTCGCGTCGCAGACGCATCCACTTCTATGCGGCTGCCGGAAGTCTGGACCGGCGGGATCGCCTACTGGCCGATCCGCAACCACGCACGGGAGTGGAAAGTTGAAGTGGATGTGGATTATGCCCGGTGGCAAGCCATTCGCGACGCGTCCGTCCACCTGTCCAACGGCAGTGTGTTACCAAGCCCGCAACAATGGACGAATACGTTCACCGTCAACGTCGGAACTGAATACAAGCTGCTCGGAATCACATCTACTCGGGGATGGGATGTCGCCCTGCGCACCGGCTACATTCGTTCCCACAGTCCGGTAACGGACCTCAGTTTCGATCCTTCCCTCGCGGACAGCGATGTGCATATCGCGACCGGCGGCATCGGATTCCTCTGCCATGCCGGTGGGAAACTCTTTGGAGTGATTGCATGCGCCGATGCTGAGAACGGTCTCTTCGCACGATCCGCCATCGGCCTGGACCTCTTCTATCAAGCTCTGGTCTTCGATACCCGCACAGTCACCGATAGTCCCAATCCGACTATCAACGGGACCTACCGCAGCACGAATCACGCCGGAGGGGCGACCTTTCGAATCAATTTTTAGATGAGGTGCCCTATGGTTGAACCTACTCCGCCATCGCAGTGGAATCCATGAAAACCCTGGCGGGTTCATACCAATCGTCTTTTTACTCGTACCCTGTCATTTCTAACTTCTGTAGAGCCTTGGAGCCAAGGTTTTTCTGTTCATTTACAGGCCGCGAACTTGCATGCACGATCCAGTCTTATTCGGCAAATCACGGAGGTCATTGAGGCAAACGGGTGGCCCCAGATGGAAGCGGGCACCCAATGTGGGATAACGCAGCCACGTATCAATGTATCAATGATCTCCTCCGTGGACGGATCTCACGCTTTTCATTGGATGCGCTGATGAACATTGCCGCGGCACTGGGACGACCGGTATGAGTGGAACTACAACATCCCAAGCCTAGGCCGGTAACCCGGGTTCGTCGTTCTGCCTAAACTTCGTCCTGAGCGACGGACATATCTTCTCGGACCAGCTTATGCCACTTCCACCTCAATGGCTTTCGGTTTGGCTTTCTCCGACTTCGGCAGATGGAGATTCAACACCCCATCCTTGAACTCGGCCTTTACCTTCTCCTTATATCGGTCGCATCAGATATAGCTAAGACCACAATTACAGATAGACATGAAGGCTGCCTTGCGCGATCATGGGGACATGAGATGCTCAGTTGATTTGCGCCAACGGGTGGTGGAGTTTGTCCGCAGTGGGGGCAGCAAGGCCGAGGCCGCTCGGCGATTCAAGGTGGGTGAGGCCAGCGTCTACCGCTGGCTCAAGCCCGGCGGTGTGGTGTACAAGCGTCCTGGCCCGCACGGGCCTCGTACACTGGATTGGGAAGCGCTGCGCCGTCATGTGGCAGCGCATCCTGATCGGACCCAAGCAGAACGGGCACGGCATTTCCAGGTCTCCCGGCATTGCATCTGGAATGCTCTCCACAAACTGGCCGTGACCCATAAAAAAAAGGATGGGCTACCATGAACGTGATCCTCAGCAACGGAAACAATTCCTGCGCCTGCGGGAACGGTTCGTTCGCCGCGGTAAACGGCCTGTCCATATCGATGAATGCGGCTTTGCCTCTTCCACGGCACGGCGGTCTGGGTACGCGCCGAAGGGCCACCGCGTGGAGGGGCTCGTCTCCGGGCATCGACGGCCACGGACCTCGTTGCTTGCCGCCCGTATGGACGGACGACTCGAAGAACCGCGGCTCTTCGAGGGCACCTGTGATACGGCGATCTTCAACACCTGGCTGCACACGAGGCTGTGCCCACGCCTCACCGCCCAGCACCTCGTCATCCTCGACAATGCGACCTTTCACAAATCGCCAGAGACGGCGCAGCTCATCGCCGCCACCGGCGCCACGCTGCTCTTCCTGCCGCCGTACTCTCCCGACTTCAACCCCATTGAGCAGGACTTCGCCGCCCTCAAGAAGCGCCGCGAGTATCAGGACCAAGCCACTCTCGACGACATCGTGAGGGGCTATCACTGATTGTGGGCTTAGCTATAGCAAGAAAGACCGGACGAAACTTCCATAGGATCGCTCGATCCGATGGTACTTCTTCCCGCATTTCGCCCTGGGGCTGCGTTTCAGTACACCCGCTGGAATGAACAGATCTGTTTGACCATCTGCTCTCAATCGTGTACTCTATCGTCACACACTTGAGAACCCTATGAAATTCATCACGGTCAGAGAGTTGCGCGGACGTTCAGGCCAAGTCTGGAACAAGCTTGCCCGCGAGCGAGACATGATCCTAACATCAAACGGCAAGCCCATTGCCATTCTCACCGCCGTATCTGAAGAAACGCTGGAAGAGTCATTGGCAGCGGTGCGACGTGCACGGGCAGTGGCTGCTGTGGAACACCTGCAGCGCCAGTCGGTTCGGACCGGAACGGATAAGCTGTCATCCGCAGAGATCGCCACTGAAGTCCGGGCATCCCGTAAGGCTCGCCGACGGTGAAAGTGGTCGTGGACACCAATGTCCTGGTGACTGGGCTCCTCTCTCCATTCGGCCCTCCAGGTGAGATCGTTCGGATGATCGCGTCGGGCGCCTTATGCGTCTGCCTCGATGCCAGAATCCTGACGGAATATTCCGACGTCCTGAGTAGAGCCAAGTTTCACTTTGAGCCCGAACAGATTCAGACGCTGCTTGAACAGATCAGACTGGATGGACTCAGCGTGGCAGGCACTCCTCTCGCGAGCCGGCTACCGGATCCCACGGATGAGCCTTTCTTGGAAACAGCGCTCGCCGGTGACGCCGCCTGCCTGATCACGGGAAACTCAAAACACTTCCCTGCACCAAAGCGCCAGGGGATGGCCGTGCTCTCGCCGGCGGAATTCCTCGACCTATACCGGAAACAACCACGACGACGGAAGCGCCCGTAACGCAATCCGGCAATCGGTGTCACACGGAAGAAGCCGGTGAGTCCCTCCATTACTTTACTCACCCGGGCCGAACCGAAAAGACGATGAGGTACATATAGTGTATACTACTGCACTGAGTCGAATTCGATAACTTGGCAGAAAGCCAACGGCCCGCCTTCCCAGGCGGGCCGTTGGTTCAAGAGACCTCTTTGAACCGACTTACGCCACCCTCACCTCGATGGCTTTCGGTTTGGCTTTCTCCGACTTCGGCAGATGGAGATTCAACACCCCATCCTTGAACTCGGCCTTGACCTTCTCCTCGTCGATCACATCCGGCAGCGAGAAGGTCCGGACGAAGCTTCCATATGAGCGCTCGATCCGATGATACTTCTTGCTCTTTTCTTCTTTCTCGTGCTTCCGCTCACCCTGGATCGTGAGCACGCCGTCTTCCAGCGTGACCTTCACGTCTTCTTTCTTCACATCCGGAATCTCGGCCTTGATCTGATACTCCCCTTCTGTCTCACTGATATCGACCGACGGCGTCCAATCGGCCACGATCATTGTTTCCTTGCCGTTGGCACGCGGCGCAGCCGGACGAGCAAACATGCGATTCAACCGATCTGACACTTCTTCCAATTCCCGAAATGGATCCCATCGTACGAGCGTCATAGCACCCTCCTTTATTTATTAGACTGCTTGTTGTTTGCGCTGGCGCTGCGCCGATTCACCTGCTTGTTCAATAGATAAATCGATCCGATGGGAAGTCAAGAGCCTGGAGAGCATTGAGAATACGGGGATTACCGCTGACTCAGCGGGATATAGGGGCGGTTATGCTCGCCGGCATAGATTTGGTCTGGACGGAACAGCTTGTTTTCACGCAGTTGCTCCAACCAATGGGCCAACCAGCCGGATACTCGTGCCATGGCAAAGAGCGGTGTAAAGAGATCGACGTCGATGCCCATCTTGTCGTAGATGATGCCGGAGTAGAAGTCGACGTTCGGATAGATGCCCTTCGAGTTCAGTGATTCCCCCGCTGTCCGTTCGACCTCCAAGGCCACTTCGTATAGTGGGGAGCTGCCGCATTCTTGAAACAGTCGCCGACAGAGTTCCTGTAGCACCGTCGCTCGAGGATCCTTCACCTTATAGACACGGTGACCGAATCCCATCAGCTTTTTCTTGCTCTGCAGCGCTCGCTCAACATAGGCCCGTGCGTTCTGAACCGTGCCGATCTCCTTCAACATCATCACCACTTCTTCATTCGCCCCTCCGTGCAGAGGCCCCTTCAGCGCACCGATCGACGAGGCCACCACGGTATAAGGATCGGCAAGTGTGGAGGCCGTGACAAGGCCCGTAAACGTGGAGGCATTCATGGTGTGTTCGGCATGGAGGATCAGACAATCATCAAAAACCTCCGCCCACACTGACGGCGTGACCGACTCCGTCAGCATATACAAAAAGTTTTCGCTGAACCCGAGATCATCCCGAGGGGAAATCGGATCGTCACCATGACGCAGTCGCGCCCAGGCCGCCACGATCGTCGGCACCTTCGCGACCAGCCGGACGGCGCTCCAATAGTTATTCCCGACGTCCTTGACGTTGCGGCCCGGATAAAACATCCCGAGTGCCGCCACGGCTGCCTGCAACGCATCCATGGGATGCCCTGACTCAGGAAGGCACTTCAGCAGATCGATGATGCGGAACTTGATGCGCCGATGATGGGTAACGTCCGTCGTCCATTGTTGCAATTCGCTCTTCGAGGGCAGACGGCCGAAGAGAAGGAGATAGGCCGTTTCCAGGTACGATGAATCCGTGCAGAGCGTCTCCACTCGAATCCCGCGATATTCCAGAATCCCACGCTGCCCGTCCACATCGCTGATCGATGAGGTCGCAGCCGGTACTCCGGCAAGGCCCGGCATGAAATCATGTGGCATGGCACCCTCTCAAAAATAACAAGAACACATGAGTGACAACAGATTCTCTCAACATAATACCCCAATCACGGCCGCGCGTCATTCTTGCAACGAGCAATCCTACTTGGCATACTTAATTGGTAGAGCCATTGTTGCCTACGTCGAAACCTGACACGATCCGAGAAGGACGGCGGACGGAGATGACACGAATCGCCATCCTCATTGGTTACCTGCTTCTCGTCACGGCAAGCATTGTGCAAACGTCACCTGTGTCGGCAGAGGAGGCTGTCCTCGCCTTTGCCGTCGTGACGGAGCTCCCTAAGGACAAGGGGCGAGTGCCTGCACAGGTAACCATTGATGGAGCAGTCACCCATATGACGCTGCTGGCCTCCGACGAGATCCTCTCCAATTTGGCCTGGAAAACACTGGAAGTCTGTCACGCCCTCAAGCTCGAAGGGCAAAAAATCTCAGAAGGGTTTCGTGTGCACTCGGTACGCGCCATTGATAGCGCCATGCTCCCGATGGTGTTACAGGGATTCGCAGGAGATTGTCTCTTGAAAAAGGCCTTGGAAGTGGCGCCCTTTGTCGACTAAGCTCAGCAAACTGTGATCAGGCGGTACAGTCGGGGCACTGTCCAGGTTCAGGGTCGGACTCTCGTTCTTCAAGTGTAAGAGGAAAGAGCATATCACAGGATCGGCAGGGGCGAATCTCAAAGTAGGCAACGCCCTGTTCATCGATTTCGGTTGGAAGGAGGAGCTCGCTCGGGTCATATCCTACGAGCGCCTCATCGCTGAACTTCACAACAGCGAGGCGGTCATTGAAGGCTTCAAAGGTGGCTTCCTGGCCTTTGCGACTCAGCACATGTCCCTGAACAAACACCGGCTGTCCCTTACGCTTGATGCGAAGGCCTTTGAGGGTCCGTTGAGAGGCCGTGGCACAGGCAAATTGACCGGCAGAACTAGTTCCGACCCAGGGCATCGAGTACCCCACTTTCACGTTTCATGTTTAAAGTTTCAAGTTGCTTAGAAACCCAAAACCTGAGAACTCAAACTTGAAACCTGACTGGTTGGGATCTAACATAGACCGAAAAAACTCGTCAAGACAGGTCTTTTTCACCAAGGAGTCACGATGGCACATGTTACGATCTATCAGAAACCAACCTGCACCACATGCCGACAGGCCGTCCAGCTGCTCAAAAATAGTGGGAAACCGTACACAGCTATCAACTATTATGAACAACCTTTTACAAAAGGGCAGTTACAGAGCGTATTGAAAAAAGCCGGACTCTCCCCTCGGGAGGTGCTTCGTACCAAGGAAGAGATCTATCAGGAACTGGGGCTCGCGAAGCAACAACTTTCTGATGATGAGCTGCTCGACCTCATGGTGAAGCACCCGGATCTGATTCAACGGCCGATCGTGGAGAAAGGCGACCAAGCCGTACTCGCAAGGCCGGCAGACTCGATCAAGAAACTGTTATAGCCCGTAGACTCCCTAGCGGCTTTGAGCACTCAGCGATCGGTGGTCGGTTCGGAGGGTGACCACCGAATCGCGCGAGTGGTTGGGTCAACGGTGAAGGCCAGCTTCCCATCCAACGCCCCGAGCAAGAGCTCCCCGACTAGGATTCGACGCCATCCCTTGAGGAGCGGCAGATCCAATGTCGATCGGGTGACCTTGGCATCGACCAACTCTTGAAGATCAGCGGTCGTGGCCAATAAGGTCGGGGCAATCTCTTCCTGTAGCGCTCGCGCCTTCACGATCGCCTGCAGCAACTCCACCAATCCGTTGAGTTCCGGCTCAGGTTTGCGCTCCTTGGTGAGGACCGGCCAGGCTGACGGCGGAAGCGCCAACGCCGCCTGAATCGTCGCCAACATCGACTCTCCATTACGGTCGACCTCTGAACCGTGAAGCCCTCGGACCTTTCGTAACTCATCTGGATGCCGCGGCGGATGCCGCGCCAATTGGAGCAGGACCTCATCCCGGACGACTCGGCTTCGAGGCACATTGCGCCGTTTCGCTTCCCCTTCGCGCCAAGCCGCGAGCTCACGAAGAATAGCTGCCGCTTTCGGCTTCAGTTGATCCCATCCTCGTATGCGCTGATAGCGTTCCTGCGGTTCGCGTCGAGCTTCGCCGACCGCCCCTTCGAGACGTGCGAACTCTTCATGCACCCACGGCAATCGACCGAGTTTGGATAACTTGCTCTCCAGATGATCATGGATCGCCAAGAGGAACGTTACGTCCTCCAGTGCATAGGCCAATTGATCGTCGGACAGTGGGCGGGCACTCCAATTGGTAAACGTATGAGCCTTGTCCAGTCGTTTCCCATGTACCCGCTGAACGAGGTTGGCATACGCGACCTGTGAGCCAAAGCCCACCATGGCTGCCGCGATCTGGGTATCGAAGAACGGTTTCGGTATCTGCCCGGCATGAACCGCAAAAAGATCCAGGTCTTGCCGACCGGCATGCACGACCTTCTGAATCCTCTCATCGCAGACGAGTTCCCAGAATTCATCAAGGCCGCCCTCGGACAACACCGCCGGAAAATCGATAATGGCCGCCGTCTGCTCGGTCGCGACTTGAATGAGCTCGAGCTT
>JAHBWQ010000176.1 GCA_019636915.1 Nitrospira sp. | reverse complement strand
AGTAGGAAAATGGAGGAGCAGCGCGGCGATGCCGGCGGCAAGAATCCCCGCTCGAACTCGGGATACAGACATAGACCACCCCTCCTCTCCAAATTATCCTCCTTGGGAGGTCGATCAATCAAGACACCGATGCAACTTCTCAGTGCATACCAGAGTGCCGACAGGAACAACTCTCGAACTGTGCCTTCGTATGATCGCCTAATCATACCCTCTTTCTGTATGATCCAGCTTCGTCTTCGCCTGTCTATTTGATTGCACAAATACCCTCATATCTATCGTCACAGGGGCGACAAGTACACCGTTAGGACGAGCGAGCACGCTCATGATTCCACGCCAACAAGACCGTTTTCGAATGTGGCAAGGCCTTAGCTGAAAACAATACACGCCCTGACTACAACTACCAGCTTATACAATGAGTGTCCGTCAGACAACGAGCGGCTAATTCAGCGACATCAGACTCCCGGTCGATCGGGCAAGATTGATGCGGGCGGCGTTGAGTTGAAAGATGGCATTCACGAGGTTTTCTCTCGCACGGGCGACAGCAGAGAGTCCATTGGTCAGTTCAAAGTGGCTCGCGGAAGTGATGACGACATAGCGCTCCCGAGCCAAATCGAGCTCTTTTGTCGCCATCTGGAGACCGGCTTGGGCGATCCCTACCTGTTCTTTGGCTGCAGTCAATGACGCCAGTGCATCCTGGACTTCCATGGTGACGTGGTTGAGCACCGACTTCATCCGGAGGGCTTCCTGTTGCCACTGACTTCGCGCCTGCGCAATGCGGCCCTCACGTTGTGCGCCATCAAAGATGGGAATCTGAAGAATCAACGCCATGCTATACGTATCGAGGGTATTGTTCCAGCGGTTGCCGACGAGCCCATAATCGCCCTGTGCCACTAGTGATGGCACCCGTTCCCCAGTCATAGCAGCATAGGTCAATTCGGATGCTCTCACGCGGGTGTACTGCGCACCAACCTCTGGACGTTGACCAAGCGCGTCTTCAATAGCTTGCTGCGACAATGGAACCTCTGGCACAGTTGAGGGCCACTCGTCGGTCAGTGCCACAACACTATTCGCCGGTAACGCCAGCAGATTGATCAGGCTCAGTTTGGCGTGATCGAGCTCATATCGTGCCGAGGAGTTCTGCTGTCGCTCCGCCGCCAGTTGTGCTTCCAATCGTGCAATCTCGAGCCCTGTGGCCAGCCCCCCGCGCTGCCGCTGCCTCACCGTCTCAAGTAACTCTTGCATGATCTGCTGATTCGACTCATGTGCCTTGATCGTAGCCATGGCTTTTAAGCCCTCCATGTACGCCAAGGCCACGGTGGCCATCGTATCGAGCTTTTTGGCTTCCGACTCCTGCTCCGTGACATGGAGCGACTCGCGCGATGCCCGCCATCGTTGAATCAAGCTGAGACTGAACAGGTTTTGCGTCGCGCTGACCCGAGCATCGAAAATGCTGAAGGGATCCGTGCGCACAGGAGAGAGGCCGATGGTGCCAAGAAATTGCGTCCGTCTGCTCTGCCGAACATCGGCGGACAGATTAGGCAGCATGGCTCCCAACTGTGTCTGCACCTGGCCTTTCGCTTCTTGAACCCGTTCCTTGTACAGCAACACATCGGGATTGTTGTCAGCCGCAGCCGTCAACGCGCCACGTAACGTTAAGGATAACATTGGCACAGACGTCGAAGGACTATGGTTCCCCTCATCAGCAGCCCACGCCGCACTCATCGTGGCCACAAGCGTGAGGAGGAGCATACCAACCACTCCACACCGATCACGGAGACACGGTTTCTCTTGTGCTCCCCGCTCACCCTTCACCGTTCACCTCTCACGTTTCACTTCTCCCCCCTACGCCTCATGGCGTACATCCCTTCCTAGCGCTCCCTCAGACTTTCTTTTACCGACTTGAGTAATGGGCTCAGCAGGTACTCGATGATCCGGCGCTGCCCGGTCTTGATCTCGACCGTCACCGCCATCCCCGGAGAAAGATTCACCTGCTTGCCTCCGACGTGGATCGTTGATCGTTTCATACTGACTCTAGTGGGATAGACAAGCCCGACCTTTTCAATGGGAGCAGCATCGTCAGAAACCGTCAGCACATGGCCTGGAATAGTCCCGTACAGAGTGAATGGAAACGTTTCGACTTTGATCTCGACCGGCTGCCCTTCTCTCACAAACCCGACGTCCTTATTTTCCACCTGCGCCTCAATCTCCACGGGATGCTCACGTGGCACGATGATGAGCAGCTGCTGAGCCGGTGTCACGACGCCGCCGACCGTATGGACGGCGAGCTGCTGTACCACCCCATCGATCGGGGACATCAGCCGCTGCAGCCCGGCCTTTTGACCCGCCTTTGTCACTTCCTGTGCGAGCGAGGCCGTCTTGGTTTCCAGAACGGACAGTTCGGCCTGCTTGTTCTGTTGGAATTCCGACACCATGGCTCGATAGTGTTGTGCTGCCTCTGCGAGCGCGGCCCGATCTTGGACCAACTTCTTTTTCTGTGCGGCCAACTCCTGCGCCTTGTCGATCCGTTGCCCCTCAGCCTGGAGAAAATCCATTTTGGTGACGGCCTCATGGTCCAACAACTTCTTGTAGGCCTCTGCCCGCTCGACCTCCATCGGCACCGTGGCTTCCAAACGGAGAATATTCTCATGGGTTTGCTCGACCGCCGCCCGGCGCTGATCCACGAGGTGCTGAGCCGCGGCAACCTTGGCCTGATACTCCGCCAACTGATCACGTAACAACTGTTGCTGCAGCAAGACATAGGTGTGGTCGGCATCGGCAGGAGTGTCGAAGACGGCCTGCCCTTTTATCAGGGCCCGCAACCGGGCCGCCTCTACTTTCGCCGCACGCTGTTCGTGTGAGGCCCGATCCTGATCGGCGCGATTGAGCGTGGCATCCAACTCGATCAGCAGATCGCCTTGCTTCACCGCTTGCCCATCCTGCACATGAATGGCGGCAATCACGCCGGTTTCATAGGGTTGGATGATCTTGGAGTAGCCGCTGGGAATGATCTTGCCCTGCGCGGTCGCGACAATGTCGATCCAGCCGAATGAGGCCCACAGCACAGCCGCAGTGAAGGCCGACACAATCGTCCAGATGAGCGCACGGCCGATCGGCGAGGGAGAAGCGTGCTGGAGCTCCAAGACCGCCGGAAGAAATTCCGAAGCCCGTCCACTCGGGGCGACCGTGCCGGAGGGCTGGCGTGATTCAGCCTGCCAAGCCGCCTTCCACACCGTCCACTGTCGTGAGAGCGTACTGAACACCATGCCACCTCGCGTTGCGTTTCAGGTTTCAAGTTACGGGTTACGAGAAACAGCCCATCGCTTCACTCCTTACTTTTCATCTCGATGGTTCCCTCGCCGCTTTGATACTTATGCAACCGCGCATACGCTCCGCCGATGCCGAGCAGGTGGTCATGCGATCCCTGCTCGACAATCTCTCCCCGTTCGACGACGTAGATGCGATGGGCCGGCCGCACCGTACTCAGCCGATGGGCGATCACCACAACCGTCCGTCCCTTGGCAATCTCCGCCATGTTCCGCTGAATTACCGCCTCGGATTCATAATCGAGGGCACTGGTCGCCTCATCAAAAATCAGAATGCGGGGGTTTGCGACCAAAGCCCGAGCGATCGCGATCCGCTGGCGTTGCCCGCCCGACAACGTACACCCATGCTCACCAATCACCGTGTCGTAGCCGTCCGACAATTCCAGGATAAACTCATGAGCGCCGGCCAACTTCGCCGCCTGAATCACCTGCTCCATCGACAGGCCGGGATCGGTCAGCGCGATATTGCTCCGCACCGAACCGTTGAACAGGAAGTTCTCTTGCAGCACGACACCCACTTGTCTTCGCAACCAGGCGGGGTCAACCTGAGCAAGATCGACGCCGTCGACGAGGATCCGTCCTCGCTCCGGCACATAGAGCCGCTGCAGTAACTTCGCGATCGTGCTTTTCCCGGACCCTGAGCGCCCGACGATCCCGATCATCCGGCCAGGCTCAATGACACAGGACAGTTTACGAACGACCTCCGGCCCATCAGGTCGATACCGAAATGTGACCTCGTCAAATTGTACCTGCCCTGTGACCTGCGGCAGCGTCGTCCGGTTTGGGTTGTACGACGGCTCCGGCGGCGTGTTGAGTACATCACCTAGACGCTCAATCGAAATACCGACCTGCTGAAATTCCTGCCAGAGATTCACCAGACGAAGGAGTGGTCCCGTCACCTGGGCCGACAGCATAGTGAAGGCAATCAACTGCCCGATGCTGAGATCGCCGCCGATCACACGATAGGCTCCCAGCCATAGCACGGCCACTGTGGTAACTTTCTGCACGCACGTGGCAGACTGCCCAGCGATCGTCATCAAGCTCGTCGCGCGGAAACTCGCCTGCACATAGCCGGCCAGTTGCTCCTCCCATTTCCGCATCAGCGGCGGCTCCACAGCCAGGGCCTTCACGGTCTGAATCCCGCTGACCGCTTCCACCAAGAAGGCCTGGTTCTCAGCGCCGCGGTTGAACTTCTCATGCAACTGAGCCCGGATCGCCGGGGTAATCGCCACGGACAACAACGCATAGATCGGCAACGACGCCATCACCACAAGGGTGAGTGTCGGACTGTAGAACCACATCACGGTCAGAAAGACGACGGTAAAGAAGACGTCGAGCACCACGGTGACCGAATGGCTGGTCAAGAATTGACGGATTTGCTCCAACTCCCTGACCCGAGCCACCGTATCGCCGATGCGCCTCGCTTCAAAATAGGAAAGAGGGAGCGCCAGGACATGGCGGAAGAGTTGTGCACCCAAGCTGACATCGATCCGATTCGTGGTGTGGGCAAACAGATAGGAACGAAGCCCGCCCAAGAGCGCCTCAAAGATCGCCAGCGCGATCATCCCGACGGCCAACACATGGAGCGTGGTAAACCCCTTATGCACCAGCACCTTATCGATGATCACTTGGGTAAAGAGCGGCGTCACGAGGGCGAAGAGCTGGAGAAAGAATGAGGCGATCAGGACTTCGCCGAAAAATTTTCGGTACTTGACGATCGCAGGGATGAACCAGGTGAAATCGAACTTCAGGTCTTGGAGACGGACATTGGCCCGCTTCGTGAAGAGCAACAATTCGCCGGTCCAGATTCCTTCGAACTGTTCTCGAGCGAATACAAGGGGGCGCCCTTCGACAGGATCTTGGACCAGCACCTTCTCCCCTTCGAGTTTAGCTAAGACGAGGTAGCGCCCATCCGCTCGCTTGGCCAGAGCCGGTAACGGTGTCCCTGGTAGTTTGTTCCATGTGGTCTTGACCAGCCCGGCTTTCATGCCCAGATGTTTGGCAGCACGGAGCAGATCCGTATCGGAGAGCACCTGTCCGGACTGGGCAAACTGATGCTGAAGCTGGGCGCCATCAGCGGGAAGGTCATGAAATCGCGCAAGAATAAGGAGGCAGATCAGTCCGGTATCGGTCCCGACTGGAGAACTGGCAGAACGTTCGATATCCGGTGGATAGGAGGGAACCCGCGCGGCATTGGCTGACATCCAGCCATCTTAGGATAGCGCCGCCTGATGGCCAAACGTTTTCGAGGATTGGGACAGATGTACAGTAGGTGATTTAGCTGAGCCATGCTTTCTTGCAGTTCAAAAAGTACTCAGGCGGAGCACACGACACAAGCACGACTCATGTTTACTTTCATACCGAGACTCAGACCCACATCGGCGATCGGTTATTCATTCACTGAGACGCGCAACGGTCAAACGTTGCTGATACCTTTTAAGACTTCCGCACCATTTGTTTCCGCTTACAGACTTTTGAGAAACTCGAGCAGGTCAAGCCGCTCCTCGTGGCTAAGCCCGCGACCGATTACACCCTGCCCCCTTGGCCCGTTCCTGAATTCGTGACCAGTATTGTGATTGCCGTCGATGGATGTATCGAGTTGGAACATCCCGGGCGAGCACTCGGTGCGATACCCCATCTGTTCAGGATCATACTCCCGGTTGCCTAAACAAAAGGTCTTGGGGCGCCCTTCGACAGGCGAGAGGAGCGAGTAGATGGTCGGCACCGAACCATTATGGAGGAATGGTGGAGTCGCCCAAATACCGTTGAGCGGACGAGCTTTATAGATTTCTTTGGTTTGGAGCAGATTCGGACGATGACCATTGAACCGATCACGATCGGATGGTGAAAGCTTGTGCTCGTCGCACCACACGTTGACCGATCGCTCGACCACAGCCGCGAGTGCCGCTCCAAAAGTATTCGTGACCACGGTTCCGCCAGCATCGGAAGTTCCGTCAAGGCCAAGGTACGGTGGCAGCGTGACCTTGCGCGTATGCAAAACTGCTGCTTGCGCTGGATCGGTCCCAATGATTGTCACGGGAATTTCAACTAATTTGAGATATTGTTCTCCCACCGCGTTCGGAGCTTGCCAACGGTGGTCCTCCCAAAATGCAGGTTCGTTCACCGGCGCAAGGTGACAGCCCTGGCACAGATCTTTGTAGAGGGCGCGACCACGTTCCGTGCGTCCTGAATCGATCGCCCCCAAAATATCCTCTGGCCAAGCTGGAGAGCGGAGTCCTTTGAAACCAGGCTGACTGGAATAGGGAGGTGCCCCGGCCAGCAATTGCTCGACCTCATACAATTCTCGAACGGCGACCGAAGATTTGTATAGGGTCCCATTCGGATTGACGAGATTGATTATGGCTGTAACACCGAGTGCTTCGCCCGCGTTGCGGAACATCGGCTGCATGATGGAAGCATCGTATTGGACCCACATAAACCAACGGGTGTTCCAAATATGGGGGGAAATTTACCGGTGCACTATGGACGGCCAAGTTTGGCGTGGCATCAAAGCCCTGTGCCTTTGCGTTGAGTAAATCGCTGAAGAACACTTGTTCCCGATTCGATTCAACGCATCGAGACGGGCGAATCCTTCCTCGACACCCTGATGTTCAGCTGCGTCTGTCAATTTCTTAAATTGTTGTAATCGGGACAACAATTGCTTGAGTTGAGCTTCCAGCTCCGTTTTTTTCTCCGCTGTATGATTCTCACCCAGAACCCGTTGGGCGAATCTCTCAAATCGACCAGGCACATAGTTGGTGTATGCCAATGCGAGCCCGAGCGTGGTGCGAAATTTTCCCAGATCGGTTACGGCCGGCGCTCCGTCGATCCGAATATTGGTTCCTCTGTATTCCATCTGCTCCGTATGACAAGCGGCACAGGTGAACCCGATTTGGTCGGGCAACATCTCGCCAGTGGCCGGATTAGGATAGCTAGGCGTCTTGCTGAACCCCACCGGCAAGCCGTCGGGGTTGCCGTAAAAGTCCGAGCGAGTGTACGAGTGTGCAGTTGCTGTACCGGCATGCGTGGGACTTGGAATAAAGCCGAAACGCCGGAGGTAGTCCGAGTTTGACAACAGGCCGGGTGTTCCAAACAATGATAACTCAGGTTGCTCTATGGCAAGAAACCACGCATATGGTAATGGCAATGTAGAGGTTCCTTGGGAAACATGATGGAACCAGAATCGCTCTTCGGGAGACCAGTTCTGCTCAAGCCAGCGGACTTCCTTGATCAGAGGGGCTTGGGGGACATCCGGAGGAAACAACGCGGCGATCCCGGAACAACCACTTATTGACGACGCTACAAACGAGATGAGCACTGCGGCAAGGTTTTTCATATTTGCACCTCTGTTCCGCGACCCGCTTCTCATTATTTCCCCCACCAACTAGTGAAGGCATTAATCTGCAGGGGAAAAGTGAATCGCCTCACCTCCCATACTCTGACATTCGACTCTCGTGAGGTTATAAAGCACTTGTTGTGCCAGATACGATAGAGACACAAACGCCTGGTATTCCAAGAATATTTCAGGTATTCCCAAGTCCAGCATTGCTTACTTATGAATCCTTGAGTTCTAACTCCAAGTGCAACACGACCAGCCCTGATGGGCTAGGGTGTTGCTATGCACACGAGATCGTACCGACATCTGAGTGCGGAAGAACGTGAGACCTTGAGTGTGGGCCTGACTCATGGCCATTCGCTCCGAACAATGGCGCAGATCTTGGGACGGGCCCCAAGCACCCTGAGTCGCGAGATTGCCCGAAACACGACACGCGGGTGTCCATACCGAGCCTGTACGGCGCAGCGCTACGCCGCCACCCGAGCTCATCCTCCACGGCGGCCACGGAAACTCCTGGACCCGTGGTTGTGGCAGCATGTTCAAGCACAGCTGACGGTGGGCTGCTCGCCCGAACAGATTGCTGGTCGCCTCCGACGCGCGTATCCTGACGATATGCGAAAACACCTCTCGACAGAAACCATCGATGCTGGTCTGTCTGTGTTGCCGCGAGGCGCCTTGCGAAGCGAGCTGTTGGCGGCGTTGCGTCAGGCGCGCACGGCACGCCGGCCTCGGGCACGAGGCGCAGACCGCCGCGGCCAGATTCCCAACATGACGCCCATCGCCGAGCGTCCCGCCGACGTGGCCACGCGCACCGTGCCGGGTCACTGGGAAGGCGACCTCATCAAGGGGGCGCGCAATAGGTCGGCGGTCGGGACCTTGGTGGAGCGGACGACCCGCCTGGTCATCCTGGCCCGGATGGAGGGGACGGATGCCACGAGTGCTCGTCAGGGCTTCACGAAGAAACTTCGGCATGTCCCCGCTCCGCTGCGGAAAACCCTGACGTATGATCGGGGCAAAGAGATGGCCGAGCATGAGCAGTTGGCTCAGCGGCTCGCGATCCAGATCTTCTTTGCCGAGCCGTACAGCCCCTGGCAACGTGGCACCAACGAAAACACCAATGGCCTGCTGCGCCAGTACCTGCCCAAAGGGACGGACTTGTCCGGTTACACCCAGCGTGAGTTGAATGCCATCGCCCATCGGCTGAACACGCGCCCGAGAAAATGTCTCGACTTTGCCACGCCCTTGGAAGCCTACGCGCAGTGGCGCCTTCATTCACCCGTTGCACTTGGAACTTGAAACCGCCCAGCTGTTATTCAGTCGTTGCTTCTCCGTTTGGTTTCCATAGACAGTCGATAGTGCTCCACATGGTCCAGAATGCGGTTCTTCGGTACGCCGAACCAGGTTAAGGCATGCCGGATGAGTGTCGCCGACGCCTCGACTTCAGGCTGAATGACTTCGGTTGCCCCAAGCACACCCAGTCGTTCCGCTTCAGTCTGTCCGTGCGCACGGGCTAGGATCGGAACCTTGGGGTTGAGGTCGCGGAGGCGACCCACCGTCAACGCAGCCGGCTCAATTTCAGGCAATGCCACGATAATCAGAGACGC
>JAHBWQ010000175.1 GCA_019636915.1 Nitrospira sp. | reverse complement strand
ATCCGCTACCCGCGGGACTTCTTCCAGCGACAGGATTGAACTGGCCGCGAACCCCCATGCTCCGTGATAGAGCACGCGCACCCCAAGCCCGATGTCCCGGGTATCTCGAATCAACGCAATTCGACGATCTTCGCCTTCGATCTGTTCTGTTTGGCTGTCTTGAATGCGGATATCGCCGTACTCGGCACCGGAGGCCGTAATCCGTTTCAGTGCAAGCTCGGCGAATTCATCCCAGGTCGGAGAGCTCATAGCAATGACTCTCGAATTAAGTGAAGGGATGGGTCAGTATAACAGGTGGCGAGTAAAACGGTGAACCTGTCCGAGTGAGATAGGTCGAATCAAAACAACCTGCGATACTGGCGCATGCGTCCGCTATGCCTGCGTTGCTGGTCACCCCGCAACGGTGACTCCATTGCGCTTGAGCACATCCAGCAGCTTGGGAACATCCGGTGGTCCGAGAGGAATCTCCTTGTCGATGGCCGTGAACATCTGCGCTGCTAGTGCACCCGCTCCTGTAATCTCAAGCATCTGACCACCGCCTTTCCCATAGCGAAAGCCATGCACGGTGCCTCTCGGAACATGCACGAGCGTCCCGGTGGTGCACGAGTAGTCTTTCCCGTCGCAGAGGAAGTGAATCTCGCCTTTCAGGACGTAGAACGCCTCGTCCCAATCGTGACTATGCGGCGGCGGGCCTGTTCCCTCTTCGCCCTGCTGCAAAGTGATGCCGTAGCTCTGCGTCGCTTCGTTCGACGCCAACACCGTCACCTCGGTTCCGACTACATTCAATGCTGGCTCACGCTGGTCTGGTTTCAAGACGAAAGGTTGAACACTCATGACCTCGCTGCCTCCTAAAGCTTTGGTCGAACTGGAACGTTTTGTGAGTTCCGGTCGTATTTGTACATTCCATGTTCATCTAGATCCTGCTCCAATGTTGCAATAAACCTCATGGGGCTATCCCTGTCCCGCTTTTTATCAGGAATTTCTGCAATAACAATGGGGAAAATCTTTGGTAATTAGGGCGAAACGTAACCAAAGAACGTGTGCAGGAACAGTTTGAAGAGGTTGTCCCTGCGGTGATTAAATCGGTACTCGATTTCCTTCAGATACATCGGAAAGTAATATTTGGACACGCCTCTGTAGTTATAGAGGATATGCTTACCGAATGACCAGAAGCCTTCGATGCCGTTGATATGGTTCTTCGTGCGTCTATCAACGAAGCGTTTGGTGTGGTTGACCGTGTGGTGCTTCCCATACCGTTTGAGTGACTGATACCCCTTGAAGGCATCGGTATAGTAGACGGATCCCTTGCGGGCGTTGGCACGAATATGCGTCATGAGGGTCTCGGCCGAGACGTTCTCCACGACCTTGGTGTACACCCGCCCATCACGCTCTAAGAGCCCAAACACGACGCTTTTCCCGGCAGCTCCTCGGCCGCGCTGGCCCTTCCGACGCCCACCGAAATAGGCCTCGTCCAGTTCAATCTCACCGGACAGCTTGCTTTCCATCGCTTCCAGTTCGGCCACATGGAAGATGGCCGCACGCAGCCGCTGATAGACCCGACTGATGACCTTGGCATCAACGGCGAGATCATGCGCCAATCGGTAGGCCGGGACTTGTTGATAGAACCCCTGGAGGATCGCGATCTCACGCCGCAGTTTGGCCAGGCTTTTCTGCTTGCTGCATTTCCGACACTTGACATACCCACGTCGTGTCCGGTTGACCTTGAACGACCCACAAAACACGCACTTCTTACCACGCAACAAGTTGGCCGCGCACCCGAATACCCGGTTGTGCCCTGTAACCATAAGGCCTCCAGCTTACCTCATGGTTACGAAACGCCCTAATTACCAAAAATAATTCAGGCGATTCTTGTTTGGGTATTTCCAGTTCTTGGCGCCGGACTCTGCCATGCCGTGCTGTATACAATGACGGATCGATCGCGACCTACGGATAAGAAGTATCTCGAAGATGACCCTTACGACGGCATGGGTATTCGACCAGGGGGCCGTGGAAGGTCACACCACAGAGATGAGGATACAGCATCAGAAGGAAGCGGAGGTGGAGCTGATGGTGGGGACTGAGTTATCCGTAGTTATCTCTGCGAATACCACCGATAGCCTTTGTTCTCGGTGAACTGGGCCTTCGGGGCGCCGCCGGGTTTTTCTAGTAGCAGTACTTTGAAGTCTTGGAGGCCGAACCGATCTGGGTCGGCAAGGTCGTGGGGTGTGCTTGACTGATAATAACCAGAATGTTTACTGTTTGCTGTGATTAAGTCATTCCGTGATGCCAATGACGAGCGAATCTTCAAGCGCGAGTTTGTGAAAGGACTCCCGCGCGAGATTCAGCGGCGGGCATTTATGAAGCTCAACGCGATTGATGCGGCTGTCAGATTGGAAGATCTTCGGTTGCCGCCTTCGAATAGGCTTGAAGCGCTCAAAGGGGATCGAAAGGGGGGAGCATAGCATTCGCATCAACGACCAGTGGCGAATTTGCTTTCTCTGGCGAGATGGCCATGCGGAGCGTGTTCAGGTCGTTGATTACCATTGAGGAGGGGCCATGTCTAAGTCTCGTATTGAACCAATACATCCGGGTGCGTATCTGAAGGAAATTCTAGATGAGCTGGCAGTGTCGCAGTATCGACTGGCCCAGGAACTTGGCGTGCCTGCTATGCGTATTAGCCATGTGGTGCGTGGGCAGCGGCCTATGACGGCAGAGTTGGCGTTACGCCTTGGCCGGTATCTTAACCAGAGTCCGCAGTACTGGCTTCACTTGCAGAGCCGCTACGATCTCGATATGGCTGAGGATCAGATTGGGAATCGCGTCATGAAGGAGGTGCGAAGGTCCAAAGCAGTTGCATAGGGGGCTGGCGCTGCTTTATGGCACTGCATGCCCATTTTGCGTCTCACACCTTTCACGTCTCATTTCTGCGAATATCACCGATAGCCTTTGTTCTCGGTGAACTGGGCTTTCGGGGCGCCGCCGGGTTTTTCTCGCAACAGTACCTTGAGGTCTTGGAGGCCGAATCAGGCGGGGACAGCCTCTCGCGGTACGGCTCGTTGAACTAACTATCAATAAACTTATATAATGCCCACGATGAAACCCTTGGTGTTTGTCGGATCCAGCCGTGACGACCTCAGAGAATTTCCGGCAGAAGCCAGACGAGCAGCGGGGTTCGAATTAGGGTTCGTTCAACGCGGGTTGGAGCCTTTGGACTGGAAGTCGCTGAAAGAAGTGGGCGCTGGTGTCCGAGAGATTCGGATCCATGTCTTGGGTGAATGGCGCGTGCTCTACGTCGCAAAGTTTGCCAAGGCGGTGTATGTGCTACATGTGTTCCAGAAGAAAACGCAGAAGACCAGGAGGGACGACATTGCACTGGCACGTGAGCGGTATCGCATGATCGGAGAACGGATATGAAAAAGAAAATGACCAAATCGAGCGGCAATGTCTTTCTGGATCTTGGGTTTGATCCAGCTGAAGCGGCAGTGCTTCAAATGCGATCGAACCTCATGAGCGATCTTCGTCTCTATATTGAGAAACATAAGCTGACTCAAGCAGAAGCTGCCAAGCGACTTGGAATTTCACAGTCGCGGGTGTCCGACCTCGTACGTGGGAAATGGGACAAATTCAGTCTCGAAATGCTTATTACTCTTGAAGCACGCCTTGGACGGACAATTCGAGTCGAATTTGCAGCTTGAGGAAGCTGCTTACTGCAGAGAATTGCAAAGTAGTGAGAGAGGATTTCTCTCCAGTGTTTTTTTCTCTTCCCTCTTCAACTAGGGGCAGCTTGGTTGGTTCTCCACTGCGCGTATTGACCGAGCATCGCCCTCGATAGGAGAATTCGGTAATTCCTGCGTGGGCGGTCAGCGGGCACAGAGAGCTAACCTGGTAGCTCTCAAACCCCTTACTTCTGCGAATACCACCGATAGCCGTTGTTCTCGGTGAACGGGGCTTTTGGGGGGCCGCCGGGTTTATTCGCATCGGAGCTGATCAAAGTTGCTCAAGGTGGAGGAGTCTTGTACACTCTAGGAATTCCGCGCGAGGGCATGCCGTAATGCAAAAACATTACGATCAGCACGATGATGCCAAGATTGCAGCCAACTTACGCCGCGCCATCGAGTTGACAGAACTCGGCTTAGCGCTTCGCTGCTCGGTAGTCCAGCAGCAGAACCCACAAGGCGATGCCATGGTACAAGTGATGCGCGAGATCCGCCGCGCCAAAGAGCAGGCATGGCAGCAGAATCATTCTTAGCTCAGTCTCTCTCCACGCTCATCACGGACTTCAATCGACGCGGTATTGAGTATGCGCTGGCCGGAGGCTGGGCGTACAGCGCATTGGTTGAACCCCGTGCGACGACGGACATCGATATCCTGCTTCTGATGGAGCAACCCTCTCGTGATCACCTCCAGTCGTTGCTCTCCTCTCTTTTCGATTCGACCATTGTGCATCCAGCCGCAATGGTCTTTCGCGGGATTTCGATTTGGCGATGTGTAGGTATTCTGAAGAATCAGGAAGTGGTGATCGATGTGCTTTTGGCTGATTCTGAATACCTTCGGACAGTGCTGGCACGTCGACGACAGGTTTTCCTGGGCGAAGTATCAGTGCCGATTGTGACGGTAGAGGATTTGATCGTCCTGAAGACTCTAGCAGGGCGGCTGCAAGATCAAGCGGATCTTGAGAAAATCAAGCTTCGTCAGGACGACCTTGATGTCGATTGGAGGTATGTCGACGAATGGAAGGCCAAGTTGGGCCTTGTCATGTAACTGCCTACTTCTGCGAATACCACCGATAGCCGTTGTTCTCGGTGAACTGGGCTTTCGGGGCGCCGCCGGGTTTTTCCAGTAACAACACTTTGAAGTCTTGGAGGCCGAACCAGGCTGGGTCGGCGAGGTCGTGGTAGTGGAGGCCCTGCAGTTTGGGGAGGAGGTCGCCCAAGGCTTGCTGGAGTTCTTTTTCACTGTAGGCTCGCACGGCGAAGCGGCGGTTGATCGACTGACAGAATCGCTGGATGGTGTAGGTGGCGCCGGTGCAGAGCACTTTTGTATCTGGCTTGAGTCCGAGAAACTGTGGGAGTGAATGATATCGTTCTTGAAATCCAAGCCAGCGTACGGCTTGGCGCAGATGACTGTATTGCACTTCGTACTCAGTGTGTCCCGGGAGCTTCACGGGAGCCGGCCATCCCTGCTCAATACCGAATTCGGTGAGAAACGCTCGGCCACCCGGTTTGAGGACTCGCCACAATTCGGCGACAAAGCGAATCGGCCCCAGGTTAAAGATCACCGAGTCCGGTGGATTGGCTTCGATGGGCAGGCGAAGCCGTCTGATCCAATCGAGCGCTTCTTGGTGTTGTGCAGTCGCTCCGACTCCCGATGTAAGTTCCTGCTTGTTCAGCCGCACCGGCGTCATGTCGGCCATGTTTTCATTGTCGATCACGAGATCGACAGAGCGGTCAGCAAAGGGCAGCTGTTCAGCATTGGCTCTGGTGCCCGTGCCGGTCCATCCGCTGGCCTTGGCCCGAGTAATTTGGCGTATTAGAAATGGTTGTGTGATGTCGAGGGAGAGGTAGGTGATTCCCTGCTTCTCAAAGGGCAGGAGGTCTTTCCCCAGTTCCTGCGCAAGGTACCCAAGGCCGCCACCGATCTCCAGCATGACTTTGGGCTTAGGAGTGAACCAACCGAGTCGCCTGAGTTGTCGCATCAGCAATCGGCCATAGGTCAGGCCGTCCAAGGCCTCGCTGGGTTCACGAAAGAGATGGGAGACTGTGGTTTCAATCAAATCAAAATGGTCGTCGTCCTTTGAATTTTCGGTCAGTTCGTGATGGTGAAATTTCTCCAGATGGTTCTCGCCTTCGAATCCTTCTTGTCCTGACCAGCCTTCGCGGACCTGCTGGAGAAGCACATCCCATTTGGCCTTGTGTCGGTGGCCTCCTGGTGGTTCAGCCCCGTAATAGCAGAGAGAGTAGTTGGGGGTCGCCCATCGTTCCAAGTGCCAGGAGCCAGGCTGCCCATCAGGCCCGCAGATCTTGGTGCCATATTGCTCAAGAAGAGTTCCCACAGCGGTATGGCCGTTCATGGCTTTAAGCAGGTCCAACCCGGTACGGTTCAGCCGGATCAACGGGAGATCGTCATCAAGCGGAGCCAGCCACCATTCGTCCGGCAGATGTTGGTAGGCAACAAGGTCAGGAATATGCCAGGCCAACAGAGTCAGCGTGTCTCCGGTCAAGGTCAATGGGTTGCGGATGGCGGTAACAGCTTTCATGATCACGAGCTTTTGGTGTCGGATACTTGGATAATCGGTAGGCTACAGGAGCGGTCAGCACCTCTGCAAGCGGACAATGAGCGGTGTCTTACAAGTGAGCGGGGGTTGAGGCATCCTCTGTCACAATCAGCTGTCCTCGCATGATGGGATGGATCCCGCAATGATAGGCATATCGCCCAGGAGGCAAGCCCGTGATGGTGAACTGTCCTCCCGGTGGAACCGTTCCTGAATTGAAGAGGCAGGCGCTCTTGTCGGTCAGGCAGCCGTTATGCGTTACGGTGTGGTGTGTCGGTGTAGGATTCTCCCAACGGATGGGCGTGCCACTGACCACAGTGGCGGCGGCTGGTACGTAATAGGGTGAGCCATTTTCCATAAGAATCTCTGTGGCCGGGGAGAGATCGAGGGCTGGTCCGCTTGCTGTCGCTGCAATGCCCAGGATAACGGTCACGATGTGCAGCCGGTTCACAGGCGGTGTGTTCCTTAATACGTCGTATCCGTAATTGATAAGAGCCATAAAGGTGGTCAAGGATTCAAGCGCTACCTCCATCATAGCACGCCGCCACTGAGGGTTTGCCAGGGGTTCTGGGGCTTTGGGAGATAACCGCCGGCCTCTATCTTCCCTGCGCTCGACAGAGCGCGCATTTCTATTGAACTCAAAGTAATGTGGGCCGCAAGGGGCCGTAGAAATCATGACAGAGATGGTTGCAAGAGCCTGTTCGTTCATGCTAGATGGAGGCGCGTTGTGCCGCGCTGAAACGAAGAGGAGGGATCGGAATGGCGAACAAAAAGAAAAAAGCCGTCGCGAAAGCGTCGTCACGGACGAAAAAGGCTGCCCCGTCGCCGAAGAAGAAAGCAGCCAAGAAAGCATCGGCTACGAAAGCAACGGCGAAAAAGGCTGCCAAGAAGCGTGCGGTTGTCAAGGCGTCCAAACCCGCTTCAAAGAAGAAACCGGCGGCGAAGAAAGCAGCCGGCAAATCAGCCAAGAAAGCGGTTAGCAAATCAGCTAAAAAAACGCCCCCGAAGCCCGGTCCCTCGAGCGAGCCTGTCAAGCAGGTTGCTGATGAAGAGGAGATGACGCCCCGGAAGGTCATTTCTGTGAAACCGGCCATGCCGGTGGAGCCGGATGAAGCTGATTTGGAAGATGATGATGTCGTGGATGATGATTTAGAGATGGAGGATGAGCTCGACGAAGACGATGTTCGAGATGAGTTGGATCTCGACACGGATGATGACGGGGATGAGCTCATCGATAAGTCCGAAGAATTGCTGGACGACGATTATCGACACAATTAATCGGCCGGAATTTGGTGATTGCCCTGCGACAGGTTTTGCTCGTGTAGTTCGGATTATGTATAGCCCATCGCAGGGGCAGGGCTTTCAGCCTTGGATCCAATCGTAACACCCTGTATCGCTGCTGGATAACGAGTAGGTCCAGCAGCGATCTCTGGGCGCTTCTTTAATATCCCCTTTCATTGTTTACGTGTACCTGAGGTACAGGGTTCCTCGTTGGTTCTCTCGCTCAGGGCTTGTATAGATTCCCATGTTCAGGAAGAGAACGGCTTATGGAGGGATGGTCCTAGCGGCTACCTTTGCCCTGGGCGTAGGCCTGTCTGACGTTGACGCCGCTTGTGTCACAGAGGGGGGGGCGGCGAAAGCCGGAGAGGCTGGCCTTATTCTGCACCTCTCACCCACTTGTACGCAGGTTGAGCGGGAGACACACATCGTGCGCGGTGAACGGATCACGGATGCGCTTGAGAGAGGGCATCCGGTCGATCTGATTGGGGTGATCGTTCAGGGGGACGTTCTGTTTGATCGTCTGACCCCGCAGGCTATTTCCCGCTCGTCGATGGGAGCCGAGTCTTCTAGCCAGAGCGGGCCCGCGCGTAGCCAGGAGCAGCGACTCGTTCGTGCAGGACTCAGATTACGAGATTCCATCGTACAGGGAGCGGTACGTCATCGTTCAGGCAGCAGTACCTTGTGGTTTGAAGGACCCATCGACTTTCAGGGGTCTCGCTTCAAGGAGGGGGTGGATCTCTCCTGGTCGGGTTTTCGGGGAGCCGTTGAACTGTCTGGCGCTGTTTTTGAGAAGGAAGCGTATTTTGTTCAAGGGCAATTCGTCGGACCATTGGTCTGTCGAGAGACGAGGTTCGGTCCGAGTACGAGATTTCACCGATCGACATTTCGAAGTGCCGTGGACTGTACCGGCGCGCTCTTCGACGGGATGGCGGAATTTTTGGAAGTGTTAGCTGAACAGCCGGTGGAGTTTGAACGGTCGAGGTTCGGCTTGGGGACGGGGTTCTCCGGTAGTCGGTTCAAGAGTCGCATCGGTTTTCGCGACGCGATCTTCAGCCGTGAGACCTTCTTTACCTTTACCGTTTTCGAGGGGGAGACGATGTTTGCCGGGGCTCAATTTCTGGGGGCCGTTGATTTTTCGAATGCCGAGTTCCGGCAACAAGACAACCTTACTCAGGCACGATTCGATCATCCGCCGCTGTTCGCTCAAACGAAGAGGATCGAACAGGTCCAGCCTGATAGTTTCCTTCAGGCCAAGAACGGACAGTATGTGCTTACGTTTGGGTTGCTCGTCACGGCAGCTCTGCTCGTGGCCTACGCAATAAGGCTGAAATGAAGCATACCTGTTTATCCCCAATATATAGAATCAGACTTGCCCGCCTCCCCATAAGTTGATATAACCAGGCCGTGGAATCACAAGCCGACGGGTTTGAGCAAACAGAGCTGCCGTATAAGGTCCGTATCGAAAACTTCGAGGGACCGCTGGACCTTCTGCTCCATCTCATCAAAAAAAACGAGATCAATATCTACGATATCCCCGTCGCGATGATTACCCAGCAGTACATCGAGTACCTGGAGGCGATGGAGGAGCTCAACCTCAATGTCGCAGGAGATTTTTTGGTGATGGCGGCGACGCTGTTGCAAATCAAGTCCAAGATGCTGCTGCCGGTGGACGAGGCAGTCGACGACGAAGAGGAGGGGCCGGACCCACGGGAAGAACTGGTCCGTCGGTTGC
>JAHBWQ010000174.1 GCA_019636915.1 Nitrospira sp. | reverse complement strand
GTAAAGGGTTTCGTAATGTAATCAAACGCCCCATATCTCATGGCCGTCACAGCCGTGTCGACGGTTGCATGCGCCGTCAAAAGGACCACAAGAACCGCCGGATCCATCCGCTTCGCTGCGGCCAACACCTCAATACCATCCAGCTTTGGCATTCTCAGATCCGTCATCACAAGGCCAGGCCGTTCCCGCTCGATCATGTCAAGCGCATCGGCCGGATCAGCAGTCACCAGGCAGTCATACGACACGCGACTCAAAATTCGACGGCAATTCTCCAACGCCTCACGCTCGTCATCGACTATGAGAATTTTGCCTGTGATTCCCATATTCCCTCTTCCTCGACCGACGCTTCACAGCCTACCGCCGGTAAGGCAACTGAGAACAACGCGCCGATCTCTCCGTTCTTGACCTCAATCCGACCCCGGTGGTCTGAGACGATCCCGTAGGCCAGAAATAACCCCAACCCGGTTCCCTGGCCCGCCGGCTTGGTACTGAAAAATGGGTCAAAGACCCGCCCAATGATGTCGCTCGCGATACCGGGTCCGTTGTCGGACACGATCATTTCGACCCCGAGCCTTCCGTCCATTTGTATGGGTCTCGTTCGAACCGTCACGATGCCAGCCCTCCCCAACGGACTGACCGCATCAATCGCGTTGTTGATTAAGTTGAGAATGACCGTCTCCAATCGATCACGATCGCCCATGATAAACGGTAGTAATGGGGCAAGCCTGGCTTGAAGTCCCATAGAGAGAGCCGAAACCCGTTCACCAGCAATGGCAACACAGGAGCGCACGACACAATTCACATCGATAGGCTTTAATGTCGACACCGATCCGCGCGAAAAAGTCAGAATACTTTTCGTGACCCTGGAAATGCGTTCAGCCTGAGCTTTGACCGCCACCAGATCCCGCCGTACCTCGACCGGGATCGTCGACCGCGTCGCATCGGCCTCTATACATTCGATGCGATTTAATATGATCCCTAGAGGATTATTGACTTCATGCGCAATCCCGCTGGCGACCTTCCCCAGAGTGGCCAGACGTTCCGCTAACTCAAGGCTTCGCATGTGCCGGGTGACCTCTTCAGTCTTTTCCTTCACACGGCGAGCCAAATCCTTATTGAGCTCTTCGAGCTCAGCCCGGGAAGCCATCAGTCGGTCGGCCATCCGATGCACGGCAGCGGCTAATTCCTCGAACTCATCCCCGGTATGGATGTTCAGCGGACGGTCATACGTGCCTTGGCTGATCGCCTCAACGCCACTGTGGAGAATTTGAATTGGACGGGCAATACGCGTCGCGACATATCGGCTGATCGCCCAGAGCAGTCCGAACATCACCAAGGCGATCATGGCCAAATTCCGCAACTGATCCCTAATCGGAGCGTAACTTTCTGCTGGCTGCTGACGCACAAAAACATGCCAGGGATTTTCAGGCAAACTCAATTTGGACACAGGTGCATATCCCACGACCGTGTCCGTCGCACCATGTCCGTCATCCTCCGCGATGCCCCAACCTGGCTCCGATGACACGACCATCGCCATGAGTGGACTTGGTATGCGATGCGCCTGTCTCGGCAGAATCGGACAAACAAGCGGATTGCCGGCAGCGTCAAACAACATGGCGTGCCCGGTTTGCCCGATGTGAATTTCTTTGATCATGGCGAGGAGTGTGTCGAATCGATACGACGCTTTGACGGCTCCGATGACGATGCGCTGACGCTCATCCAGAATCGGCACAGCGATATCGATCGTCTCCTCAGAAGACCGAAACGACCCCTCATGTTCAGGAATCAGGCTGGTAATGTGTACTTGATCCCCGTTCCCTGCATGAAGCGCTTTCCACCAGGATTCCTCTCCGAAAAAGTAACGGTCCGGTTCCGAGCTGGCTGCTACCAGCCCCCCATATTGGTCCACAATGAGCAGGCCGACAACCTTATCGCCCCCGCGAACCTTCGTGTCCAGAAGAAACCGTGACAGTTCGGCATCCAGAAGACGATCCGCGCCCTCCCCTCCTTCCTCCCATACCTGCATGCGTAGGGAAAGGAGGCGCTGCGCTCGATCGTAATCCAACGGATAGGCGCGGTTGGCCGCCTCAACCGGCTGACGCACACGCAACGGCGCGGACCCGAGCAGTCTGACACTTTGCACTTCGGCTTGGATCAGCATGGTCACTCGATCGGCGACTTGGACTGCAATTGCTTGGAGATTGCCCCCGATTACATCTCGAAGAGACTGCATCCCCGAGACATAGGCTAGTGCAAGTCCGATGAGCAGGGGAATACAGCCGACCAACACGATAGCCCATACAATGCGCCCGCGAATGGTCCGAATTCTCATCGACTCCTCGCCCAAGAATGCTGTATTTTACGCATCGCACACAGGAAAACTCCAGGGGGCGAAACAGCGCGGTGCGACACCCCTGGCAGACTTCACCCGGCAGGCACGCATGGGCCGGAATCGGTCGTCACCGCACTATCGGGCCGACAGGGCTGGTGAAGTGGTGATCGATACCGAACGCTTTTGGCCGCCCATCTTCAGAGAGACAAAAACCTGAACAACCTGGTCATTGAAGTGACATCTGTGCCCAGGGGGAGAGTATGTTGACGGCAATGGTGGTCCTTCACCCGATACGGGAGAGAACCCGGGCTAATGACCTCCTCTCAAGCTTTCAAGACCGGAGAGGACCGTACTCCTGCCGTTGAGGTCAGCGCATACCGAAAGACGGATGGCTATTACCCACCGCTCAGCACAACATGAAATGTGAGATCTGCATCAACTCGGCGGACTTTGATGGACACCTCCTGACCTGGGGTCGTGCGCTCGATCAGAAAATTCTTTAACTGAGCGGCATCAATGATCTCCGTATCCTCGATGGCTAGCAAAATATCATGTTTCTGCAGACCTGCCGCTTTGGCCGGCTCGGCGACATCCTTCACAGCCACGCGCAGCCTCGTGCCATCCTTGACCGAAGTCAGATGGAGACCAAGCTTAGAGAAGGCGAGCGGTTTCCCGGAGAGTGTCGCGTTGACGATCCGCTCGGCGAGAATACCTGGGATCGCGAATGCCATACGGCTACAATAGCTCTGTGTTTCTTCCTTATCAGTCTGAATCACCGCATGCACGATTCCCACAATCTCTCCTTGCCCGCTGAAGAGTCCGCCTCCTGAATTGCCGCTGCATGCCGACAGATCAGCCTGAATCAAACGGGTGTCGACCGTTTGGAGAAACGTATTGGTATTCCCAAGCCTGCCGAATGCCATGGTCGGCCCCCAGCCGAGCGGATACCCGACCGTGAAGACCTCCATTCCAGGCAATACGTCCCCGGTGACAAATGAGGTTCCGGTCTGCAGTTTTGAACGGTGCGGTTCGGCCACGCGATAGAGCACGACATCCATAAATGCACTGTCACCCACGAGATCGGCGGGAAGTTCATGCAGATCATTCGTCAGAATGCGGATTCGTTTCTGGAGCAGAGTGCCGGTTGTCGGGTCATGCTTTTCCGCGGCATGTCTGGCGGTGACCACGTACCCGTCTCGCAGATGAAATCCGGTGCCTCGTACAGCGACCTTCCCGGGCTTCGCCGGCGTTCGTTCATCTTGGGTGTCCGCCAGAATTCCAACCGTCACCTGTCTCGCTCGCTGAAACACATCCTGGCTGAGTGGTATCGTTTCACCCATGAGGGGATACGCGCACGTCAGCGAGACAAGCCCTACGCACAAGACAGAGAAACACGGGTACAATGACTTCGACGACCGATAGCGGATCATGTGATACTCCTTCCATCAATAACCGTTTTCCGGAGGCAGAGAGGTTCAACCAGCCTTGTTTCTAACCAAGCGTAGATCGTACCCAAGTGTTTCGATGCATCTCAATACAATGATGAATGGGCATATCTTGCGCACATATCCTTCACGACAACGACTGAACCATCCAGATCCAACCAGATGCAGGCCTGTGAACCTCTGTGGTAAACTGACACTCCTCGGCCACGGCTGAGCGACGACCAGCCATCGGCGCCGAGCTTATCGTGTAACGTCTTCCGGCCCAACGATGAGACTCTTGGATGCGATTGTATGCTGGAGTGTCGTATATGGCTCATGACCGTCTTGACCTTCCTCGTCATGATTGGAAACTCCACGCTCACACAGGCAGGATCAAAACCCTCACCGGAATTGGCTCTCCACTTAACCGGCATTGCGAATCTCGCCCGACCATCTCCGATGGTTACAGTCCCAGCCGGCACCTTTTTCTATGGCAGCAAGCACGTTTCAACTTCGCCTTATGGTAACTGGACTCCCTTTGACGATACGGAACTTCCCCAACATCAAGTCTGGTTAGACACCTATGAAATCGATCGCGATGAAGTGAGTCTCGGCGAATATCTGATCTTCTTACACCAACGAAACCATCATCCATCGGATGAATTACAGAAACTCCTCTGGCATGTCATCACTATCCACTTCATTCCCGACGAAAGCCTGGCACGCTGGCCGGCGCTCTATGTCACGTGGACCGAAGCAAAGGAATTCTGCGCAGCAAGGGATGCGAGACTACCGACAGAAGCCGAATGGGAAAAAGCGGCGCGAGGGACGGAAGGCTATCTGTTCCCATGGGGTGAGACCACCCCAGGCTCCTCCCTCGCAATGTTTGGACAACATCATGTGCATGAGATCCCCATTCTGGCCGCCGTCGATTCCCTCGATCAGGGCAAGAGTCCCTACGGGCTGCACCATATGGCTGGAAACGTGGCAGAGTGGGTGCAAGACTGGTTTGGCCCCGACTACTATGCCTATATGCCGGAACGCAACCCGCCTGGCCCCGCCACCGGCCGGTACAAGGGCGTCCGTGGTGGTTCATGGAAGAGTGCCAGGATCATGCTCAGAACCGCAACAAGAGGGGGCGCATCTCCCGATCAACGTTCGGCAACGATCGGATTCCGCTGCACACGCCTCTCGGTTAAGAGTGCCAACTAGTTGCTAATTTGCATGGACAGGTTGATGAATGATCTTTTCACGATCGAAGGAGGTTTCAAATGAAAATGGACCAGTCCCTATGAGAGGAGTTATCGTGCCCCTGAGATGGCTCACTCTTCTGATTCCTTGCAGTCTTCTACTCCCCGCCCTTCCAGTCAAGGCCATGGAGTTTACTGCCGACCAGATCACCAAAATCGATGGGAGATCGCGAAAATCCAACGTCTATTACCGCGACAATATGTGGCGCATTGAGCACCATACGATGGGACCGGTCAATGTCAGCATCGTACGGAAAGATAAGCACGTCGTCTGGCTGTTACTATCCAGGATGAAGCATTTCAAGACCATTCCTTACAGTGCTGAACAGGATCTCAGAGTGAGTGAAACATTGCCGGGCGAGGTATCTCGGGAGGAGATTGGCCAGGAAGTCAGGGAAGGACACCCGACGATCCTCTACGAAGTCACAACGAAACAAGGCGAGCAGGTCGACGTCTACTATCAATGGGTCGCGACGGACATTCACTTCCCCATGAAGCTGGCAAGAAAAGACGGGAGTTGGATCATGGAATACCAGCACGTCAAGATGCGCTCGGTTCCCGATTCACTATTCAATCTCCCCCTCAACTTTCAGCCATTGGAAGATTTCAATAAACCGGGGGTGCCTGAGCCAACTGCACCCGGCATGTAGCGGTGCCGAACAAGACTGATCGCATTTCTATCAATTTATGCCGACATCGGCTGCGCAGCGAAAGCCGGTCGACTCATTGCGCATCGTCGGATCACTGTCGACACGCGTAAAGATGCGGACGGTCGGCGTTTCATTCTGCCAGCCCGCTCCACGAATCACTTTCTTCGTGCCTTCCTGAGGACCTGTCGGATTTTTGGACGGACTCTTCTCATAGTACCGCGCATCATACCAGTCGTTTACCCATTCCCACACATTGCCGACAATGTCATATACCCCATAGGGACTCTTCCCCGCCTCGTAACTCCCAACGGGCATGAGCGTCTTCTCGCCGATCCACCGCTGGTTGTAATTCAGATGTTTTGCGGTTGGCTCGACATTCCCCCAGGGGAACCGTCGATCGGATGTCCCTTTGGCTGCTTTTTCCCACTCTGCTTCCGTGGGAAGTCGTTTGCCGGCCCATTTGCAATAAGCCTCCGCATCAAACCAATCAACGTTGATCACAGGACGATCAGCAAGTGATGCTGTGATGGTGTCACCTTGCCAAAGATTTCTCGTAGGATTTGTTGGATTCTGTGGAACACGATGGCCGGTGCTTTTGACAAATTCGACATAGCGACCGTTCGTCACTTCGAATTGGTCGATCAAAAACGGATCCAAGAAAACCTCGTGACGTGGATACTCGTCTCGCCCACCATCCCTATCTCCTGGCGGTACCCCCATGGGAAATGAACCAGCCGGGATTTCAACCATTGGTGTACGGTCCTTCCCCTTCGATGGTGCGATCACGACCTGCAACGACTGGGCGGCCGCCACAAGAAGAAACGTGTTGAACAGAATGCTGAACGTTGCTGTACCAATCCACAATCGAACAGTCATCGGACAGGACTCCTTACGCTTCGCCTCAGCCTCTAGATTGTTGTATCATCGCATAACGCGAGGAATGTCATACAGATGGGGCTGAGTCGGTTTTTTAACACGAGTTGCTAAAATCTCTCTCACGACAAGGCCGGTCGTGATCACGAGCAATGTTTACCGACACTACTCCCTGATAGGCATCAAATGAAGCAGTTCCCCTCCGGCAGTTGCACGAACCGCGTCATCTTCGTCATGGAGTCCCTGCTTCAGAACCTGAAGGGCCCCTACGCCATCCAGTTTTGCCATAGACTTAATCGCCGCAATTCTTACACGAGGCATCGTATCCGCGAACAACGACCTCACTGTGGCATGAGCTTCGGCTCGGTTTTCCTTGGAAGCTCTGGCGAGGGCTCGAGCAAGGGCCGTTCTGACGGCCGGTTCCTTCGTATTGGCAAGAGCCGAGATTGGACCAGATAACTCATCAAACCGTTCCCCCTGCTCCAGTAATCCCCCGATTACAAATGCCCTAACGGACGCATCAGGGTCCTCCGTGATGGCCTTTCTCAACGGAGAGCGTGCATCGAAACCGTTGAGTTGTCCAAGGCTCACCGCCGCAGCCAACCGAACGGGAGGAAGCGGATCCTTCAGAAGCCGAGTCAAGACAGTAACCGCTTCCGGCTTGGAGACATGGGCAAGCCCCATGGCAGCCACCCCACGCACCGATGGTTGCTTGTGCTCGCTAGCCTCAATCAAAACTGGGAACACCTGTGCTCCTTGCAAATCAACCAACGCACGAATCGCTGCACCTCGCTCGTCAGGGTTCGGCGCTTTCCCTGATTGCGCCAACAATGCACAGCCTTGTTTGCGACCAAATCGGCAGAGGGCCTCCGCCGCCGCCACTCGGACTCGCACCTCAGGTTCTTGCAATAGCGGTTCGACAAGCCCGATGACCGAATCATCGCCAGACTTTCCTAGACCTTTGAGGACCGCTTCCTTGACCAAAGCAGCTTGATCGTCCAAGGCCCGTCGGAAACGTTCTGATCGGCGTCCCCGATCCAGTTTCGCTAACCCTTCAGCAGCCAGTGCGCGAACCAGTCCGGATCCATCGTTGAGCCCATCTTGCAGAAAGGAAATCGCGTCGGGACTCTGCCACTCTTTAAGAGCCGTATAGGCGACACCACGCATCTGCTCCCGCATATCCTGAGTCAGAACGACCACAAAGGCCAGGGCAACCTCCTGAAGGATCGATTGATCGTCACGTTTTAACAATTGAACAAGATCGTCATAATCCGACAAGGCATCTTTGGGCTTCCCCAGCCTCAATAATGTGCGAATCTTAAGTCGGCGAATATCAGGCGCACCGACCGTATTCGAGTCAAGCTTGGCCAGCTCCTCCAAGACCTTCTGATAGTCTTTCTGATCGTAGAGTGTCTGAATCCCTTGAATACCGGGGTCTGCTCCGGAAAACGCAACCTCATGAAGTGGGATCAACCACATCAGAACAAGCAGACTGATCATATGCCGTCGAATACTCGCGAGCTTCATGTCCTAATCTTCTGGTCGGTAGCCGGTGGCACTCACACATTTCTTGTATCCGGGCGGCTCCTCAAAATACATCGCTGGTTGAGGTGATTTCCGGATTCGTTCGTAATGAAACGACCAATCTCGATCTCGACTGACCAATTTGAGAACGATGTCCATCTCCTCATCGACCCACTCATAGAATCGTTCGCCTCTTCCATGTCGCTCCGTCTGAACGTCATACAGCCGGGCAGGACGGTCGGCCACCACAGCGGGACCGATCAGTGTTCTGGTCGTTTCTCCGCTCAATTTCGGGCGTGTAGGAATAATGTCCTCCGTCAACGGCATCACCAACAATTCTCGCCGTTGAGGAAGGACGTACCATATCTCTGCATGATCAGACCGTATGATTTCGATCGCCGCAAATCCACGTTCCGTTCGAACCGCATACTTGTACTCCAATCTCAGACGGTCCCCTTTTCCAAACACTTGCGCCTGATGTTGCTTCCCATTCACTCCTAGGACGAGACGGCCAGAAAACTCCGGCTCAGTGGAAAGAGTGTCGGCACCCTCCGCAGCCAAGAACGGACACCAAACCGACGCCGCAACGATGAGGACAAGGAACACCGAGTGGTAGGCTCTCCTTCTTGTCTCTCCCTGCATCAGTCGTTACTGCTGAGTTTCAACCACCGGTTGAATATTGACGGAATACCCCAATGACTCAAGGCCGAATCGAGGATTGTCCATGACCGTATAGGCAGTTCGATTTCCTTTTGGAGCTGGCAATGACAGCTGCTCAACCAGCCTTCCGTCGGGTTGCACCGTGATGAACTTCGTCGTCCCTGGTCCTGTCTGTGGATGCCAAACGACTAACTGATACGTCCCGGGTGGAATGCCATCGATCACGAACTTGCCTCCTACGTCGGTCAGAGCATAGTAGGGATTATTGACGGCCATGGCCCAGCTTTCCATATAGGCATGAAACCCACACTGCATATAGAATGTCCGTCGACCTTTATTGAGATACACCGGCCCGACCAACGACTTTCCTGGCGCATGATTATGCATGGCATGGAGATCACCCCGCCGATGCTGGTGGTTCATGATCAGAGGGGTGTTGAACAATACTCTGTTTCCTGCTTCGATCGAAGTTTCATACCCCTGTATGTCATGCATGACGGGGTCCATATTAATCACTTCCACCGCATGACCATTTCGAACAATCGTCATAAATGGTTCGAATTTGCAATCTC
>JAHBWQ010000173.1 GCA_019636915.1 Nitrospira sp. | reverse complement strand
ATAAATAACCAAGCGCCTCAAGGAATCTCTTATGCCCCATGAAATGATCATCGTACTTCTTGTGGTGCTGTCGTCGGTCATATTTTTCGTGACCGAACGGCTTTCGGTCGACCTGGTTGGGCTGTTGATCATTGCCACCCTGCTCCTCAGCGGGATCGTTACCCCCGAGGAAGGTTTGGCCGGATTCAGCAATACGGCCACCGTGACGGTTGCCGCCATGCTCGTGCTGAGTGCCGGGCTCTTCAAGAGCGGCGCCCTGAACGTCCTGGGTACCGGGTTAAAGGCACTCAGCCGGCGCGGCACGGCCATCACGCTGCTGACGATGATGATTATGGTTGGAACCATCTCCGCTTTTATCAACAATACCGCAGCCGTAGCCATGCTGATGCCGGTTGTCATCGGTATGGCCAACGAAACCCGCATCGGTCCCTCAAAACTGCTGATGCCGCTGTCCTTTGCATCGATGTTCGGAGGCGTGTGCACACTGATCGGCACCTCAACGAATATTCTCGTCAGCTCGATCGCCGAACGCTACGAACAGCCCGGCCTCGGTATGTTCGAAATGACACCGCTCGGGCTGGTGTTTTTTGCCACAGGCACGGTGTACATGCTCGTGGCCGGGCTTCGTCTGATACCCGATCGTCGAACCACCCGCGATTTGACACAGCACTTCGGCATGGATGACTATCTCACGGAGCTCGTTCTACTTCCTGAAGCTAAGTCCATCGGTATCACCCTTGCCGACTGCCCGCTGGTGCAGGAAACCGAACTCGACATTCTCGAGGTCCGTCGCGGCGCCGGCCGATTACTGTCCCCGGACCCCCTTACCGTGCTGCAAGCAGGCGACGTACTGCTCGTTCGATGCAACATTGCCCAGATCAAGCAATTACAGGAACGGGCCGGGGTCGTACTCAAATCGGAGATGCACTTGAGGGATAAAGACCTGGAATCCGGCCACACCCAGCTCATGGAAGCCGTTGTTGCGCCTTATTCCGTGTTGGATGGACGATCGTTGAAAGGCATCAGATTCCGCGACAACTTCGGCGCGACCGTTCTGGCCGTCCGACATCACGGGAAAGTCGTTCATGATAACTTGAACTCACGAACCTTGCGCGGAGGCGATGTGCTGCTGCTCAAAGTACGACGGGATTCCCTCGCCCGTCTCCAAGATAGCCCTGCCTTTGTGATGATCTCCGACACAGGCCTTCCGACATTTCGAACCCACAAGCTAGTGACCGCCCTCGCGATTGTCGTCGGCGTGGTGGTGTCGGCTGCATGTAACCTGGTTCCCATCGTCGTCAGTGCGATCACTGGATGTGTTCTGCTCGTGCTGACCGGATGTCTGACGATGCAGGAAGCCTACAGCGCCGTTGAATGGCGAATCATTTTCCTGCTGGCGGGCGTACTCACGTTGGGAGTCGCTCTGGAGAAAACCGGCGCGGCCTTATTGCTGTCCAATTGGCTCATTGCAACCGTGGGAATCTGGGGTCCTCTGGCACTCGTGTCGGCATTTTACCTTGTCACCTCGTTGCTGACAGAGACGATGTCGAACAATGCCACGGCTGCGCTTCTCGCACCCATTGCGATCACCACAGCCCAGTCACTGGGTCTCGACCCTCGTCCCTTCCTGATGGCCATCACCTTTGCGGCCTCGGCGAGCTTCATGACCCCTGTCGGTTATCAGACGAACACGCTGATCTACGGACCCGGCCAATACACGTTCGCGGACTTTCTTCGCGTGGGCACGCCCTTGAACATCCTGTTCTGGCTGCTCGCAACTTTCCTGATCCCGGTTTTCTGGCCATTCCGGCCCGCATGATCTAATCATGTTCACGCCTGGACGCGATCATGGACATGATGAGTAGGAGCTGGTCTTTAGACTGAATGAACGAGAAGGGGGAGGCATGGACCACCTGCCGGAGATATCAGAAACACTCACACACTGGCTGAATATTCCACTATTTGAGATCGGCACCACGCCGATAACACTTTGGACGATTGTTTCCCTGGTCGTTCTTTTCGTCTTACTCTTGTGGCTCACGCGGATACTCAAAAACTGGGTTATCCTGACACTGCTTGCGAACAGTCGGATCGACATCGGTGTTCGACAGGCTGTAGGTGCCATCGTTCGTATCGGCGTCATCGCGATCGGATTCATCGTCATCTTGCAGACGATGGGAATCGATCTCAGCACCGTAACCGTGCTGGCCGGTGCGCTTGGAATCGGGGTCGGCTTCGGCCTACAAACGATCACAAACAACCTCGTCAGCGGCCTTATTCTGCTCTTCGAACGTCCTGTCAAAATCGGAGATCGCATTGAGATCGGGCGAGTCACGGGAAATGTTGTGGATATTTCAGCCCGTGCCACAACGGTGGTCACCAACGACAACATCGCCATCATCATTCCAAATTCTGAGTTCATCACGTCGAAAGTCACGAATTGGAGCTATACGACACGAGACGTTCGATTCAATTTTCCTGTCGGCGTCTCCTATCGCGAAGACCCGGAGGTCGTACGAACGCTGCTGTTGGAAATCGCCAGTAACCACCCTGGGGTGCTTACAGAGCGGAAACCTGATGTCCTGCTTCAGGAGTTCGGAGAAAGCGCCTTGCACTTTCTCCTCCGGGTGTGGACGAGAGATTACACGGACCGACCTGGTGTGCTTCGAAGCGAGCTGAACTACGCCATCAGCAGGAAGTTTCGCGAACACGGAATTGAGATTCCATATCCCCAACGCGATATTCACATCAAAGATGGTGTCTTGCCGATCGCCTCGCCAGCGCCGTCAACCAAGTCATGATAGCCTACGTTCTCCGTTCAGAGATGCTCCGCTGGTAGATATCGCTTGCGGGTTTAGCAGAATCCGACTTCATCTTGCTGACTATCAGCAAAGCTCTCGCCCTCCGCTCGGCCGTGTCGCAAGATGATGACTATTGTCTCTTATCAGCGTTCGCCTCTCGACAATGACTATTCCTAAAACTTTCGTCGGTATCACTGGAATATCTATCTTGTCACGGACCTCCATGTTGTTACGCACATGAGCATCGATTGATCGCAACGTCCAAATGCTTCGACTTTGACTCTCATTCTATGGATTGCTACTGTACCAGGCGTATGCAACCCTCATTCGCGCCATCAAACAGGACACGCGTTCTTCACACACCATCTGATCTGTTGCCTGTCCAACGATTACTCGCACAACTTGGCATCGTCCTGGTGCTCATCTGTGGAATCGTCGTCCTCCTTTGGCTCGATCGTGACGGATTAGTTGACCACCACGACGGTGAAGTTTCTTTCGTCGACGTAGTGTATTTCACGATGATTACGGTGACGACGGTTGGATACGGCGACATCACCCCTGTCACACCTCGAACCAGACTTATCGATGCACTCGTCGTGACTCCTGTACGTATCGTGGTCTGGCTCGTGTTTTTGGGAACCGCCTATCAACTCATTCTTCGACGCTATATGGAGGACTATCGTATGGCTGCTTTGAAGGCTTCACTCGAGGGCCACATTCTCGTTTGCGGTTACGGCAATACCGGAGCAGCCGCGGTCAAAGAGTTGCAGGCAAAAGGCATTTCTCCGGACAATATCGTTGTGATCGAATCCGATGAGACACGAGCACGTACCGCGACTGATTGCGGAGTCGTGGCCATTCAGGGAAACGGCTCACAGGAAGCCACGTTGCGAGACGCGATGGTGGTGAAGGCAAAAGCCCTCATCATTGCAGCCGGACGGGACGACACGAGCGCCTTGATTCTTCTGACGGCACGACACCTTAATCCTGCGCTTCGAGTCATCGTCAGCGCGAAGGAAGAGGAAAACATCAAATTGTTCCGCCAGGGAGGTGCGAACAGCATCGTGGCACCCTCCACGTTCGGCGGCTATGCACTCGCTGCCGCCGTGGAGCAATCCCATATGGTGCAGTATCTCGAAGATTTACTCACCGCCGGGGGGCAGGTCAACCTCATTGAACGTCAGGTTCGAGAGGAAGAAATCGGAAAGACATCGGTGGATCTCAGACCCTCGGTCGTGCTGCGGATCTATCGGGGAGGCACCATTATTTCCCTGACCGAGATTCAGGAGGGAGCTCCACTGCGGCAGGGAGATCTCCTCGTCATATTGAACCCCGTGACCTAGGAATCGGTTCACAGTCCTCCGTTCGACCATCCAGGGCAGTTCTCACCCCTTCTGCATTTCTGAAGCATACCGTAGCAACAGCCACCCAGTTAGTCCCGCGATCGTCGAAGCAAGCAGGATAGCTTCTTTCGCCGCCATCAGCGACGGACCTGGAGAAAAGGCCAATCCGGCGATGAAGAGCGACATCGTGAATCCAATTCCAGCAAGCACACCGATCCCCCACATCTGATGCCACGAGACACCCTCCGGAAGGGCGGCCAGACCACACACGGTTGCAAACCAGGATGAGAGCAGGATGCCGACTGGTTTCCCTACGATCAGACCGATCGTCACACCGAGTGCGATAGGATCGAGCAATATCGCTGCAAGGTCAGTGTCAAACGGGACTCCGGCATTGGCGAGAGCGAATAGCGGCATAATGACGACCGTGACCCACGGATGAAGGATATGTTCGAGTTGTTGCAGAGGCGTTTCGACGTACGTCACAACCGTCTTCATTCGGTTCGCAATGTGTTGACGCTCCCGGTTTGCCAATTCCGGCTCATTCGGAACCAAGGCTTTCTCAAATTGACGAAGAAGCGTGGTACCCTTCTTCAGAAACTCTCGACCGGTGAGTCGTGTCCTGGCGGGAATCGTCATCGCCGCAATCACGCCGGCAATCGTGGCATGAATGCCGGAGAAAAGAAATGCCAACCATAAGCCTCCGATTCCAAGAATCGAATAGACGAGCAGACTGCGCACCCCAATCATGTTTGCCGTGATCATCAGAACGAGAAACAGGGCAGCCATCCCCACGCTCGTCCACGAGATGGTCGAGGTATAAAAGAGGGCGATGACCAGCACGGCGATAAGATCGTCGGCAATGGCCAAGGCGGTCAAGAAGACCTTCAATGCCAGCGGAACACGCAAGCCGAGCAACGAGAGGATCCCCAGAGAGAACGCGATATCCGTGGCCATCGGAATTCCCCAACCCTTCGCTGTCGCGGTTCCCGCGTTGAATGAGGCATAGAGTAATGCCGGGAGGATCGACCCGCCCAAAGCTGCAGCCAGCGGCAACGCCGCCTGCTTCCAGGAAGCCAACTCTCCGACCATGATCTCACGCTTAATTTCCAGTCCGATGACGAAGAAAAACATGGCCATGAGGCCATCGTTAATCCAGTCGAGCAACGTTTCCGTCAGTGTGTAGGTTGCGATCGTTACACCAATAGGAGTGGACCAGAATACCTGATAGGATTTGTCCCAGAAAGAATTTGCCCAGACCATCGCGATGCATGTCGCGACCAAGAGCAAGATGCCTCCGGCTGCCTCAGTTCGAATGAACGACTGAAAGGGTTCGATGATCGGTTGGACAAGCGGCCTTTCGTGACCCTTCATGTCCTGGCCTCTGCCCACCGTCTTCATTCCTGCCACCGAATCGACACCACGGGGAACGTTGAGATGATGAATAGAGGGCAGTCCATTCTTCTGCCTGACATGGCGGACAGCATCTGCTGTGGTGGCACACATGACGGCACGTCGAGAGCAGACCCGGACAAGAAGACCTCTGCCTATACGGTCAATATGACTTCGATCTGACCGATTCGGCGGGCAACCGTCAGCGCGACCTCGTTCTGGTGACGGTCGAGCACAAGATCAAGACGGGCGGTACCGATGGAGAGGTTCCGCAGTTCGACTCGCTCGAGAAACGGCGGCAGCGTCGGACGTACAAACTGCACCAGGCGCCGAGTCCCGTCGATCTGCAGCCCAAGACAAGCCTGCAAGGCTTGAAACCCCGCGCCGGCCGCCCAAGCTTGCGGAGCGCAGGCCACCGGATAGCGCGTGGGACTTTCACCCGGGCGACGAGGGAAGCCACAAAAGAGTTCCGGCATGCGATGGAGATCAAGAAAGAGGCTGGCGTCGAAGAGTCCGGTGAGGATCTTCTTCGCCCCTTCTTTGTATCCGTAGGCCGCCATCCCTGCTGCAATCAGCGCGTTATCATGCGGCCACACCGACCCGTTATGATAGGACATCGGATTATACCGTGTTTCTGATGTCGCCAGTGTTCGGATCCCCCACCCGCTGTACATCTTGTCCGTCAGAAGCATATGCGCCGTGCGCAACCCATGTTTTCTCCCGGCAATCCCACCATACAAACAGTGGCCGGCATTGGAAGACAACACAAGGCACGGTCGCCCCCGTCCATCCAAGGCCAGGGCATAGGAACCGAGTTTCTCGGACCAGAATGCCCTCTCGAATCGCTCTTGCAGTGAGGCGGCTTCCTTCAGTAAACGTTCTGCCTGATCAAGTTTTCCTAAGACCCGAGCCAGGCCTGCCGCCGCTTGTTTGGCTTGATACACGTAGGCTTGAACCTCGCACAGCGCGATCGGGCCCTCTGCAGCCGTGCCATCGGCGTGGAAGACCGCATCGTGGGAGTCCTTCCAACCTTGATGCACAAGGCCATTCGCCGACTGCCTTGAGTAGGTGGTGAATCCCATGCCGCTGGGATCACCATCGCGATCAATCCACTGAAGCGCGAGTTGAATATGCGGCCAGAGCTTGGCCAAAAACTCACGATCTCCGGTGCGTCCATAGTAAGCACCAGCCAGGACGACGAACAACGGCGTCGCATCTACGCTCCCATAGTACTTTCCAAATGGGATCTCGCCCAGTGCTGCCATCTCACCTTGGCGAGTCTCATGCAAGATCTTTCCGACCTCCGCATCCCGTTCCGGCCGAACCTCCGTCGCCTGGGTGGAAGCCAGAAACCCCAGCACGCCACGAGCCAGTAATGGATTCATCCACAGCATCTGAAGCGCCGTAATGATCCCGTCCCTCCCGAATGGGACACTGAACCAGGGAACTCCCGCATAGGGATAGAGCCCTTCCGGAGTCTCCGAGATCAACATGTGGAGGTCAGCGAGCGACCGATTCAACCAGTGATTGAACTGTTCATTCGCGGTATACACATGGGCATTGTAAGATGTGGCATCCTTGAGAGCACGATTGGCGTGATGGTAGGCACGTTCGTAGGTGAGCCCTTTTCGCTTCTGTGGGCTCCCGATTTCACAGGAAATGGCGATCTCCCAGGTCAGATCTGCATGTGGACGGAGGGAGGATTCGATGATGAAGCCGTTCAATGTCACTCGTTTCGGTGTGGGAGTGCACTGAATGGAGGTTCGACGGACGATCCCATCAAGTCCCTTATACCTGAACACGAGTCCGTTTTTTGAGCGAACCGTCTTGAGCCGTACCCCACGCCGCTCCCGTTTTCGACCTCTCGCTTCGAAGAGATCGGCGAAGTCCGCATCCAGCGCGATCGTAATCGCAAGCGGAATGCCCTTATTCCCATAATTCCGAACGCAGAAACGTTCGTACCACGTCCCTTGCCAGAGAAACCGCGTGCGGCACAGATGGACGGTGCCACGTGAGACGACTTTTTTCCCATCGTGCATCAGATCCGGATTCGTGAGATCCACCGTGAAGAGTGCATTGTCTTCTTTCACGGTGGCGCTGAGGAGCATCGGACGCTGACCTTGCAGCAACAGTTCAGATTGCGAGAGGAAGCGGGTCCCTTCATGATAGAGACCTTGCGGGCCAGGAAGCACCTGGTGCATATCCCCGTATCGATCGAACACGGCGAAGGTCTCTCCATGTTTCAGGACTTCGGTTCGGCCCTCCGCCAGCGACGATGATGCAAGGATGTAGTATTGTTCGTTCCATCGGATGATATCGTTCATGAACGGTTCCCTTCATACTCGGCACTTGCTCGGCTCATCCTCGTGGCAACCAACGCCGTGACCATCAGGACAAGCCCGATCCCGAGAACTCCGGTTTCGGGCCCCTGCTGTTCGGTGATCCACCCAAACGCGGAGATTCCTCCGATGGCGGCGGTCATGGCCCCCGTCCCATAAAGCCCCAGGACCCGCCCGATCATGTGACTCGGCGCCAGCTCCTGAATAATTCCCCAGGCGATCGGTGTAAAGACCCCCATCCCACACCCGATCAGCCCCATAAGAACGCCGGCGACATACGGATCAAGGGTCCAGGCCAATCCACTCAGAGCGAGACCGCTCAACACACTCGCAGCCATAATAAGTCGCATACGATCCTTGACCATCCAATCGGTCACCCACAAGAGCGCGATCGACGTCACAAGCAACCCCATGCCCAGCGCGGACCATAAATATCCAACCTCGACCGGCCCCAGCCCAAGCAGCTTTCTGGCAAAGACCGGAAAGAGCGCGGTCAGCGCGCTGGTGCCGAACGTATAGAGGGCGGCGGTACCGGTCAAAAGTAACAATGCCGGTTTGGTGAACACGCCATAGCGAAACCCTTCGATCAGATCTTGCAGCAGGGTCGATCGTGCCCCCGGCGAAACACTGGTCGCCACCGCATTTCGGAAGCGGACCAGGGCGAGACACGCAGCCGAAATCAAGTAGGTTGCGGCGTTGATACAGAGCACCTCTTGTGATCCATACGCAGCGATACCGAGGCCGCTGATCGCGGGACCAAAGATAATCCCCAGGCTCGTGGTCCCCTGCAGAAGCGCATTGGCAGCGGTGAACTGCGTCTTGGGAACGAATGCCGGTACTGCAGCCGTCAGGGCCGGCCCGAAGACCGCCGTGGACACCGCATGAAGAAACACCAGCACATACAACACCGATACCGTAAAGGATTCCACGGGGATGAGGCAGGGAATCAACCCGATTAACAGCGCACGCAGAATATCGCTCGTGATCAGCAGGACTTTCTTCGGGAGCCGGTCGACGTACACCCCGATGATCGGCCCGAGGATGATCGGGGGAATCGTTTGCAACAGTCCAATGATGGAAGTCTTGAGCGGTGATCCCGTGACGGCGTAGACAAACCACAAGAGTGCCAGTCGGCAGACTCCGTCACCGATCTGTGAAATGAGTTGGCCCCACCACACCAGCCCGAAGTCCCAAGTCAGAAGGAGGGGACGATTGTCGGCCGAGCTGCGACGTGCATGCTCCATGACAGAGGAAGCATCAGCCACGGGGCCGGAGGAACCCTGCATCAGCTCTCACCCTCTAGGCGAATTTTTTCCGTATTGACGGCTCGAACACCCGGCACCTGCCGAGCGGCTTCAGCAGCTTCGAGGGCGATGACCTGAAAACGAACCGTTCCATTAAGCTGAACGATGCCTTCCTCCGTCTTCACATCGAAGTTTGCCGCTTTCAAGGTCGCACTTTTTGCAAAGCGTTCCTTA
>JAHBWQ010000172.1 GCA_019636915.1 Nitrospira sp. | reverse complement strand
GGGAGATTGATGATGATCAGAGTCGCGTACCGGAGCGAATGGAACGCCCAATAGAGAAGAAAGAAGACCAGAGCCAATGTGATCGGCACGACGATCATGAGCCGCGCGTTGGCCCGTTCCATATTTTCGAACGCACCACCCCAGACGACGGTATACCCTTCCGGCAAGCGGAGCTGTGCCGCAAGCTTCGCCCGCCCCTCATCCACAACACCGCCGATGTCACGGCCTACGACATTGAAGCCGATGAAGATGCGGCGTTTGACATGCTCACGACTGATGCGGAGCGGCCCTTCACGCATCTCGATGGTTGCAAGATCGCTCATGGGGATCAGCGCTCCGGATGCGGCCTTTACCCGAATTTCTCCGATACTCGCAACACTGTTTCGATAGGGAGCGGGAAATCGCACGACGAGCTGAAACCGCCGCTCGCCTTCATAGATCTGTGTCGCGGGTTTGCCGCCGATCGCCGTGGTGATGATCTCCTGCACGTCGGCCACGCTGATGCCGAATCGGGCGATCTTCTGCCGGTCGATATCAATAGTGAGATAGGGCTGTCCGGAGATCTGTTCGATCTTGATGTCTTTGACACCCACGATCTGCTGCAGCAAGGCTGCGATCTGCTCTGCCTTGCCCCACAGGACTTCGAGGTCGTCCCCGAACAGCTTGATGGCGCATTCGGTTCTGATACCTGAGATCAACTCGTCCACCCGTTCTTGAATCGGTTGGCTCATGAGCACGGAGATGCCAGGAATCTCCGTCAGCTTTTTTCTGACGGCATCGGTCAGTTGCGACTGGGTCGCTGCCGTTTTCCAGGTACTCCGTTCGCTCAGCGAGACAATCGGGTCGCTTTCGTTCGGCTCTTCCGGACCGAACGCGATATCCGGCCTGCCGATTTTGCTCACAGCCATTCGGACCTCCGGGAATTCCAGCATCGCTTTGTGGGTCTGCTTTTCCATCTCGATGGATTCCGGCAGCGACACGCTCGGCAATCGGACGACTTGAGGGGTGAGCGTGCCTTCTTCCAGTAGAGGGATGAACTCTCGCCCAATCAAGGGCACGAGGGCCACACTGGCAAGCACGATCGCCGTCGAGCCGGCCAGGACAACCTTGCGATGTCGGAGGGTCCATTCCAATACCGGCAAGTACCGTTGCTTCATCCATCGGGTGAGGCCCGTTTCCTGCGGATGATCTCCACGCAACAGCAGGGACGCAAGCACCGGCGACAACGTGAGCGTAACGATCACCGAAGCCAGCAACGCAATGACCAGCGTGTAGGCCAGCGGCGCAAACATCTTCCCTTCGATACCTTGGAGGGTCAGGAGCGGCAAAAAGACGACGCTGATGATCAGAATACCGAACAGGATCGGCCGGCCCACTTCTTTTGTGGCATGAAGAATGACGCTGAGCCTGCTTTCCTCCGAAGCGCCGCTATGTTGTGCGAGGTGCCGATAGGCATTTTCGACCACGACAAGAGATCCGTCGGCGATCTCGCCGATGGCGATCGCGAGCCCGCCAAGCGTCATCAAGTTGGCCGAGAGTCCGAATCGCTCCATTGCGATGAACGTCACGAGCGGCGTGACGATCAACGTGACCGTCACGATGGCGGCGCTCCGGACATGGCCCAGAAAGAAAAAGAAGATGAAGACCACCAGCACAACGCCCTCGATCAACGCGTCACGTACAGTCTTAATGGCAGCATTCACCAACTCAATGCGATCATAGAAAGGGATCAGTTTCGTGCCTACTGGGAGAACGTTGCTCTGCTGGAGACCCTCCACCTTGGTCTTCACCGCCTCAACCACCTGACGAGCATTGCCTCCGCGAATCATGAGCACCGTGCCGGCGACGACTTCCCGCTCCCCATTAAGCACCACTGCGCCATGGCGGACCGCGTGACCGATGCGAACTTCCGCCACATCGCGAACGAAGACCGGCGTGCCACCGGATTCCTTTACGATGATCGATTCGATATCACTCAGGCTTGTGATCAGACCCAATCCCCGGACAATCGCACGCTCAGCATGACGCTCCAGGACATTCCCGCCGGCATTGGCATTATTCTTCGAGACCGCCTCGTAGACGTCGTGCAGCGTCAGGGTGAATTTGCGCAGCCTGGCCGGGTCGATCAGAACCTGATATTGTTTAACGAATCCGCCCATGCCGTTCACATCGATCACACCAGGCACGCTCTTGAGCAGCGGTCGCAGGACCCAGTCCTGAAGCGTTCGCTGGTCCGCCAACACGGTCTCCATCACACGCGGGTCGACAGCCCCGTCCTCTGGGCCCGCCACATAATATTGATAGACCTCGCCAAGCCCTGTGCTGACCGGCGCCATTGCAGGCTCGACCCCTTGCGGCAATCGTTCTTTCGCCGCGATCATCCGTTCCAGCACCAGCTGGCGGGCAAAGTAGATATCCACGTCATCGTTGAACACGATGGTGATTTGAGAGAGTGCAAATTTTGAAAGCGACCGGATCTCCGTTAGGCCCGGCAGTCCAGTCATTTGGATTTCGAGCGGATAGGTGATGAATCGTTCCACTTCCACCGGTGAAAGCCCCGGCGCGTCGGTCAGCACCTGCACCTGAATGTTCGTCACGTCGGGATAGGCATCGATGGGAATCAACTCGAAGGCAAATATGCCCATGACGGACAACAGACACGCCAGGCCGATGACCAGAATCCGTTGCCGCAGTGAGAATTCTAGAAGCGAGACGATCATGGCGTGGGCTCGATTTTATGTCGCTCTATTTCAGACTTCAGGACGAAGGAGCCTTTCGTCACGACCTGTTCCCCCGCCTTGACCCCCTCCAACACCCTGACCACATCCCCATCTTCGTTCCCTAGCTTGACCGTCCGTGCCTCGAACTCGCCGGCCTCCTGTTGGACGAAGACCATCTTGCCGGTCGGTCCATCCTGGACAGCCGAAAGCGGGACACTCAGCGCATCTTGACTTGATGTGGACATCACACTGACGATGGCGAACATTTCTGGCTTCAACAAACGATCGGGGTTCGAGACTGTAACCCGCAGACTCATGGTGCGCGTGGCTGGGTCGAGGACGTCTCCAATATAGGTAATGATCCCGGTGAAGAGGGCATGGGGATAGGCCGCCAACACCACGTTGACGTGCTGGTCCTTGCGGATGAATCGGACGTCTTTTTCTGGCACGTTACCGATCACCCATACGTCGGTGAGATTGGCCACGGTGAAAAGCTTCTGGTCTGTTTCGACGACTTCTCCCTTCGTGATGTTTCGTGTGATGACCCGGCCGTCAAACGGTGCGCGCAAGGGCATGTCAGCCTTGATCGTATGCTCACGATCCAGCCTATCAATTTCTTCGCGCGGCACACCGAGCAGCTCCAGACGAGTCCTGGTCTCACGGGCTTCGGCCCTGGCGGCCTTCATGGCTGCCTCACGCCGCTGCAATTCAGCAAGGCTGACCGCCTTGTTCTCATACAACTCTGTGGCTCGCACATGGGATCGTTCTGCTTCCTCCAGCCTGGCCCCTGATTTGAGGTATTCACCCTCCGCCACACCGAGGTCGACGCTGTGGAGCAGGGCTAAGAGCGTGCCTTTTTTCACGTCCTGCCCGACATCGACATAAACCCTCACAACTCGGCCACGAATCAGGGCTGTGACCTCAGCCAATTCGTTGTGGTTGGCTTGAACGGTGGCGGGAAATTCACGATGGGAAAGGATCTCTCCCTGCGCCACCGGCGAGCGCTCCAACTGCATTCGGGATAACTCTTCCGGGGTCAGACGCAACAGTCGTGATGATGCAGGAGACGGGTTGTGCGCAATAGAAGTGGTATCGATCGCCTTGTTCTCACAAGCCGACCCCACCGCAAGGACGAAACAGATCCCCAGACCTCGACAACTGGCTTGTAAGAACTGTCCTCTGCTGTATGGCACCACTTGACTATCCCCCATGAACAACTCCTGTCTTTCCAGTCAGTCTCCTCGCACGGGGCGTGCCCTCCAATCATGGGGCTTTCCTGGTCCATTGGCGGATTCTCGTCGCCTATTGCCACGGTCCCAAGAAGACGCTGTAGCAAAATGCAACAGCCCCTGTAGGGACAGCCTAGCGCTATTAATTGGGTTATATGAGATACTGACTTTGAAAGGGGTCAACGTTGCATGGAAGTCCAGGCCCAATTTCCACATGAACAATCGCCTGCCGGCGAATTTCAACGTCAGGCCGATTCCTTCCGCAGCTGGGTCACCGCCAATGGCAGCTCCGGCTATCCAGCCGCGGCGGGTCGGTATCATCTCTATGTGTCATGGGCTTGTCCTTGGGCCCATCGGACGATCATCGTTCGCAAGCTGAAGCGGCTCGAGTCCGTGATCGGAATGACCGTAGTCGATCCGATTCGCGATGAGCGAGGATGGGCGTTTCGTGAAGGTCCTGGGCACTCCCTGGATCCCATCAATGGATTTTCGTTTCTAAGTGAGGCCTATAGGGCGACCGACCCACACTACATCGGACGCTTTACGGTCCCGATACTCTGGGACCGGCTCACTCAACGCATTGTCACCAACTCCGACGACGATCTGATGCGAATCTTCAACGGTGAATTCAACCGATTCACTGAAAGTCCGACCGACCTGTATCCGGATGGGCTCCGACAAGAGATCGATGAGCTCAACAGCTTTATCTACGAGAATGTGAACGATGGCGTGTATCGAGCGGGGTTCGCCACATCTCAACTGGCCTATGAACGAGCGGCACGGCGATTGTTTACGGCACTGGATCAACTCGATGCACGGCTTGCCACGAGACGGTACTTATTCGGCGAGGAGTGTGTGGAAACCGACTGGCGGCTCTTTGTGACGCTCATTCGCTTTGATGCGGTATACCACGGACATTTCAAGTGCAATGTCAGGCGGATTCTCGACTATACGAACCTTTTCGGGTATCTGAAAGACCTGTACCAAACGGATGGCATCGCCGAGACCGTGAATTTCGATCATATCAAGCGGCACTACTACATCACACACGACGATATCAATCCGACCCGTATCGTCCCGATCGGGCCCGATCAGGACCTCACTGGTGCCCATGGGCGAGAACGTCTATCCGGCTAGTTCCTCCGCTGCACGAATCCGCATCGACGCTTCAATGATGAGATGCCATTAAAGACCCCTGCCTGTGCAAGAAACTAGACAGCTCTGAGGATATTCTCCCCATTCCTCCGTGTTATCTCAGCCCCTGAACCCATCCTTTCTATCTTTACGACATTTTTAGACGCGCATAATAGTTGCTGTACCGTCACATGGGCGAATGAGATCTGTGTATGCCGGTATGAATTTGCAACATGGAAATGACGCTGAAATCAGCGCCCGAACAAGACAGCAGGTATCGTAGCTACCCAGGGGAAACCTGGCATTTCATTCATTAAAATGGAGGGGTTATGGAAAGCAGTCTCTTAATATTCGCCGTGGTCATGCTCGCCCTTTTAATCGGAGGCATTGTCATCTACAAGAAGAGTGCATAGCTGATCGCGTCCTAGTTTTTCTCAGGGAAGTGTCCAACACTTTGTGCAGCGGCCTTGTGACGCAGAGAGAAGTATTTGTTGGAAAAGATGCGGCAAGGTGGAGGTACAGTCCTGAATCGGCCGAAGTCCGAAGGGTGGCGTGCTCGTTCCGTACCGGGACGAGCACGCATCTAGAGGCGTATGGGTGTGCATGAGCAGCCTGTCAAGCTCACCTGACGACAAGGACTGAGCAAGCTGGTTGCTGGACGAGTTTCAACGAGACGCTGCCCTGAAGGAAGCGGGCTACCGCACTCAGTCCTTTTGCGCCTGTCACAATCAGATCCGGCTGTTCGAGATTCACAACCTTCATAATTTCTTCGGCCGCCGGTCCGACCTGAGGGAACTGCCTGACTCGGTACCCGACCTTCTCGAGTTTGGCTGCTTCCTGAGCCAACAGTTGTTCTCCCGCCTCCTTCACCGCCGTATACCGCAAGAATGGCATCACATGCACCAAGAGAATTACGAGAGGCTTGCCGTCGGCCGTAGCCTTGAACCGCTTGAGCAAAAACTGGAGTGCCTTCCCGGATGAGGCGGACCCGTCTGTCGCAAACAAGATCCGCCGAGGAGAATGAGGCGGCTCCTTGACGATCAAGACCGGCGTCGTGGCATGGAGTGTCACGGCGGTCGACACACTCCCCAACATGAAGCGGTCAAGGGCGTCCAAGCCTCGACTCCCTACTACGATCAGCGCGGTATCTCCCGCATGCTTCAACAGCGCTTGTGCGATCGGCCCTTGTTCCACACGGACAGAGCCGGTCAATCCCAACTCACCCAACCGTTTCTTCGTACCAAGTTCCACCTGCTTCGCTCGGCTTTCCAGCAGATGAATCACCTCCCCCATATCTGGTTCGTACCCACTGACAGATGGATATGTGAGAGCAGGTACCCGAGCGGAATTAAGATCGATGGAATGGATCGCCGTCACCCGAGGCGCAGAACGGAAGGGAATCCTCCCCACCCAGTCCAGCGCCCATTCCGAGTATTTCGACCCATCGATCCCAATCACGACCTTCATCGTCATGTCACTCCTTCAGATAATAGGACATCCCGCCTTGTTACGCAGACATCACAGGCTGTTGTCAGCCTTGAAGGCTCGCTCATCGTGCGCACTTGAGAAATATCAGAACACCACCGTGCATCCTGACCCGAATACCGCAGCTTCCACCATAGGCTCCCCCTAATAGATGATGGGTGGTCGATTCTGGTTGATGATCAGCATCAGTCGCCGATGCTTGAGCGGTCGTTCAGGGTCTCGCGTATAGTGCGCAAGATCTTCTGACAGCTCCGCGAGCCTGAGCGGTATCGAGATCCGCTGCCTCATATGAGGCACCTTGGTCTCAATCGAGAGATCAACCAGCTCTTCGGTAGTACCGGTCACCTCGGCGTTCAGGTCTTTCTCATCAAGAAAATGTACGGTCACTCGTTCTTCCGGGTCGATCCAGGGGATGATGATCTTCCGCTTTTCATGATTGGTCATCGCCATTGCTTCGTCTCTCATCTCGAGATATCGTCATCGTGACGGAGTTGGAATTTGCTCTCTTGGTTGGGCCAACCAGCGGATATAGAGCAGGACGTGCTGCTTCTCTTCCTTCGATAGTGCCCATTTCCACGACCCCATCGCAGTGCCTCGTTCACCCTCGTGAATCGTCTGTGTCAGCTCGATATCGGACTTCCGCTGAACTGCGGGACTCGTGAGATCTGCTGGTGGAGGGGTAACGTCGAATGCCTGACCTTTTCCCTGGTCTCCATGGCAGAACCGACAATACTCCCCGTAGAGACGCTTCCCCTCTTGCAAGTCGTAATGCTCACGAAGCGCTTTCTCACTACTCTTCTGCTCCGCGCCGGCGTTCGTAGTTGCAAGCCATGGCAGAATAAGGAACAGAAATACGAGGACACTCCGTGAGGACATCACCTTTCTCTCTCGCATCATACGAAGAGAGGAAGTGGCAACCATCGTGCCATTGAAGCGAGCCACAGTGAGGTCGCAATTTAGTTTGAACCTGTTGAAAGCACTGAACTTCATCAGACCTGAGGCCCTAGCTCGCTTTGAGAGTGTGGAAAATTTCACAGAAGACTCGCTGATCACTGTCGCGGAATGCCACAGACTACGGTGGAAAGTTCTTACAGTCGAATGAATCGGCTCCCTGTCTTCCGTCACAGCTCAGCAGATACGCGGCAATTGCTCTCCTGAGAGAAGATCGAGAATCCTCTGCGTGCCCAACACCGTTCGCAGCACGACCGGCGGAGTAGACCGATCCATAACAGTGCCGATACGAGCTGCCTGGCTCGCGGCCTTGTGTCTCCGCATCACAGCCAGAGCCGCTTCGGCCTGTAGCTCAGGTACCATGGCGACGAATCGTCCTTCATTGGCCACATAGAGTGGATCCAGTCCCAAGAGTTCACAGGCTCCACGCACCGGCTCGTTCACCGGAATAGCCGTCTCCTCCACCGTCATGCCGACCTTCGCTGAAACGGCCAGTTCGTTCAACACGCTTGCTAGCCCGCCGCGTGTAAGATCGCGCAGGCAATGGATGTCGATGCCGCTGTCGATCAAATCGGCCACGATTCCATGCAATGGAGCCGTGTCGCTTTCAACGTTACCGGCGAACGTCAAACCCTCACGCACACTGAGTACCGCCACGCCGTGTGAACCCAGATCGCCGCTCACAAGAATCGCGTCACCAGACTGGATCAACGTCGGCAACACACGAACACCGCTCGGTACCAGTCCGACGCCAGATGCATTGATGAAAATTCCATCGCCCTTACCGCGATCCACGACCTTGGTATCTCCCGTGACAATCGGCACACCCGCCGCCCGCGCAGCTTCAGCCATGGAGTTCACCACTCGCTGCAACACCTCCATACTAAGCCCCTCTTCCAGAATAAATCCCGCGCTCAGATAGAGAGGCTTCGCACCGCACATGGCCAGATCGTTGATCGTGCCGTTCACCGCCAAACTCCCGATGTCGCCGCCAGGAAAGAACAGTGGACGCACGACGTAAGAATCGGTCGTAAAGGCAAGCGTCCCCTTCTCCACTGGCCAGGTGGCAGCGTCATGCATGGGTGCTAGAATCGGATTCTGAAAAGCTCGCACAAATACGTCTTGAATCAACTCCTGCATGAGCCGCCCGCCGCCGCCATGTGCGAGCTGGATGGTGCTCTTTGTTGAGAGCGGCAGCGGACAAGCTGGCTCAAATGGTTTGTTGTTCATAGTCGTCTTTCGTATCGCAATCCCGAGATCGAAGTTTCTGGTTGCGGGTTTCGACTTTCGAGTTACCGGAACCCCAAACGCGAAACTCGCAACTCTTAACCGACGCGAGACCCCTTTCAATCTTCACTGCTCACCCCTTACCCTTTACTGGCCCCTCGGTATCGGTAATACGCGGCGCAAGCCCCTTCGCTCGACACCATCGGCGCGCCTAACGGCTGTTCAGGTGTGCATCGAACCCCGAAGGCAGAACAGTCCATCGGTTTGAGCAAGCCTTGGAGAACCAGTCCACTCTGGCATTCCGGGTCTTCAATGCCTACCGAGAGCTGTCCAAGTTCCCGCTGGAACTTCACCTCGGCGTCGTAGGCGCTATAGCCAGATTTCAGACGAAGGCCGCTTGCAGGGATTACCCCGATGCCGCGCCAGATTCGCGGCGCCGGTTCAAAGACCTCGTCGACGAGAGTTCTCGCTGGTCGATTCCCTTCTCGGCTCACTGATCGCACATACTGATTCTCGACTTCGACTCCTCCCTCTTCCAACTGGCTCACCAGCATCGCCACGCCCTCGAGCACATCCAGTGGTTCAAAGCCGGTCACGACGATCGGGACTCGATACCGTTGAGCGATGGCCTCGTACTCTTCATAACCCATCACGGTGCAGACATGGCCGGC
>JAHBWQ010000171.1 GCA_019636915.1 Nitrospira sp. | reverse complement strand
GCCTCCTATTACGAAGAAGCCGGCGCGCTCCGAGACATGATTCAAAATCATCTGCTCCAGCTGCTCTGCCTTGTAGCGATGGAACCGCCTTATTCCCTGGACCCCAACGTCGTGCGCAATGCCAAAATGGAAGTCCTTCGCTGTCTGCGGCCCATCACGGCCAAAGATGTGGACAAGTTCACGGTGCGCGCGCAATACACGGAGGGGAACGTCCACGGGACTGCGGTGCCAGGGTATCGCCGTGAAAAAGGCGTCAAGCCGGACTCCACTACCGAAACTTATGTGGCGGTGAAATGTTTCGTCGAAAATTGGCGATGGTCCGGAGTGCCGTTTTACTTGCGGACGGGAAAAGCCCTGCCATTGCGAGCGAGCGAAGTCGCGGTGCAATTCAAAGAGATTCCGCAAATCCTCTTCAACGCCGGAGGGCACACTCCTCAAGCCCCAAACGTCTTGGCTTTGAAGATACAACCCGAGGAAGGGCTCACGCTTCGCATCGTCTCACGGGTGCCCGGCACCCGCGCCCAAACGCATCCGGTGGAAATGGACTTCAAATATGGAGAGGTGTTTGGTCGACCTTCCCCCGAGGCCTACGAACGCCTGCTTCTGGACGTCATGGCGGGCAATGCCTCTCGCTTCATGCGGCGCGATGCCGTCGAAGCTTCCTGGGCTTGGATTACCCAGATTTTGGAAGCCTGGGAGAAATCGGGGCAACGATGGCTACCTGAATATCAGGCCGGCACCTGGGGGCCGGTTGAAGCCGATCGTTTGATCCAGAACGACGGCCGCACCTGGCGGGTGTTGTAAGACGCGCACTAAAAAGTAGGAATCAGCCGGATAGAACCGACTCAATCTCCGTCCGTATGGCCTCCTTCTTCCCAATCCCTCCGATGAAGGTCACAAACTCGCCGCTCTTGTAAAGCGCCAGCACCGGGAGCGACGAAATTTCCAATTCTGCAGGGATCTGAAACTGCTCCTCCACATTCATGGTGAAGATCAGGATCTGCCCACTAACATCCTGCTGCAACCGTTCTAACTCGTTCATCAGCGTCTGGCAATGACCGCAGCCAGGCTTCCAAAATTCCACCAACACCGGAACGGAGCTGGCCTCGACCACTCGATCAAACTCTCGATCAGTGACAGCCTGGAGCACAGCACTGCCCATCACGTGCCTTGCGCCAATCTCGGTTTCAGAATAATGGCAACTCGCTCAGCAAACATCCGATACCCAGCGGTCGTCAGATGAATGCCGTCGTTTGAGTAGCTCTCCGCCAGTTGCCCGTTCCGCGCATCTACCGTGGCTGTAAATAGATCAACGCAGGCAATACACTTCGTGTCAGCGTACTCCTGGATCAGCTTGTTCAACTGGCTTCGACGAGCCAGATGCTCGGCGACCCATGCCCGCCCCTCTCGGCTCTCTGCCGCACCTTCCACGCGAATAGAGGGAACGGTCACGGGAATCGGCAAACTCCCCATGGCTAAAACCTGGTCGTACATTGTAATGAGATTGACGATAATGTCTTGCGGTGACGCATTCCATCCGAGATCGTTCGTGCCGCCAAGGATGGGGACGTAGTTCGGCCGGTGTTCGAGGACATCGCGCCGAAACCGTGCAACCATCTCCCCTGTCAGCTCACCGCAGATCCCGCTGATGCGAATCTCTACAGCAGCATCCAGATACGACGGAAGGAATTGGCCATACGGAGTGTCTCGTCCACTCGGATTCTCTCTCGTTGGAGACTGGAATCCCGCCGTCAGACTATCCCCGAAACAGATGACGAGAGGAGATCGACTCATTGTTCGACGTGATTCTACCGCTGCCTACGATGTCCTACAAGCGTTGCCGTTGAATATCTTCAGGATATCCAAGCGCGAAGAATGGCGATTTTCTTGACGAATACTGGATCTCTCGGTAGGTCTTACAGGATGTCCACGAACAGCACGTCGGCACAGGAAATGCTCGCAGCAGCCGTCGCCGCACGAAGCGTGGAAGATCCGGAAATCGTCTCAATCAAACGTCTCCTGAAGTTGTTGGACAAAACCGCAAAGTCAAACCGAACGTACGGTTCGGCAAATCCGGTCGCACAAAAATTCTCGCAGCAGTTCTTTGAAGAGCTTAGCACCCACCTGACAACCTACGAAAGACTTTCCGTCTTCGTCCAGCGCACGGCCCTCCTGTACAAAGAGTCCGTGGTCTATCAGGAAGAGCAGGGCGGCGGAGGCGAAAGCATGGCATTCAAACTGTATGCGGACGGTATCCGTGAATTATCCCTGCACCAAGGTCTCACACAAGAAGATCTTCGATTTTTTTTGGACTCCTTGTGGGGAGGGCTTGACCCGACCAAAGACGATGATGACATCGTCACACGCATCTGGGGAAAGAATCTCTCGACCATCTCTATCGTGACGGCTGAAGAAGTGGCAAGTGCCTCAGTCGGTCACGAACAATTCGTTCGGCTTGACAGTAGCCCAAGCTTCTCTGACTCAACACTTCGTGAACTCATCGATCGTGAAAAAACTCGCAGCAAGCAAACTCCTGAGAGCGAGAGCAACAGCGGTTCCGGGAAAACCAGCAGTCCTCAGGACCATCGTCTTCAGTCGGGTCACCTCGGATACGAAGTCACCGAGAAAGAACTCGCAACACTGGCCAAAGAAATCGAGGCGGAAAGCCATCGAAACTCCCAGGCGTACATTCTCGATGCTCTGACCGCGATTCTTGCCTCTGAACAATCCCCAACCTTGCTGACAAAACTGTTCGGCCTCTGGGGTGCCGTCGTCGACTCGCTCCTCCGCGAAGGGAAATGGACGGTGTTGGAGAAGGTGTTGAGCCTCCTGCACGAAGCGGATGCCGTCAGGCCTGACCTCAGCGAGGACCACAAGCAGCAGCTCGCCTCCGTCATGAACGGGCTAGGACGTACCGAGCGCATCAAAGCCATCGAGAGCTACCTGAATCGCAGTCCAGATGCCAGCGTCGAAGAACTCTCAACTATTTTGCTCCGTATGAAGCCGGAGGCGGTACCTGCTCTCTGCACGCTTCTGGCAAACCTCACGTCTCCTGGACATCAAGCCATTGTGGTCGAAGCCCTCACCCTCTTGGCAAAGGACAAACCGGACCCTGTGGTGCGGGGGCTCATGGATCGTCGACCGGTCTATGTCCGCAATCTCCTCTCCATCCTCCTCAAATGGAACACTCCCAAGTTCGTTGAGTCGATCGAAAAGTTAACTCGATATCCAGACGCCCAGGTCCGACGTGAAGTCGTGCGCGCAATCGGTCAGCTCCGTCCGAACGGCTCCGGAATAAAACTGGTGCCACTGACGAGTGACCCAGATGAAAGCGTTCGCTTTGCCGCACTCAAACTGCTCATATCCGGCCAATATACGGTACCGTTCACACAATGGTCTCCGCTTGTCGTTGAGGACGGCTTCATGGACCGGCCCATCAGTGAACGTCGCGCCGTGTTCCAAGCCATGCGAATGTCTTGCAGAGATGAGGCCGTACCCTACTGGCAGGAACTCATGACGGCCTGGTCCTGGACCAACCGTAGGAAAAAGGAAGAACTCGCGGTACTTGCCGCAGAGACGCTCGGAAAGCTTGCCACGCCCGTTGCGATAGCGGCCTTGGAACGAGGCTCAAAAAAGGGAAACGCAGCCGTTCGCCAAGCGTGCAGTGTAGCGCTCATGCAAACCGTCAAGCACCAGCGGCAACAACCCTCTGCCACCCAGGCGACGGATGGAGAGCCATCATGACAGTTCCTAAGGTCGCGCGACCAACGCCGAAGGTGAGCACCGGCCAGACCGAACCGCTCCTGACCCATGAAAAATCCCTGGCCCAGAAAATCGGGCAAGGCTCCGAGGCCGGCGACATTCTCGACCAACAGCTGGCCATGCTGGGGTTCCAGCTCATCACACAGCTGAATACCCTCATCAAGACCTCGCGCATCCATGGCAGAACGAACGCCGCACTCGACAAACCAGTTGAGACGATGTTGACCCTGATTCAAACTCTGGCCCATGACCAACCCGTCACCGTGCGGATTCAGAACGATTTTCTCTTTCTTGGTGAACGCCACCTCAAGATCAATGCCCAGCAGATGCTGATCGCCTCAAGTATCATCGATACGATGACCACATGGAAGATCGGAGGACTCACATTTGCATCCTCTACGTCCTCCGGTGATCTTCGGGAGCTCGCCTATCTGTTCGTCACACTCGATCCCGCCACGAAATCGCTCAATGATTTTCGCCAGGAACTCAAGGCCCTGAACGTCTCCAGCATCGAACTACAAGATCGGCAGGAACTGGCACTACGAAACGATGCCGCTTCCGATCAGACCCCTGGACCCGACCAAGGTACAAAGGCCCGTCAGAAAGCCAAGTCCAAAGTCGCGTACGGACAGGCCGCCAACGAAATCGGCCAGCTGACCCAATCAGCACGCACAGGCGGCACGTTGAATTTTAAGCAAGCCAAACGAGCCATCCAAAACATCGTGGACCTCATGATGCAGGATGAAGCGACAGTTCTGGGCCTGACAACGCTCCGGTGTCACGACCAATATACCCACAACCACTCGGTTAATGTCTCGCTCCTCTCGCTCGCACTCGCCAATCGTGCCGGCTATCCCAAAGTCGAACTGGCGGACCTCGGACTCGCGGCGCTGTTTCATGACATGGGCAAATCGAATATTCCGCTCGACGTCCTGAACAAGCCCGGTGAATTCACAGAAGATGAGTGGGCGATGATGCGCAGTCACCCCACCGAAGGCGTCTTGAGCCTCACACAACTTCGTGGCATTACCAGCCTCCCGGCGCGCATGGTTGCCGCATCGTTCGAGCACCACATGAACCTGGACTATTCCGGCTATCCCAAGTTGAAAACGCCATGGACGCTCTCATTGACCGGCCGCATTCTGATGATTGCGGATTGCTATGACGCAATGACCTCGTCACGCGTCTATCGACGAGAGCCGATGTCTCCTTCAAAAGTGTTGAACATCATGTTCTCAAAATCCGGGAAGAGCTTTGACCCCATTCTGCTCAAACTCTTCGTCAACTGTGTCGGCATCGTCCCGATCGGAAGCCTCGTCCTGTTGGACACTGACGAACTGGCCGTGGTCCTCAAACCAGCCGTCAACAACGCCCATGCGGAACGCCCCCTGGTCAAAGTGATCGCCGACCAGCACGGCACACCAATCGACAATGGACCAGAGCTGGACCTCAGTGAAAAAGACGAGGGCGGCAGCTATCACCACAGCATCATCCGATTGGTCGATACCGCCGAATATAAAATCGACACCAGCCGTTACTTTGTTTGATCAGACCGGCAACATCCGTCATCGCCATTGACAGCCCACTCTCGACTTCCCTCTCCCTGACTTGACAGGTCAAAAGATGATCTTCGACAATGCCCTCATGCCCGACCAAATCCGTATTGAGCGATTGGAATTTCGGAGTCGTTGCGGTGTGACGGTTGAAGAACGCACGCGCCCGCAACCCCTTGCCATCGATCTGGAGCTGGATTACCGCATGGATCACGCGGGCATCTCTGATGACCTACGCCACACCATTGATTACGCAACCGTGGCCCGCCGAGTCGTTGAAATCGGAACCAGTCGAGAGGCGCAGCTCCTAGAGTCGATCGCTGAACAGCTGTTCGCCGTCATCTTTGCTGAATTTGCCGTTGATCGGATCAAGCTCTGGTTACGCAAATTACATCCACCGATCACCGACATCACCGCATCCGTCGGCATCACCCGCGAGCGAACCAGGCTCGCCCAGTACGTACTCCGTGCAGATCCTCACCCGGCACGGTTTCTCGTGCAGCAGTTGGATCGCCTCCCCAAGGGGCTGGTCCTCGACGTAGCCGCGGGAAGGGGGCGGCACACGTTATTTCTCTCTTCTCTGGGCTATCAGGTCGAAGCCATCGACCGAGATGAACAAGCGCTCGCGCAGCTCTTGACCGACGTTCGAACCAAGCACCTCACCAATGTCACGACACAAGCACTCGACTTGGAGTCAATGCCTACACCGAACCTCGGAAAGGACAGGTACGAAGCCATCCTTGTCTTCTTTTATTTGGCTCGACCGCTCTTTCCACAACTCATTCATGCGCTGAAGCCTGGTGGCGTGCTGATCTACGAGACCTTTCTCATCGATCATCACCTCCACTATCAGCATCCACGGCGTCGTGAATTCTGCCTGGAACATGGGGAGCTTTTGAATCTGACTTCCAGACTCCGTGTCCTTCATTATGATGAGGGGCCACACGAAGGGGCTCGAGACGGAGAATCCGCCTACACCGCGCAACTCGTGGCACAGAAACCTTTTACTCCCGGAGCTACCGCATGAGCCGCTTGGACCTTCATCTCCATACAACCCACTCCGACGGCAGCTGTACGCCCACGGAGGTCATCGGCCTAGCGCATCAAGCCGCTGTGACAGCCCTGGCCATCACGGACCACGACATCATGACAGGGATCAGCGAGGCGATCACGGCGGGGGAGCACTGTGGAATTGAAGTAATCCCAGGCGTTGAGATTAGCTCGATCATGAACCAATCGGAGTTGCACATCCTTGGGTACTTTCTTGACTGGCAAGACCCTATCTTAAATGAACGATTCAAGACCTTGCGCGACAGTCGACACCGGCGCAATCCGCAAATTATTCAACGGCTCCAAGCGCTCGGAATTGACATCACCTACGACGAAGTTCGGACCACCGCGGGCAGTGACTCGGTGGGGAGGCCACACATCGCCCGTGCACTGATGAACAAACAGGTGGTCTCGTCGGCCAAGGAAGCCTTTGATCGTTTTCTCGCCGATGGGAAACCCGCCTACGTCCCTCGTGATCTCCCAAGTCCCTCTGAAGCGATTCAATGGATCAAAGCCGCCGGAGGACTCGCCGTCTTAGCCCATCCAACCTGGGTCAAACTTGCTGATCGCTCGTTAATCGAGTTGGTTCGAGAGCTCAAGACCGCAGGACTCGATGGCGTGGAGGTCTATTACAGCACCCATGCAACTCGACAAACACGCGAATATCTCAGCCTTACGCAACAACTCGGCCTCTTGGTCACCGGGGGAAGCGACTTCCATGGCCTCACAAAACCTGACATCGATGTTGGGATCGGTAAGGGTACTTTGCATATCCCCACCTCACTGCTCACCAAGATGAAAGCAGCTGTCGGACGAATCTAGACTCACGATCATCGCATAATTTCTCCAATCCGTTGACTCCCCTCTCAGATCGGCTAGACTCTGCCTGTCTCCTCGACATGCCGGCTATGATCAACTCTTCGCGTTGGGCTCTATACTATCTTCTCGTTACCTGCGCGGCACTATTCGCTGGCCCTGCGTTCAGCAAACTTCCCATAGCCCAATCCTCGCCGCTGACCCTCTTCGGCCTGAATGAGTCCCAAACCGTGCATCTCATCGTAGCGGCACTCATGTTAGCCGTCCTCTGCATCGTTTCAGTTCGCATGGTTCACAGGATGCCGGATGATAGACAAGGCTATTCCTTCCTCAAACGAATGATCCTTCCCGTCACGACCCTTTTCATCGTGATCGTGATGGACAAGACCGTTCGAGTCCTTGGACTTTCCCTGATCGACGGCTTTGGGACGACACGCTATGCCATCACACACACAGCAATCCTGGCAGGAACGGGGCTCTGGATTACGACGACCTGGCTATTGAATTTCAATGTTCTCCATCAATTCTTTGCGAAACCGTCGCGAGCGACTCAGCGTATAGTACCCCTCACAGAGACAGAAGAGCTCCGGCAGGATGAGGACGACACGCGCAATGGGGACACCTCACGTCCTCGCGGCTCCGCACAGGCTGGCCCACCTTCTACCCTCGGTCGCTACAAAGTTCTGAAGGAATTGGGAAGTGGGGCGATGGGTGTGGTGTACCTCGGCAAAGATCCGACCATCCACCGATTCGTGGCTATCAAAACCATGCGGCTCGACAAAACCGATGACCCCGATAAATTCCACGAAGTGAAAGCTCGATTCTTTCGGGAAGCTGAATCCACGGGACGATTGTCCCATCCGAACATCGTCACGATCTTCGATGCGGGTGAGGAAGGGGATCTTGGGTACATTGCAATGGAACTGCTCGAAGGAACGACGCTCAAAGACTGGTCTCGGAAACCAAACCTTCTGCCGCTCGAGAAGGTGATTTCAATCATAGCCACCGTCGCCGAGGCGATGGACTATGCTCACCAACAAGGCGTGATCCATCGCGATATCAAGCCGGCCAATATCATGTTGACCAAGGAACAGGTCATCAAGATCATGGACTTCGGTATCGCCAAAATGGCGACATCCACAAAGACCCAGACAGATATCGTAATGGGCACACCCACCTACATGTCCCCGGAACAGATCGCAGGGAAAAAAGTGGACGGACGTTCTGATATCTTCTCGCTTGCTGTCGTCATGTTCGAACTGCTGACCGGCCGGCCTCCGTTCTTGGCCGATAACGTGTCCGCACTCTTATTCGCCATCGCCCAGACCCCCCATCCCAGCCTGAAAATGCTCAGACCTGATCTACCTCCCTCGCTCAAGGAAATCCTCGATCTGGCCTTACGGAAAGACCCGGCTCACCGTTACCGCCGTGCCAGCGAGTTCGCCACCGCACTCCGCTCCTGCGCCGAAGGGCAGGCTGCATAGCAGTGAGAGCTCTGAGAACTCGTATCGTGAATGTCACGGGGTGAAACAGAATAACTCGCGGGCTGGCATGCTTCAGTTCCTGAAGTTCAGTCGTCCCTTTGGCAGGCTTTGGTAGCAGGCTTCCGAGATGTCCTGCTCGTGTTCTTGCAAACACGCGAGAATACGCCCCTCCCCCGGGTCCACGGCCAGACACAGTCGCTTGACATCTCCTGCACAAGCGAGCCGATAGCCATCGACAGCTTTCCATCGCACCATACGCTGTCGGGCAATTCGCTGACAAGGCTGGTCCAACTGTCTCAGGCGTTGCATCACGCAGCGTCGTTTCTCCTCTCCCGGGAGTGAATCAGGACACAGTTGCTCGACTTGCGCATCACACCGCACTTCTGCAATTTGCCTCGCACGACTGTCTTGCAGCGCAGTCTCCCCACCACTCGTCGTACCGAGTGACGGTTCTCCAGATCCGGTCGAGCCATGGACAGGCTGCCGAGGCATGCCGGGGATCGTCAGGTCGAGTTCACGGGGCTGTGACACTTCAACGGGTACAGGTGAGGATGAAGCCGACAAGAGCTCTTCCTTCGAAGGGAAATGTGCCCAGACAACCGCCCAGACGAGAACCAACCCACCCCCTGTGACGAGGCCCGCAATAGTCTTTGCAGATTGCTCTGTCGGTTTCGGCTGCGTCATCGAGGTGAGAATAAAATAAAGCTACGAGAAAATCACCGAAACCGCCGTTTTGTGCAGGACTTTCGGAGAAACTGACACGAAACAGACCATGGAAGGAGCAAAGAACTGAAATGGCGGGAT
>JAHBWQ010000170.1 GCA_019636915.1 Nitrospira sp. | reverse complement strand
GGCCCTGCAGGCCTACACGCTCTACAAGCGAGACGTGGACTATGTGGTGAAGGACGGCGAAGTCATCATCGTGGACGAGTTCACGGGGCGATTGATGCCGGGTCGACGCTGGAGCGACGGGTTGCATCAGGCCGTGGAAGCCAAGGAAGGGGTGAAGATCGCCAACGAGAATCAGACCCTTGCATCCGTGACCTTCCAAAACTATTTCCGGATGTACAACAAGCTCAGCGGCATGACCGGGACCGCCGATACCGAAGCCGCCGAGTTCGCCAAGATCTACAACCTCGATGTCAACGTCGTGCCGACCAATCGCCAAATGATCCGCCAGGATTATGCCGATGTCGTGTATCGCACTGAGAAAGAAAAGTTTGCGGCAATCGTCGAAGAGATCAAGGAATGCCACGAACGCGGACAACCGGTGCTCGTCGGAACCATTTCGATCGAAAAATCGGAGAAGCTCGCTGGACTCCTGAATCGCAATGGGGTGAAGCACAACGTCCTCAACGCCAAGCAGCATGAACGGGAAGCGGAAATCGTCGCCCAGGCTGGACGCAAGGGGGCCGTCACGATCGCCACCAACATGGCGGGCCGCGGAACCGACATCTTATTGGGCGGCAGTCCAGACTTCATGTACAAGCAGGTGCTGTATCGCGAGGAGAACATTTCCGAGAGCCGCAAGCTTGAGGTCTATGAAGAAATTCGATCCGATTGTGAGAAGAATAAGCAGGAAGTCATCGGAGTTGGGGGGCTGCATATTCTTGGCACGGAGCGCCATGAAAGCCGCCGCATCGACAATCAGCTTCGTGGACGAGCCGGTCGCCAGGGAGATCCGGGCACGTCACGGTTCTACCTCTCATTGGAAGACGACTTGATGCGGATCTTCGCGTCCGAACGGGTGTCTCAACTGATGCTCAAGCTCGGCATGGAGGAAGGTGTCCCGATCGAACATGGCATGGTCACCAGAGCGATCGCGAACGCACAAAAGAAAGTTGAGGCCCATAACTTCGAAATCCGGAAGCAGTTGCTTGAATACGACGACGTCATGAACAAGCAGCGTGAGGTGATCTACCGTCACCGCCGTGCCGTGCTGAGTGGGGAAAACCTGACCACCGACCTCCATGACATGATGGCGGGATCGGTTGAGTCGTCCCTCAATGTGTATTGTCCTCCAGATCAATACCCCGAGGATTGGGACGTCAAAGGGTTGACTGAAGTCATGCACGCGCAGTTCGGCCTGGACATCACCCAGGGCAAGCACGATGGGGGAGACTCCTTGCGTGATGTGGGGCGAGACGCCTTGCTGGAAGATCTGAAAACCCATGTGCGAGAAGCCTATACGAAAAAGGAAGCAGAGCTCGGACCGGAACTGATGCGTTTCCTGGAGAAGACGTTCATGCTCCAGGTCATCGATCACCATTGGAAGGACCATCTGTTAGCGATGGACCATCTGCGAGACGGCATCGGGCTTCGCGGCTACGGTCAGAAGGACCCGTTGATCGAATATAAGCGAGAAGGGTTTGATCTGTTCGCCGGCATGATGGAACGGGTCAAATCAGACACGCTTGAACGGCTGTTCCATGTGCAAGCCGTCCGTCATGAAGGCGAACAACCGAGTGCTCCACCCGAGCCAATCCCCCAACGCCCGCAACCTAAACTCACCTTGAACCGTGGTGAGGAACCGGTCACGGCGCCTGCTCCGGCCCAACGGGCTGAGAACAAGGTTGGTCGCAATGATCCCTGCCCCTGCGGCAGCGGGAAGAAATACAAGAAGTGCCACGGAACATAAGGGAAAGGCGACAGTCGTCGCACTGATTTCGTTCCATACCTCTTTGGAGCAACCTTTGGGACTCGAGCCGGATAAATCGTGAGTCAAAGAGCTCGTCCTGGTCACCGATTGTATACAAATCACACTCGATTGTTTGCTCCGCAACCGGCAATTCTCCCTGATCTCACCTTGACTTAACGCAGTTCAAGACGCTACCCTATGTACCTTTCGATACCAGGAGATGGGTACATATGGCCCATGCTCTAGGGGTGTCATTTTTTCCATAGCACGGAAATTTTGGAGCTCTTCATGAGCGCTGGGCATCCGGAACTCGTTGCTGCCATTGCATCCGAAGTGACCGCCTCCGGTCCAATTCCGTTTGTGCGGTTCATGGAGTTGGCCCTCTACCATCCACAGTTCGGCTACTACATGCGCTCGTCGAAACCGGCGGCTGAACGCATCGGCAGGAACGGTGATTTCTACACAAGCTCGGACGTCCATCCGATTCTTGGACAAGCGCTGGCCAAACAAGCCGAGCAAATGGACCGACTGCTTGGGCAACCCAGTCTATTCACCATCATAGAGATGGGACCAGGCAAGGGGCTGTTGGCCCGACATATTCTGTCGGCTTCTCAGCGCGATTATCCTTCATTGTTCCACCGCCTACACTATGTTTTGATTGAACCAAGCCCGGCCATGCGCGAGGCACAACGTCACAATCTCGCTGCTTGGCTCGATCAACCTCAGCGCATTACCTGGGTTGACGCCCTTGCCCATCTCCCTCCACATAGCCTGACCGGTCTGTTTCTAAGCAATGAACTCGTGGACTCGTTTCCGGTCCACCGCATCCAGATGACGGTACAAGGCATTGAGGAACTCTGGGTAGATTATCGGGATGGGCGATTCGTTGAGTGCCTCAAACCGCTCTCATCGGACAGGCTCGCTTCCCATCTTCGCCCGATCAGTTCGGACTGGCCGGAAGGGTATCGCACGGAGGTCAATCTCCAGGCAGTCGATTGGATAACTCACGTGGCGCAACGTCTCAATCGTGGCTTTGTGCTCACCATCGATTACGGCCACACCGCCCAGGATCTGTACTGTACCGATCGAAAGCGCGGAACATTCCTCTGTTACCGGCAACACAAAGTTCATGAAGATCCGTTCCAGTATGTGGGCGAACAGGACATGACCACCCATGTCGATTTTTCCAGTTTGGCGACTGCCGGCGAAGGACAGGGCCTCCAGACAACCGGCTTCACCAACCAGATGAGTTTTCTCATGGGGCTCGGTATTGAGCAGATGCTCGTAGGGTTTGACCAGGACAGCCCGGAGCTCGCAGCGGCGATTCAGTTACTACGGCCAAACGGGATGGGCACGACATTCAAGGTGCTCATTCAGCATAAAGCTGTGCCGCATCCGGCTCTCGATGGATTACGGTATCAACCGTTCTTTCGTTCGGCACTCACAACGCAGTCGGCGGCATAAAGGACTGATGCATGACGACCTCTCCAATATTCGGTGACGCGTCACGTTTCACGCCTCACGCTTCACGGTGTTGCCATGGGTAATGCTACCGTTCCAGAAAACTATCTGCCCATCCTCATTTTCATTGCTGTGGGGATTGTCCTCGGGACGTTGACCCTCTTTCTCGGGAAATTTGTACGCCCCAACCAGCCCTATCGGGCCAAATTGGCGCCGTACGAAAGCGGAAGTCCGCTCTTTCAGGACGCCCGCGTGCAGTTTCCGATGCGGTATTACGTCATTGCGATGCTGTTCGTCATTTTCGATATCGAAATCGTCTTCATGTTTCCCTGGGCCGTTGCTTTTACCAGTCTTGGCTTGGTTGGATTAGTGGAGATGGTGGTCTTCATCGCCATTCTGGTCGTGGGGTTTTGGTACGCGTGGAAAAAGGGAGCCCTGGAGTGGGATTAGGAAAAGTCACACGTGAACCGCTAGACGTGAAACATTTAGGAGGCCACTGTTTGCTCCACCTTTCACTGTTCACTGTTCACTGGATCGCGCATGAGTCTTCTTGAACGCCAATTTGACGCCAACATTGTGACGACCAACTTGGATGCGGTCGTCAATTGGGCGAGAAAGTCCGCGCTATGGCCGATGACGTTCGGACTGGCTTGCTGTGCCATTGAGATGATTGCCAGCGTGTCCTCTCGCTATGACCTGGACCGCTTCGGTGCCGGGGTCTTTCGCGCATCCCCCAGACAATCGGATCTCATGATCGTTGCGGGAACAGTCTCTCGCAAGATGGCGCCGGTGATTCGCCGGATCTACGATCAAATGCCTGAGCCGCGCTATGTCATTTGCATGGGCTCCTGTGCGACCTCCGGCAATCACTACAATAGCTATGCGGTTGTGCAGGGCGTGGACCAAATTGTGCCCGTCGATGTGTATGTACCTGGATGCCCACCGAGACCAGAAGCCTTGCTGGATGGACTGTTGAAGTTACAGGAGAAGATCCAGCGTGAACGGGTATTTGTGAAGTAACCGGCGAGACGCGCAAGCATTGCGTGGCAAACATGATGGCCTTTTCGCGCTGTTCTCGCAAGTCCTCTGATTCTCGCGATATGACATGATGCAGATACTGGTCGAGACATTGCTCAAGAAGTTCCCGGATGCCGTACTCTCAGTCGATGAGGACACGGCGCATTCGGAAACGACCGTGCAGGTCGCCGCAACTGGAATCTTGGAGGTGATGCGTTTCCTTCATGATGCGCCAGAGGCCGGCTTTGATCACATCACGGATATCTGCTCCGCCGACTATCCATCCGACCAACAACGGTTCGAAGTCATCTATCAGTTGCTCTCCATCCCGCACGGGAAACGGATCCGTCTCAAAACCAGGGTCACGGAAGAGAATCCCTCACTCGATTCTGTCACGAGCATCTGGCGCGGTGCAGACTTTCTGGAGCGTGAAGTGTACGACATGATGGGGATCCGATTTGCCGGGCATCCGGATCTCCGCCGCATTCTCCTCCCCGAGGACTATGCCGAAGGCTATCCCCTGCGAAAAGATTTTCCTGCGGAGGGACGTGGCTGGCGCAGTCAGTTCGACTTTATCCCGCGGCTCGATGAGCCGCCGGTGGAGCAGATCGAGAGCGAGGTGCCCGAAGCTGAAAAGAAGTTGTTCCTGGCCAACCCCAATGCCTCATCATCGAGTCGGCGCGAGGAACTGTTGCTCAACATGGGGCCGCAGCATCCGAGCACCCATGGCGTGGTACGGGTCGTCCTCGAACTGGACGGCGAACGGATCGTCAAGGCTACGCCGGATCTCGGCTATCTGCATCGAGGCGTGGAAAAGCTGGCTGAAGGTCTGGCATACATGCAGATCATTCCGCACACCGACCGGCTGGATTACGTCTGTGCGATGGCGAACAATTACGCCTATGTCCGAGCGGTCGAGAAGCTCCTCGGGATCACCGTCCCGGAACGCGCCGAATATATCCGCACCATCGTCGCGGAAATGCAACGCATTCTCGGACACCTCTTTTGGCTGGGCGCCCAGGCCTTGGATATCGGCGCAATGACGGTGTTCTTCTGGACGTTCCGCGAGCGAGAAATCCTGCTGGACATGTTCGAGCGGCTCTGCGGAGCCAGGTTGACCTTGAATTACTATCGGATCGGCGGTGTCGACAGCGACTTCACTCCGGAATTAGTGAGTCGCCTGAAAACATTCTTGGAGACGTTCCCGCAAAAGGTCGATGAGTACGACTCACTCCTCGCCGGTAACCGGATTTGGCTGGCACGAACCAAACATATCGCAGTGATCTCCGGGAAAGACGCCATCAATTTCGGCATGACCGGTCCGGCCCTGCGCGGATCCGGCGTGGCCTATGATGTCCGCAAACTTGAACCCTATGGGGTCTACCACAAAGTGGATTGGGAGGTTCCTGTCGGGAAAAACGGCGACACGTATGACCGCTATTGGATACGCGTCGAGGAAATGCGCCAGAGTGCGCGGATCATCTCCCAATGTCTTGACCAGATGCCGCCCGGCCCAATCATTGCCGAGATGCCGCAATACATTCCGCCGCCGAAGCAACTGGTGATGCGGGATATGGAGAGTTTGATTCATCATTTCATTATCTTTACGCAAGGGTTCAAACCGCCAAAAGGCGAAACCTATTGTCCGACTGAAGCGCCCAAAGGGGAACTCGGCTTCTTCATCATCAGTGATGGGAGTCCGCGTCCCTATCGACTAAAGATTCGCTCGCCGTCCTTTATCCACATGGGGGCGTTCGATCACATGGCACGGGGCTATTTAATTTCCGACATCATTACGATTTTTGGAACGTACGATGTCGTCATGGGGGAATGTGATCGCTAGTTGAGCCAGTTAAGAATGTGGCACGTAAAAAGTAGAAGGCACACGACACAGAGTCATGTTCAGAGAAAAGCATCAGAACGAAATTGATGAGATCCTGAGCCGTTATCCGGTCAAGCGCTCGGCGTTGATCCCGCTGCTCTATGTCGCCCAGCGCGACCAGGGCTACGTGAGCGAGTCCGTCATGCAAGAAATCGCACAGTTGCTCGGGCTGACACCGCCGCAGGTCTACGAAACCGTCACCTTTTATACGATGTTCAACTTGAAGCCGGTGGGTAAATTCCACATTCAGGTGTGCAAGTCGCTCATGTGTGCACTGGTCGGCTCAGACACTGTCATCGGATGGATCAAGCTGAAACTGGGGATTGCTCCTGGAGAGTCGACGGCCGATGGTCTCTTTACCCTCAGCGCGGTGGAATGCCTAGCGGCCTGTGGAACCGGCCCCATGATGCAGATCAATGACGACTACTACGAACAGCTGAGCGAGGACAAGCTCGACCGCATTTTGGCTGATTTACGATCGAACGGAACCAGCGCATTGAAGAGTGGGCCCTTTATGTGGCCGGAACCAGTTACGGTAAAAGGTGAGACGTAAACGGTGAGACGTATGCAAAAGAGGTCTTCTTTTAACTTTTCACCTTTTGCTTCACGCTGAGCATTATGCCTAAACACGAACTGATCTTATTGAAGAACATGATGCAGCCCGGCTATACCGGGTCGCTGCAGGACTATGAGAAGACCGGCGGTTATCAAGCTGTTCGCAACACACTCGGGAAAATTGCACCGGCAGAGGTGACCGCCGTTGTGCGAAAATCCGGCCTCCGTGGACGCGGTGGTGCGGGCTTTCCGACCGGCGTGAAATGGGGCTTCCTCCCCAAAGACTATCAAGGCTCACGATACCTGTGTTGCAATGCCGACGAGAGCGAGCCGGGTACGTTCAAGGACCGACAACTGATGGAACGCGATCCTCACCAAGTCCTGGAGGGTATCCTGCTTGCCTGCTATGCCATTGGAGCGGAATCGGCCTACATCTATATCCGTGGCGAAATGGTCCTGGGCTCCAGGATTTTGGAACATGCGATCAATGAAGCGCGGGCGGCTGGTTACATCGGGAAGAACATTCTCGGAACGGGTATCCACGTCGACGTGTGGGTACACCGAGGGGCCGGGGCCTACATCTGTGGCGAAGAAACAGCCTTGTTGGAATCCCTCGAAGGCAAGCGCGGACTCCCCCGCATTAAGCCGCCGTTTCCAGCCACGCATGGGCTCTACAATAAACCGACGGTGGTGAACAACGTCGAAACCTTGGCGAACCTCCCCCATATCATGAACCGCGGGGCCGAATGGTTTGCGGCAATCGGATCCCCCCCGAAGAGCACGGGGACCAGAGTGTTTTGTGTGAGTGGACATGTCAAGCGGCCAGGCAACTATGAAGTGCCGATGGGCGTGACGGTTCGGGAACTGGTCTTCGAACATGCCGGCGGGATGCGGTCGGATAAGCCGCTCAAAGCGTTTATTCCCGGTGGAGCTTCAGCACCCTTTTTAACGCCGGCGCACCTTGATGTGAAACTTGATTTTGAGCATGTCGCAACGGCAGGATCGATGCTCGGGTCCGGCGGTGTCACCGTCATGGAAGAAGGGACCAGTATGGTCTGGGCTGCACTCCGACTGATGGAATTCTTCTACCATGAGTCTTGCGGGAAATGCAGTCCCTGTCGAGAGGGCAGCTCATGGCTGGTTCAGACATTGCGCAGGATTTTGGCGAAACGTGGCCGGATGCAAGACCTTGAAACCTTGTTGGATCTATGCAAGAACATCGCAGGCCGAACGGTCTGTGCGTTCGGTGATGCGGAAGTCGCGCCGATTCAGAGCACCCTGAAACACTGGCGGCAGGAGTATGTGGACCTCATCCACGAAGCAGACGCCGCCAATCTGATCAGACCTGAGCCGGTGGTACGGCACTGATCGTCCGTGTGCGCTCGTGAGTTTAGTAGCGGTGAACTATGTCTGACACGATAACCCCGATGGTTCGCATAACGATCGATGGGATGACCGTCAAGGTTCCGAAAGGGACCTTGGTCATCGAAGCTGCCCGGCGTGTCGGCGTCATGATTCCGCATTTCTGTTACCACCCGAAGCTCAAACCGGACGCCAACTGCCGCATGTGCCTGGTCGAAGTCGAAAAGATGCCGAAGCTCCAAACCGCCTGCAGCACCCCGGTCGACGAGGGGATGAGTGTCCGCACGGCCACAACCGTGGTCAACGATGCCCATCGATCGGTGCTCGAGTTTATCCTCGCCAACCATCCGCTCGACTGCCCGGTCTGCGATCAAGGTGGAAAGTGCGACCTTCAAGATTTTTCTCATCAGTATACGGCCACCAGCCGATTCATCGAAACGAAACGCGTGTTTCAGAAGGAGTATTTCAGTCCGTTGATCGAGACACAAATGAATCGCTGCGTGCAATGTCTCCGCTGTGTTCGATATTGCGACGAAGTGATGGACGTTAAGGCACTGGCACCGGTTGGGCGCGGCACCATGACAGAAATCAAGCACTTCGGCCCACATCCGTTGGACTGCGAGTTCTGCGGAGGCTGCGTGCAGATCTGCCCGGTCGGAGCCATTACCAGCCGTCTTTCTATGTATGAATATCGGCCGTGGATGCTGAAACGGGCCGACACGATCTGCGGGTACTGCGGGGATGGATGCCAAATGACCGTGCACACGAAGGGAGAGGAGTTGATCGAGGTCAACTCGGCCCATGGCGCGGGGCGTAACAACGGCGACCTCTGTGCTCGTGGATTTTTTGGGTTCCATGCGACCAGCCATTCGGCACGCCTGACTCACCCGCTCATTCGTCGCAATGGCACATTGGTCCAAACTACCTGGAAAGAAGCGTTGGAATATGTCGCCGACCGCATCAGCGGGATCAAGACCACGCACGGAGGACCGAGCGTCGGCGGATTGATTTCAGGCCGTTGTACGAATGAGGAGCTGTACCTCTTCCAAAAGTTCATGCGCGTCGCCGTCGGCACCAGCCACATCGACAGCAGCGCTCGCTATGGCCACGTGAACGGGCTTCACGCCATGCGACTGGTCCAGGGCACTCATCGATGGACCGTAACCTTCGATGATATTCTGGAGGCCGATGTCTTGCTCCTCGTCGGAACAAACATTACCGAAACCAACCCAATCACCGGACTCAAGGTCAAAGAGGCGGTCAAGAAACGTCGAGCCACCTTGATCACGATTGAATCCCTGGAACCGGTGATTGGGACGATCAGCAACATTGCGACCCTCTCCAACCATCATTTTCGCACCGCCCCAAGCGACATCCCTACAACCATCCTTGGCTTGTTGAAGGCCATCGTCGAGCAGGGTCTGATACAGCCAAGCCTG
>JAHBWQ010000017.1 GCA_019636915.1 Nitrospira sp. | reverse complement strand
GGTGATCGCATGGCTTATCTCACGATCGAAGATCTGCAGGGAACGACGGAAGTCATCGTGTTCCCGGACTTGTTTAAGACGGCCGGTGAGATGCTGACACCCGAACAGCTCGTGCGCATTACCGGGACGATCGATCGCGGCGATAAAGGAACGAAGCTTCGCGGAAGTAAAATTGAACCATTGGCACAAGTTCAAACACAATCCATCAAACGTATCCGCATTCGTCTCACGGATCACCCGGAGGTGCGGGAACAATTACCTCGCTTGCTCGATGTCTTCCGCCGCCATCCGGGCAGCACGACCATCTCCATATTATTCAGGACGGAAGCAAGTCTGGAAGCCGAAACCAATCCCCTCCCCAACCTGACGGTCTGCCCCAGTGACCATTTCGTGTCGGATGTCGAGGAAGTACTAGGCAAAGGGGCCCTTTCTTTGTTATCGTAGGAACCAGTAATATTGAAGATCAGTTAAAACTGGTCCGCAACCGCCGGAAGGAATCGACCGACATCCATGCGCGACTATCTTGAGTTTGAAAAGCCGCTCCGGGAAATCGAAGAAAAAATCGAGAAGCTCTCGGCTGCCGCAACCAGCGGGAAGCCCAGCTCCCAAAACGACATTCGAAAACTTCGGGCCAAACTGGCGCAGGTCGAACACGAATTATACAAGAACCTAACGCCCTGGCAGAGAACACAGCTCGCTCGTCATCCTCAACGACCCAGCACACTCGACTATATTCATGCGCTGACGCGAGATTTCCTTGAGCTTCATGGCGACCGCGTCTATGGAGATGACCGGGCCATCGTCGGTGGGTTTGCCCGATTCAATGACCGCCCGGTGATGATGATCGGGCATCAGAAGGGCAAGACGCTCAAAGAACGCATGCAACGCAACTTTGGCATGCCGAACCCGGAAGGGTACCGGAAAGCCCTCCGTCTCATGAAGCTGGCGGAAAAGTTCAACCGTCCCATCATGACCTTTATCGACACACCGGGAGCCTATCCTGGAATCGGCGCCGAAGAACGGGGCCAAGCTGAAGCCATCGCACGGAACTTGTTCGTCATGTCTCGGTTGACCGTCCCGATTATCTCGGTCGTCATCGGTGAAGGTGGAAGCGGAGGAGCGTTGGCGCTTGGTGTCGCCGACCGTGTCTTGATGCTGGAGCATTCAGTCTATTCGGTGATTTCACCGGAGGGATGTGCCGCGATTCTGTGGGACAGTCCAGAAAAAGTTCCGACGGCTGCATCAGCATTGAAAATGACAGCCCAAGACCTGTTGGAGCTGGGCGTGATTGACACCATCGTGCCCGAACCACTGGGAGGAGCCCACCGCGAACCGGGTGCGATCTGCGATCTTGTCGGAAAGACACTCACCAACCAACTGTTTGAGTTACTTGATCTGCCAGTCGACCAACTCGTTGCACAACGAGACCAGAAATACCGGAAGATGGGAGCCGTAACCGGCCTCATCGTCGAACCGGCCTAATCACCCCTGCAGCGCTATCCTCTGTTCCAGCAATCCCGTCGTCACGAATCTTCGCTCGACTGTCTCAAGAATTTGCGCCGTCAGACGTTCTCGAAACGGGTCGAGTACGGGCGCTTCCAAATAACGTCCGACCGTTTTCGGTAATCTCCTCCACCACGCGCGTGCCGACGCGCGTGCCTGCTCAGCAGCATCGGGAGCTCCACAGAGAATGCGTCGAACCTCTCGCTCGAAGAAGCCCACATGAATGATTTCGTCGTCAAGAATCGAGGCAAGATCCGGCCGCAACGTCAACAAGAGGCGAGCGAATTCCAACCCCAATGATTCATATCCATAGATCTGCACCGCTAATGCCGACCATTGTCGTGGGACAGAGGGAAGACGATCGCGTTCACGCGGCTGCCGACCGATCAACGTCTCAAACTGGGCCAGATGCTTCTGCTCATCTTCCTCATGTTTTCTAAGAAACGTATAGACGTTCGGAGGCACATCCTGCAATCGTGCCGATCGCACCGTCCACAGGGCCATAGCTTCTGCTTTGAGAAACCGTTCAAGTAAGGCGGCTTCGCAGTCCGGTGGAAGCTGAATAGAGACGAGCGGCTCAGATGCCATGATGGTCACCATGGTACGCACAACTGACCCACGTTGTCCAAGCAAGCACGCTACCGATCACCGAAGGGCTTGACACACACCCCCAATCTGTGTACACCTTTGTCATCTTGCAGCATTTACCGGTTTTTGAGACATTCGCCCGGCTCTCCATCGAACCAACAGCGCATCTAGGCACGAGTGCTTCTGGTCAACCTAACCCATGAGGCGAGGCCTATGACAAACCCTACCACCACAATCTCAGGAGTCCTGCAACGGATCACTGTGTGTGTGATCGTGGGGGTACTATGCACGGAAGTTGGCTGCGTCAGTCGAAGTGCTTACGAACGACTGAAGGCCGAGGCACGGGAACATGCGCGAGCACTTGAATCGGTTCGAGACGAAGTGAAGGAACTTGACCAGCAAATTGCTGGGCTACAGGCCGCCAATCGGCATGAGGATGCGACCACGGCTGAACTACGCGCGTCCATCCAGCGTGAGGAAGAGCAGTTGCCGGTCATGAGACAGCGGGCAGAGGCCATGCTGACCTCACTCAAAGGACAGGTTGCGGCGTTGATGAACCAGAGTTGGAATCTTGCACGTAAGATCGCAGACCTTCGGCACGAGCGCGCATCATTGCAGAGTACGGCCGCGCACTATAAACAGGAAGTGGAGGAGGCCCAAGCCCCTCTACCTGTTGCATCGGATGAAGAGGAGCTGGCCATCGCTCAGGCCATTGCTGCTGAACCGGCAATCGTGTCAGAATCACCAGCGCAAGAACCCATCGTGGCTCAGCTACCAGAATCTGCGCCTGCTATACCGAGTCTATCACCAGCCACACCATCAGTCCCATCACCGTCGATGAGTGCCGACCCTCCAGGAACGGACAACTCGTGGGTCGACATGATCCTTAGCTGGCTCACCACTTTCTGGAATTGGCTGTTGAGCTGAACCTCCCCCATCCTTGTTGCTGATACCATATTTATGTTTATGGCGACGCACGTACCTGGCTCCATTGCGCAGCCTTCACTCCTGCGAGACGACCGGTTGCGAGACACGCTGTGAGCAGATAGCCGCCTGTCGGTGCTTCCCAATCCAACATTTCTCCCGCACAGAACACACCGGGGAGGGAACGCACCATCAAGTCGCCATCAAGTGCTTCGAACGAGACACCACCAGCCGTACTGATGGCTTCCTTCAGCGGCCTGGGAACGACCAGCATCAGCGGGAGGGACTTGATAGCAGCCGCCAAGCGAACAGGATCGGCTAATACTTCGTTCGACACAATCTCGCGCAAAAGACTTGCTTTCACTCCGGTGATTCCGGCACATCGTGCGAGATGCGTCGCAAGTGTACGTTTTCCGCGTGGACGTGAAAGATCCTGTGCAAGTCGCGTCAGCGGTCGATCTGGAACGAGATCAAGCCAGATAGTCGCCCTTCCTTCGGCAGCGATCATATTGCGAATCGTGGCAGAGACCATGTAGATGATTCCGCCTTCCACACCGTGTGTTGTGATGACGAACTCTCCCATGCGACGGATCGTCGAACCGTCCGCAGCCTTCATCGTGATCGCTACAGTCTTGACGGGATGTCCAGCAAACCTTGTACGTACATGCTCGCTCCACTGGACATCAAAACCGCAATTGGCTGGCTGCAAGGGGACAACTGGCACATGTCGGTCGGATAGCATGTTCACCCATGCACCATCGGATCCCAGTTGAGGCCAACTGCCCCCACCTAAGGCCAATACCACCGCATCCGCCTGTACGAGTGACATCCCCCTTGAGGCAAGAAAACGAAGTCTCCCCTGCTCATCCCAGCCGCACCATCGATGTCGAACATGAAACTGGACACCATGCTGCTTCAACCGACGCAACCATGCCCGTAAGAGCGGCGCTGCTTTCATGTCAGTGGGAAAGATGCGTCCAGACGTCCCGACGAACGTCTCCACACCAAGTTCACGAGCCCAGGTCCGGAGAGCCGCTGGGGGAAATGATCTGATCGCCGGCTCGATGAACGCCCGCCGGGTGCCATAGCGCGAAAGGAAGGATTCTATTGACTCCGAATGTGTGAGATTCAAGCCACCTTTTCCTGCCAGGAGGAACTTCCGCCCAACCGACGGCATGGCATCATACAGCTCGACCTCAGCACCGACTGTCACTGCCGCTTCGGCAGCCATGAGTCCGGCCGGACCACCACCGATAATGACAACCTTCACCTGTCGGCCTTTGGAGACGATAGACTGCAGGAATCACACCCCCTGTTGCGCACTTCATAATCGACGCCCCCACGATGGCGATCCAGTTCGATCATGCAACAGTTGTCGAGCATCTGCTTGAGCTTCGTGCATCCCCGTTGCACTTGGAACTTGAAACCGCCCCAGAAAGCGACAAGCCCTGATCGTTCACTTGCTTGGCGATAAAGGCTGGAAGCTCTCGCTTTACCGCCGAAAAGCGTCCTTGCCTTTGATCACGTCGTCCAACATCTTGTCAGCTAACTTGCCGGCCTTCCAGCGGCGATACCGATGGTGAATCACCATCCACAGCACCACCCCACAGATCCCGACGAGAATCGCCCAAACCGTGTCGTCCATCAAAATACATTACCCGGCGTCGCCTTCTAGGGCAAGCCCCCTTCTCCACCGATAAACCATGTGTCATCCTTCATCATTCCAGACAGTGGTCCAACTGTAGGAACAGCCGCCCATCTCCTCCCCCTTCGTAGCGCGTGACGTTCCAGCGCAATGAGCTTTAGGGGCAAAGACTTTTCTCTTTTGATCGAGTGCCATCGAGGTCGAGTCTCGCGTCGTCCATGGCGCAGGAATGACGATTCGCTCAGCAGCCACCATATTCTCCGGCGGGAATACGGTCGGATAGGGCGGCGAGCGGAACTAAGGATACCCACATCCATATGTTAGAAGAACATCAAACCTGATAGTGCTGACCAGAGGAAGCGTGCCGTTCAGCGATTCTTCGCTACCGCCATGTACCACTTCGGCTTCATTCTTCCGAAGTCAATTCTCACATGCCGCCTCAGCGACCGCTTCGAGTCCAACACCCGTTCCCCCTCATGATCTCGGACAACACTACCCAATGCCGGTATGGCCGACCCTGTCCACGATGCCAATTGACGGCGAGCAACGCCAAATTCGGAAGGCTATTCCACGAACGAAAGGGCCGCTCGATCGATGCCGGCCGTAGGCAATACTCTCTCAAGAGGCGGCGGATATGGCCGGTTTCCGACCACAACCGACGATCGCTGGCAAAGATGCCGAGGCCATTCGCGGTCCGTTGAGCTCGACGATAGGATACACCAGCAATCGCGGCCACGGCAGCGATGCCACAGCCGGTCCGTTCCAACTGCACAACGTGTTTGGTCAGATATCCCCCTTCTTGTCTTGTAACCGTAGTAGGTAACTCCGTAGCGCGACGGCCTGGTTGTGCTCTTTGTCCTTGGCGGAATAGAGAAGCGTCACGGAACGGGTCTTGGCCTGTTCGGTGATCGCTGTCAGGAAGGCTGTTTTATCTTTCAATTCAGCGAAGTAGCGACGGTTGAATTCCTTCCATCGAGCAGGATCGTGGTTGAACCATCGGCGGAGAGCGGTCGATGGACCAATGTCTGGAAGCCATAGATCAAGCTTCACTTCAGATTTTGAAAGCCCACGCGGCCATAGGCGATCGACCAACACACGGAAGCCATCCGACTTGGCCACCGGTTCATAAATCCGTTTAACGAACACCTTCATACACACGCTATCGTCCGATAGCTTCGATCATCGCTAATTCATCAGGCAAGAGCGTGAACCCATCAGACGCAAGATCTTCTCGCATGTGTTGCTGGTTGGTGGTGCCGGTCAAAGGCAGCATGCCGACCTGCTGTGAAAAGCGAAACACGATCTGGGCGAGGCCGGTCTGATACTTGGCTGCCATTGTTCGGATAGCCGGCTCAGCGAAGACCTCGCGGTTAGCAGTCAGAAGAGAAAACCCCTGATAAATGATCTGGTTCTCCTGGCATATTTCGCGCACTTCTTGATCCCACCCGAACGCCGCGTAACAGCGATTCTGCACCACCATCGGCTTGTGCTTGGCTTGCGTACAGAGCAAGGTTAACTGCTCCGCTGAGACATTGCTGATCCCAATCGTCTTCGTCTTACCGGTGTCGTAGAGGGACTCGATCGCCGCCCAGACCTCCCAATCCTCAGCTCCTAAGCCTCGTCGGGAATAGGGGCCATGCAGGACATACGAATCAAGATAGTCCGTATGGAGATGATTAAGGGAACTGGCAAACGACTGCAGCACCTGGGTGGTGATACTTGCCCGCGCATCGTACGGCAAGCGATGATCCTGGCCGTTGACCGGGGTGAACTTTGTTTGCAAAAACAATTTGTCGCGGACGATACCCTGCTTCGCAAGCCGTACAAGCGCCTCCCCGACCCGCGCTTCGTCGTAATGGATGAGTTGATTCGCCGTATCGATCGCCGTGAACCCCGCTTCCACCGCCTGGAGCACCAGCCCGGTCGTGGCCTCTTTCTTCCAGGCCGTGCCGTACATAAACGAGGGTATGGTGATGTGATTATAAGTGGTCAATGGCATCGCAGCATCTCCTATGAATGCTGGTACCATACACAGTTCACGCATCTCGTCTCAACGTGAGAATTGATACTGCACATCCGGCTCCCCGTGGCCTCCAATCAGTTGAACCCGCAGTGTGCCGTTGTCGTCATGACTCAAGGCGATCTAGCATGCCTGGAATTACACGACGACCACACCAGTCGTAGCACGAGTCCATCGGTGCTGGAGGGATGCAGACCACAAACCAATCATGCAATAGAACCATCGAGGTTTTGAGGCACTCATCCGTCGCTCGAAATGTCACAATCAACGATCAAGGACACCACAAGCCTGTGCGACCCATGCTAAACGCTGGTGATTACGCGCTATTCGTTCAATCCTGGTCAGGCTCAGAAACTTAATTCGCCGCCGCAGCCGCTTGATCCATAAGGAATAAGATTTCTCATCGACTCGTCTAGGGAAATGTCCAGGGTCGACTCATCCTGACTGTGCGTATAGTAGATCCTCTGTGGTACGATGAAGTCGACGAATCCATGTGAATAGGCGTGATTGCACATCTCACTCCAACAGAAACCGTGACTTGGCACTTCGCATTCTATGTCGCTCCTCAAACCCACCGTGCTTATCGCTGACGACCATCCGCTTGTCGCGGAAGGGCTCAGGCAACTACTGGAGTCTGACTTTGCGGTCCTCGGCACGGTAGGTGATGGGGACGAGCTGATCAGCCAAGCGCGATCCTTGCGCCCAGAAATCATACTGCTCGACGCAGTCATCCCTCCCCAGAACGGCTTCAGCACGGCTCGCCGTCTTAAGGAACAGGTGCCCAACTCACGAATCGTGTTTGTGACAATGCTGGAAGAACCGACACATGTAAGCGAAGCCTTTCGGGTCGGCGCAAAAGGGTACGTGCTTAAACAAGCACTCTCGTCAGACTTGATTAAGGCGGTGCAAGCAGTTCTCCGTAACGAGCGGTACCTTTCTCCTGGAATTATGGGGGAGGTCCGGGAGTCCGTAGAATTTCCCTGGACGAAACCCGGAGGATTCACCAATCAGTTGACCGAACGACAAAAACAAGTGCTTCAGCTTCTTTCGCGCGGAGACTCCACAAAGATGATCGCACAAACGTTACAGATTTCTCAGAAGACCGTCCTATTTCATAAAACCAGCATCTTCAAAAAAATTGGGCTCCGTTCACCCAGTGACCTCACAAAATTTGCCTTGACCCAGGGGTTGACCTCGTTGGGCACCACCCGACGAACATCTCAAGAACGACCATAAGAAGATGAGGCATGTCGGCCTCTGATTGTGCGCTATGAAGAATCTCTTAGACCGGAATCTGCGGAGGGACGGAAACAGACGAACCGGTTGATCTCATCCGACACACAACCTGCCAGAGTCGCTTGGTGTCCTCAGCGTTAGTGAGCTGCCCCCGTTGGCGACGAGGCTTCAGCGCAATCCAAGAGGTCTGATGAATGTCGGTGGTACCTAAACAGGATTAGACACCGGATGGTGTAACCGTGTGGAGCGTGATAATCCCATTAGCGATAGCATATTTTGTGAGCTCGGGTCTGGTCTTGAGCCCGAGTTCTTTCATGATCCGCGTACGATGAAACTCAACTGTTTTCGTCGAAACATTCAGAATGGAAGCTATTTCTTTTGTCGATCGCCCCTCGGCCACCAATTGCAGCACTTCACGCTGCCGTGAACTCAATGAATGATCAAAGCCGCTTTCCCCTGTTTCACCTTGCCTCACTTGGGCCGGCCGATTCATATACTCCACAAGCCCTTGCGCAACGCTTGGAGAAATGTAGGTATTACCTTTCAGGAGTTCCCTCACTGCGTGCTGGAGTTCGCCTGCTAACGACTGCTTGAGCACATATCCGCTGACACCAAGCCGAAAGGCTTCTACCACAAACACTTGGTCTGCATGCATCGTGAGCATCAAAATTTTAACTTTTGGATCAAACTGTTTGACTTGCCTGGCCGCATCTAAGCCGTTCAGCAAAGGCAGCGAGATGTCGACGATGATTAAGTCAGGGTGGGTTTCCTCCACCGCCTTGGTCAGAGCTCTGCCGTCAGAAAACATCCCAAGAACCTCTACCTCAGACTCAAGAAGTTTCTGAATACCCTCTGCAACCAAAAGATGGTCATCAGCAATCAATATTCTCGGTTTCATCCGAAGCCTCCATGGCCAGACAGCTCTGAGTCCTTTGCCTCTATTTACGATCTATTCCAACCTACGGTTGGTAGTGTCATCTGTACCTGCGAGAATGTCAAGAGGCGTCCCGACCATCCACCCATTTCGGTCTGTCACCAGTCAGGCTTCAGGCTATCTCCCGGATACACGGTTCCACTCCGCCTCTATCGTGCTCTATTGCTGAAATGGCAGATGGCAGACAGTTTCAAGATCCACGTGTAACGGGCGAACAAAGGCGCCGCTGCGCATAGATTCTCAGCGGCGTGGAAAGACCGATACATGTCTTCGAACACGTATTGATCTGATACGTGGTGGCATTCAATTTACGCTGGGTGCAGCCGGACAGGTCCGTACTTCTGGGAAAATACCGACGTAGCAGGCTATTGGAGTTTTAATTGGCCCCGCGTTGCCGCAGGCTGTACGGATCGGCAAAGAAGACGCGGACGGCCGGTCACATCACGAACGATACCGCGATTCCTACATTCCAGCCGCTGAGCCTATCTCTACTCATCGATGTCGTCACAACTGGATTGAAGAACGGTGGATATCACGCACACGGCGCTTCAAAATACCTCTCTGACTATTCTCACGATCAGACGCCTAGGATGTTGCTCTTCAGCCGAATAGATGTGGAGCCACGGAGTGCCGGCGGCGCGCCATGCGTATGAAGCGGTGACCGATATGCCGATCATCGGCACCTCCATGGCCATCCGGACTATGCAACCGCTCGACAACAGTCAGATATTCACTTCCCCGAGAAATGAGTAGGACATGAACAGCGTACAGCTCCCACAGTGACGGGCGAAGACTCATCACTTCTTCCCGGCATTTGTCTTGTTCGCATCATTCTGAGTGAACTGCTTCATAGCTAGAATGTGCTGCTTCTCATCTGCATCCGCCTCAACCAGTTCGCCCTGTTTGATGGCCCCAACGACCTTCGTGGTGTCGTCCTGATGTAATCGTACTTCTTTACCTTCCTTCGTTTTGATGACAACGGTGTTTCCGTCAAGTCGCACGACCTCCCCTCTGACTCGGCCATCCTTGAATCCCGTCTGATCAGTCACGGAAAAAGGCTTCATATTGTCTGATGGCGATGGAGCATTCTGGGCTTGAGAAAGTCCGCCAAAGCCAAGTGTGGTTGCCATCAGGCAGAGCACCCAAGTGACGGGGATGAGAGGACGATGTTTCATGAGATCCTCCTTAGTTGAACAGTGGGGCATGGATACGCGGTTCGTACTAGGTATCGCGGATATCGACCTGCTGCAATCGGGGTGTCCGAAGGCATGTGGCTAAGCAACGGCCTTCTCAGAACTTGCCAACTCCTTACGAAAGCGACACCGGCCGCATTCGACTACCATGGTGGTACGGTGGGTCAGGGCCTCAACACGAAAAACTAAATGGTATTTGTGCGAGCCACATATTGGGCAGGCGTAATTCCTCAGTTCTTGCCCCCCCTCATCAGAAGAAATGTCATTACGGGTATGACGCGTCGAGGTGTCGCAAAATCGACCTATCATTGGATGCCTCCTTGCGTGATCGGAACTGTTGCGTATGACGAGATTCAGCATAACCGAATCGCCCTTCTGGAAGCCTAGACAAAACCCTTGTCTGGTCCTGCGGACTGCCTAGCCGAGAGCCTGGTTATGGATGGACGATTGGTCAATCCGAGTCATAGATGTGCGATACAGAGCCTGATTGCTGTATGATTTGAAGCAGTGCGAAAGAATAGGAGGCAAGAGCCTGTTGATAATTCTGGGGCCAGTGATACGGATAGCTGGATTCAAAGGCCTGCAACGAAGCCTAGGGACACCTCGCCGGCGTTGGATGAAGCAGGTGGACTCGCTCACTATGACCGAGAGTATAATGCTTCCTCATTGAACCCACCGGCTGATTACATACGCATTGCGCACTTCTTCGCTGAGAAGCGCTTGCGGATGCCTGTTGCTTAAATCTCTTTCCAGGCTGCTCTATCCACTCGGATGATCCTCTCGATCCTCGCCAGTCAGAACATTCGCCTCCTGGGCTTCCAATGCCTCCATCTCTGCGACCATGGCAAGCAAGGCCTGCCGCCTCTGTTGCAGACTGGTCTTCATGCGATTTCTGGCCTGAGGCTCCTGAGCAGATTCCGGCAAATTCACCAAGGCTTCAGTCTCACCGAGAATCGCATATTGATAGAGTTCGAGATACTGATGTGTCTCACCATACAGACGAGCAAGAACTGATTGTGTTTGAGCATCAAATGCCTCCAACTCTGGTTGACCTAAATCCGCCTGATCCAATAAGGATAGTCGTTCCAATTGTCCCTTGAGCGCATCGCTGCGCGTGAATGGGGCAAACGACGCATTGGTATTCGGCATGGAGGTCCTCCTTGTTCGTCCCTTGCAGGGAGACGTGGTTGCTTGATGAACCGACTCGGCATAAGCCTGATGACCTATCCGTGCGATATAGAATCGGTGAATTCACACCCAGGGGGGTGTGGATGTCGGTGCCACACTTCGAGTCAAACGGTGTTCCACCTCACTCCAATTGACATTCTCGAAAAACGCATCGATATAGTCGTCGCGCTCAGCCGGCAAATAGTCAAGGATGAACGCGTGTTCCCAGACATCCACGACCAACACCGGTATAAAACCGGCGACGTGCCCGACCTCGTGGAGAGTGATCCAATGATTGCTCAACTTTCCAGTATAGGGGTTGAGATAACAGATGGCCCACCCGACACCACGTATTTTTCCGACACTCATAAAGTCTACCTTCCACGCTTCGTACGTACCAAAACTTTCTTCAGCCGCATGTCTAAACGCAGAGTTGGAGGTAGGTTCTTTTGAGCCACCACTCGTCAAACTGTCGAAATAATTCTCATGGAGCACCATGCCATTGTATTCAAAACCCAGACGGCGCTTGAATTCTGAATAGGCTGGGGCCTCATCCTGATCAACTTTGCCATCCACCAAAATGTCCCGAATACGACTCGTTAATCGATTCGTTTCTGCAACATAGCCTTCGTAGAGCTTGACATGTAGGACCATGGTTTGATCAGACATGCCGTGTAATCCATGCAAATCATAGGCTTTAGCTTCATATTTGTGTGCGGGAAGCGGCGTGTACATAAGCAGATCCTTCCGTATACAGATGCACGCGAGGAGCGAGGGTCTCACCGCCTGGTGAGACCACAATGCCCATCAGATTTTCTCGCACCGATCTTCCTCAACAGGGCTCTCACGTTCGATAGTCTAAAATGCTACTCACCGTGCATACCAAGAGGTATTACCCACACATCGTTTACAAGCCGGTACGTGACGTCCGCCGGCGACTGATCGGCAGTGTACAGAGTGGTATAGCGTGCCTGCAGATGATGAAACAATTCCGGCTGACTCCTTGGAGGTATCTCTGCCAGAGTCGCCAATGACGTGAGATATTCACCACGACCTTGAGCAATTTCATGCTGCAAGTTGCCGAAGTTAGAGGCCGCGAACGTATGCACCCGCTGTTTCGCTCGTATTAAATCATCACTTCCCACCCGCGATCCAGGCGTGGTGCTGGAACTAAACTCTTTAGTCGGCTCTGTGAACTCGGAGGAGGCCTTCGTCGTCCCGTTGGAGACCGCTGTGGTGGCGTCGAACGGAGCTTTCACAATTTCGACGGTGGCATCACACGCGGAGAGGACGACGAGAAGACAAAACATCATGTTTGCTAGGCGAAGGCTATGCGTGGGAAATTTATCCATCGGTTTTCCTCTCATGATGAGATGTCGCGACGAGCGACGTCAGGACAGAAATCAGTCCTTCATCTTTTCCGACAACTCTTTTGCTTTGCCTTTGCCACGTTCGACCGCACCTTTCACATTGCCTTTGGCTCTCTCCATCTCCGCCTTCACGTCATTGCCCTTGGCTTCTTCCTTCAGCGCCTTCATTTCCCCCTTCGTCTCCTCCACGGCTCCCTTCATATCACCTTTCGACTTTTCCATTTGTGCCTTAATTTCCCCAGCTCCACTTGCGGTTGACAGCCCCAACACGACTGCCACGCCCAATAAAAATGCGCCAAACTGTAAGCCTCTCAACATGATGTCCTCCCAGTAATGAGTTAGGTGATTAGATTGAAATGCCGGCAGCGCCCATAGCACAAGCCTATTCCAAATTCATGCTTTACAGGTCCTGGCGGAACCCCTAGTTCTCAACCCGACGTCCCCCTGCCACCACTCACTCCATAGAACACGATCAGGGATCGCCTAAAACAAGTGGCCCGTCGTCCACTCACAGGATGTGCGGCCCCCGGCACAGGGGTGACTCATGACGGGAGAACTAGGGATTTTTCGGGTAGTCGAAATTCAGAAAACCGCTAGTGTGGCTAGACGATGATCGTCGTTCCTTTCATGCGCGGTCTGAAGCGGTATGCGCAATGGTCAATTTCAGTCAACTTTAACGGAGGTGCACAATGCAGCGAACGGAATCTCTCGAAAAGACCGGAGAACAACTGACCCGCAAGGGTGAGGCACTCATAAACAAAGCCGGCGATACAGCGCGGGAGACTACGGAAACAGTCGTAAACACAATCGCAGAGGCGTCAGAGACGATCCAAGGGAAATTGCGGGAGACAGGCAAAGAAGTCGGGGAAGTCGTCAATGCCGTTTCAGAAAAGGTTCGATCCTCGGCTCAGTATCTGGAGTCATCCAGCGTTCAGGAAGTCGTCGAGGACGTGACGATCCTCATTAAACGTTACCCCATTCATGCGATTCTCATTGGTGCTGGCATTGGTTTTCTGCTGGCCCGTGGACGGACTCGATAGGATTAATTACGATCATGGATTCCACACAGAACATACAAGGCCATGACGGCGAGCCACGACAGCCCGACTCTCACGGTCCGTCCAGGGTATTTCGGTTGCTTCACGGGATCGTCAATGACCTCAAGAAGCTTGTCTGGCAGCAGGTCGATCTAGCGATCCATGAACTAAACATGGAGGCTGATCGCGTGGTGACGATGGTTGCCCTCGCGACCAGCCTTAGCATTCTCGCCACGCTTTGTTTGGTATTTCTGCTCTTGACGGCAGTGGCAGCGCTGCATGAGATGGCGGGATTTTCGATGTGGATGAGCTGTGGAGTCACTGCTTTGGTTCTCATGATCGTGGCCGGATGTGTAGGGCTCTATCTCAGGCGACACATGCAACGGTTTCAAATTCTTCCCATCCGCACGTTGCACATCGTGAAGGAGGATGTTCGATGGCTAAAGGAATGGATCGCATCGCCGAGGACATGAAGGGCATCGTGGAGACACGCGCCGAGATTGCAAACAAGCTGGAGAAACTCGAGCAGTGCTTCACATCGAGCGTGGATGAAGCCAAGATGATGGCGGAGAATTTCGCGATCCGCACACAGTCGGTGATCGACGACACGATAGACTCGTTCAAGGAGGTCACGGATCCATCTCGCTTAGTCTCCCATCATCCATGGGTGATGGTAAGCGGGGCGATCATGATCGGCGTGGCCCTTGGACGCGTATTCAGAGAAGAAGGACGAGGTGTGATCCCATATGACTCGCCCAACGCTCAAGGAACGAGTGTCATGTCGCCTTCGGGATCGGCATCCACAACGAAGGAAGGCGTCTATTCTTTCTATCCTCACGCATCGAATGACGGGTCCTCCAGAACTGCATCCTCCCACTCTCCCACAACTTCCTCGATTTTTACCTATCTTGGCCCGGTGATTGCCGAAGGGCTAGGACAAGCGAAACAAGATTTAGTGGAGGTGGGAAAAGCCGCACTCCGTGCATGGCTGAAAGAGGCGGTACAGAGGGCGGGACGAAACGTTCATCCCGCCGATGATCGCCGGACAGCAGAAAGTACGGTGAAGAGAAAAGCCAGGAGAGAAGACGGAGATCGTCCTCAGGAATCTCATGTGGTAGAGACATAAGCAAGGGTTCCTCGAAGCTACACCCTGGCTCGATCAACATAAGAAGTCGACCTACTTGGAACAGCCTCGATAGTCGGTTGGACGCGCCATGGGTATTGGGTCGAAAGAGAGAGGGATCATGTCGTTCGTGTTCTGGCTAAGTGCGGATAGGCTTGTATCCCCAAGAGCTGCTGCTATTTTCCACGCCCATCGGATTATTCCTGATCATTACCCTCACATCATCCCTACTGTGGAATACGCGAAGCAGGTGATTCCATCGGAAGCCCTCGGTCTCGTCGAGCGTTACATGGGCAAGATCATGCACGGATAGGGCTTTTGCCAGTACAACACGCCGCATCAAATGTCTAACATTACGTTGAACTGTCTTGCAAAAGCGCCTATGGTTAGGAGCGAACGATGAGCCTGATAAGAGAAGAGGTTAAACGATTGGTTACCTGCGCAGCTCAGACCCATCCCGGTTTGAGGATGGATGATCTGATTCTCGCTTGTACCCCCTACACCTGGAACCAGGTTTTTGGGGCAGTCAACGAACTTATCAAGGATGGGACTATCATATTAAGACAGCATGGGAGAATCTATGCGCTTTCATCCTCTTCAGAAGGCGATACCCTACCCCCTGCATCGATACCGGAGCGGAGAGCATGTGAGCAAGAAGAATCGCCACAGGAATAGGACATCTCAACCTGCGGTCCCCTCTACAGATCTAATGGAAGTGATAGGAACTGAGAAAGCTTTCCCGCGGAGACAGCCACATCATGATGATGTTCCCACTGCATAACCAAGAATAATTCAATCCTTGTTTCGCTCATCCACAGCGATCGCCTGAAAGCTATCATCGAGCTACAGAGATGCCATACCTCGGATATATCGTGATGAATCCCCCCACTTCAGCTGGATGCGGACCAAAATGCCATTGCACCTCTGCCTGGTGTTACCCATTTATGTATCAACCGGAGGTCATTGCCCGGGTCGTGTACTGGATAACCCGTCGACGCCGATGAAAAATGGTGGTCGGATATACCCCAGCCCCTGTGCCGGGGTGACCGCTCTTCAGACGCACCGTCTCTCTTAGGCGCTTTCAACTGCATGAAGGCCTGGAGACGCTGCTACGGGATCATCCGTCCAGGGCACGCCCTCTGACTCAGTATCCCCGACAACGGTGGGATCCACACGGTTGAGAAGAATCACACGATCGAGAATATCTCCGCATTGGATACAGCGTAGGGCCGAGACCTGCTCTTCGAAGAGCATATCGATCGCACCATCAATACGCTCCGCGACAAGCAATCCTCCGCAGCGTCTACAATTTCGTGATCTGCGCAGCACCATGAGGAACCGAGCTGCCTGGAGTTCATCATGATGCGGGGACGTTCCTGTTGTCGCGGTCTTACGGACCCTGTGTTTCACGCGCATGGCTTACCCCCCCACCTCTTGATCAGCTGAATTTGGTTAAGCTTCTTACATCACCTACTTCATCATGTTCACGTCCAGCAGAAGAGGCCTCGATTTTTCAGGCGATACTGTACTGCGGAGAATAAGAGAGAAGACGCTAGCACTCCCTCTAGATCTACACCTAGAGAAACCCTGTTCTTGATGAGTGCTCCGCCCTGATGCCGTAGTTGTAATAGCCGATAGATTGGAAACCCGCGATCTTGATCATGAGATCCGGCACAATCAGCATCTCGATTTTCACCAAGTCCAACTGCTGCACAGTTTGGAATTGAATTTCAGGGGCGTTCTTGAACAGATTCATGAACTCAACTGCCTACTGCGGAATGCGGGCTCAGTCTGCTGTGGCTTGGACAGACCTCCGTCCCTCCCTATAACCCAGGGCTATTACCAGTTAAACCTCTGGCACCGACCTCCTATACTGTGAAGCGTGACATATTTTACCGATCATGTCTCGACGCCTGGTGGCGTGGACGTAAATGACTGCACCCTGGCTACAGCATTGCCATCGTTGATTGCGTTGCGAATGTTCGCAACGAGTGCAGCCATGATCGTAATGGCGTGGTCCCTAATGGGATTGATCTGGCAGGGCATTTCCCCTGTAACGTTCGCGGATCTCGTACCCCCAGCACTCGCCATGAGCGCGATGACTGCCTCAGGGTTCCTCCTAGGCGGCGCGAGTTTGTTCCTCTACACTTATGGAAATCCTTCTCATTCACGTCAAACGACGGCTCAACTCGGCGGTGCGCTCATTATCATCTGTAGCCTGGGGTACTGGGTGACCTATCATAGGTTTGGCGCCTCAGAGGGTGCTCTCGGAGCGCCGCTTCCGGATCAGAGTTTGAACTCTTCTGTCCCGATTGCCTGTGCGATTCTGATCTGTCAGGGACTTGCAATTCTGACTCTGTCCGTCCGCACGGCTTCTGGATACCGACCTTCACAATATTTTGCTGGAGCCCTCCTTCTCATGGGAGCCGTCCCCGGTATCGGCCATCTCTATGACCTCTCGAGTCTTCTTGAGTCCACACACCATGTCCCCATCGACGGCTCAACCAGCATCATGTGCATTTTCTTGGGTCTCGCACTCCTTTGTATCCATCCGACCGAGGGATTCATGCGGCCGTTCATGGCCCCAGACATTGGCGGTGCGCTCTTGCGGCGCCTCGTGCCGGTTGTCATCGGTCTGCCGCTGGTTGCCGGATGGTTGTGCATCCTAGCGCAACGACAGAGCTGGTATCCCTTCGATTTTGGTATCATAGTCGTGATCGCGGTTGTGCTGCTGATTCTTCTGGTTTGCCTTTGGTACCTGGCTGGTTTGGCCAATCGAATCGATCAGGAACGCTACAGCCTGGTCCGGGCTTGGATAGAGCAGGAGACCAGGCTGCGGCTGGCTGCGGCGGCGGCTCGAATCGGATATTGGCGATGGATGGAGTCGAAGAACGCCATTGAGATTGACCACGTCTCTGGTGAACTACTCGGCCTGTCGTCCGGTTCGCAGCTGACCCTGGGCTCGTTCATACAGGCGATCAGGCAGAAAGATCGCCGGGAGTTGATGCGGGCCATCGAGAAGGCCAAACGGGATGGCCAATCGTTCGGGGTCGAATGTCGGCCCGTGACGACAACGCATGCACAATGGATCAATGTAAGGGGAGTTCCGTCAAATCAACTCGATAGCTCCTCCTGCCGCTTTCATGGTGTCATCGTCGATATTTCCGAGCGTCGCAACGCGCAGGATGCGCTTCGGGACAGTCAACAGCGGTTGAATAGTATCGTGCAGTCCGCCATGGATGCGATCATCACGGCCGATCAAGATCAACGTATCCTCTTATTCAACAAGGCAGCAGAACAACTCTTTCAATGTCGGGCCGAAGAGGCCATTGGAAGACCCATCAGCCAATTTGTTCCAGAACGAGTTCGGCAGCGGCACCACTCTCACATGATGGCTTTTCAGCAGAGTACGGTTAAAGCTCGCCAAATGGGACGTCCGGGGTCGGTGAAGGCCTTACGAGCTGACGGCCATGAGATCCCGATCGAGGCATCCATCTCGAAAGTGAATGTGGGCGGACACAGTTTGTGCACGATCATACTTCGGGACATTACCGATCGCCTGAAGAGTGAAGACGCCATTCGTGAACGGGAAGCCCGTTTTCGACACATGGCCGACGGTGCGCCGGTCATGATGTTCATCACAAATTCCACCGGGGTCTGCACCTACCTTAATCGGCAATGGTACGGATTTACCGGTCAAACTGAAGAGACCGGACTGGACTCAGGATGGCTCAATCATGTGCACGAGGACGATCGCCGCCATGTGATTGAGTTGCTCGATGATGGCGGCAATGTGGAGCCCCGCCGATTGGAGTGTCGCATACGGAGGTACGACGGCGAATTTCGATGGACACTCTGCTCTGTCTTGTCTCTGGTCGATGAACGGGAAAGATGGGAGGGGTGTATTGGGTCGATCATCGATGTCACGGATCATAAATTGGCCGAGCAAACCCTCAAAAGATCGGCTGAGGAACTTGAGCAACAAGTCACAGAGCGGACAGCGGCGTTGCGTCGCTCGCAGAAACAGTTGCGTGCCCTCACAGACCAATTGACGCGCGCGGAACATCAGGAACGACGACGGATTGCCGGCGAGTTGCACGATTATCTGGCACAACTTCTCGTGGCTGCACGCCTAAAGTTGGCGCAGGACTCTCGACCATTAAAAACCGACAAGGACCTGGCCCTCGCGAGAGACTTGGAACGAATCTTGGATGAAGCGCTTACCTATACTCGATCATTGGTCGCCAAATTAAGCCCTCCCGTGCTGTACCATCTCGGATTGCCCGCCGCGCTTCAATGGCTTGCCGAACAGATGGAGGAGCATCAATTGGTTGTGGAAACGGCATTTGACGTTTCACCCTCCCTACCGAAGTTGGCAGATGACGTGGCCGCCATTCTGTTTCAGTCCGTGAGAGAACTGCTCTTCAATGTCATGAAACATGCAGGTTCATCCCATGCTCAAATCGCGTTACGTGCGACGCCGGATCAGCAACTCATGATCATAGTCACCGACCAAGGTTGCGGATTTGACCCCTCACAACTGGACCAGGCTTCTACCATTCCCACTTCATTCGGTCTCTTCAGCATCAAGGAACGGATGGAAACGCTTGGTGGGTCGGTGCATATCCACAGTCATATCGGACACGGCACATCGGTCACCTTACTGTGCCCTTTGTCAACCCTGGTGAAAACCAACTCATTATCGTCTGCTTCAGACGGACATGACGGAACATCTACCGCTCTTGCCTCACAGACATCTCGCTCGCTTCGCATTTTGTTAGTCGATGATCATGCCATGGTCCGTCAGGGAATTCGAGCCCTACTCGAACGACATCCCAACATGGAGGTTGTGGGGGAAGCGTGGGACGGACAACACGCTTATGAGCTTGTGGATGCCTTGCATCCGGACGTCATCGTCATGGATGCCAACATGCCGAGACTTGATGGGATCGAAGCGACGCGTCGCATCAAGCGAACGCATCCTCATGTCGTGATCATCGGATTATCCGTGCAAACAGCGACCCAGGTGGCCACGAGCATGTTGCAGGCAGGCGCGAGCAGCTATCTGACGAAAGAATCCGCCGGAGAGCAGCTCTACGAGACCATCCTGAGTGCAGTGGCATCCCGACACCTGCCTGTGAATGATCTGGAATAAGGCAGAACCACCTTAGCGGAAGAAGAGCCACTTCCCCACCCTCTTGTGCGGAGTCCTTTTCGGTAGGCCATCCGACATCTCTAACTTCGATAATATCTCACCGGTCAGTGTGCCGAACGCGCTTTTCTACGTACTCGCAGGGCTTCATGATTTCACACGCCGTGGCTGTACGAAGGGGAGGGAGGATCTGATTAATTCAAGATTTTGATAGTCAGCACACAAAAATACTGGAGCTCCGACGGTTTTGAGACTGAAATTCCCGTCTGAATCAGACTATTTCTTAGAATAGACAGAACGCACCTATCGTTTCCGTGCTCTATGACAAACAAGCCCAGCCGGTACGAAATTGAGCTCACCTTCGTCTCCTCACACGCTGTCAGGAGCTCAAGACCTCCTGAATGACCAGTATACATTGAGGCTCAGAGGCACACCACCAGGTTTGTGTTCACAAGGTGATGTGCCGATCTCCCGGGCATCGACCAACGACTAGGTCATCCCATCAAGCCATCGGTTTGCGCCCTGTCACAAATCCCACTAACGCGAGCAGGACAAATATGACAAACAAGGCATACGCGATACTGGTCGCAGTGCCTGCAACTCCGGATAATCCGAGTACCCCAGCGATGATGGCCACAACGAGAAACGTCACTGCCCAACTCAGCATGGTGTGCCTCCTGGTTGCATGGTTAAGGTGAGTATATCGTCACTGCTACTGCCGTCTCTCTCACTTACAGAAGAGTCGGAGCGACTCGATGTCATTCTTCATCTGAGCCTCTGACAAACTACCCAGGGTTTGATTGGGCGCCAGAATGAGCGTGCGCCCTGCGAATTCCGGATCCTCGTACACAGTCATCATTGCCTCGGGGCCAACAATGATGCTTTCGATATCATTGTCCCAGTTTTGATCGTTGAGGCCTTTGAGCGTCGCTAATTCGTGAGGACCGATGAGCAATAGCCGCGGGCCGTTCTTATCGAATTCAGCATTCATGTAAATTTCCGCCCAGCACTTATTGTCATGCTTGAGCGGGTTATTATCCTGTTGTTGAGAAACGCCAGCTTCCCCGGCATGGCCCCCCATAAAAGAGAGGCTCGCCAACAAGCTGATCAATCTGATCCATCGCAGTACACGTGTCATGCCGATTCTCTCGGGTGCGTCACCTGCATGAGGGACATATCCTTGTCTCGACTCCCGCCCAAGTCGAGAGCACATAATCGGTGCTCATACAAGGCGCTCAGAAGTGCACATTAAGGCCTACCGTGATCATATGCCCGTTATCGTTAAACCGTTTATCGTCGAGTGCCGCATTCTTGGATGCAATTTTTTCCAGCCAGATGTGTCGGTACGACGCATCGGCAGAAATATGACGATTGATGAAGACTTGCACTCCCCCACCGACATGGCCTCCGAACCTCTGCTGGGTATCGTCAAAGTTCCCCGGACCCGTGACGGAGGTGAAGTACCAACCTCCTCCCCCAAGAATGAACGGAGCAATCCGTTTCAGACCTAACGGATAAATCATCAATGATCCCTGAACCGGATAAGAGTGGACTCGCGTGTCGCCAAAATCATTTCGGCGATAATCGACGGATCCCTCCACGGCCAGATATCGGATCGGATGAACCCGCACTTGCGCACCTCCATACCACTGGCCATCGCCATCTTTCGGGTCAAAGTAGGTCGCACGGCCGCCGATGGAGAACAGTCCGACATCCACGTCGTCGAACAGACTTTCCGCCTTAGCGTTTTCGACTGCAGCCAGCGACAACGATCCGACCGTGAGCAGTGCCGCGGCGTACACACTGAAACGATTCCACATAACATTCATCTTCCGGCCCTCCTCCAATCTCCTGTAAACAATGAGCCTCTCATCAGCTTCTTCTTCTTTCTCAAACTCCGCACAATCCCACTGATCATGGTTCCAATAACGGTAACGGCCTCATTCGTACGTACGATAGGTATACTCATTCGGCAGACGGTGAGTGCCTGGCAGATGCCCTAGTCCATCGAGCACGCCACCCTAGCCGCAGTCACCCAGAGGCGCTGTGGCACGGTTGAATTCGAGACGGGTAAGGCGTAGGCTACACCCCCTGTATATCGCAGGAACGCAACACTCTGGAGACTGACCGCATCTAGACACCCTCGTCGAATTCCAATACTCGACGTTTCCCTCGTTGAAACACTCGGTATGAGCGTCAGCATAGAGAGCACGATTCCATGAGGATTCCAGTAACCGAACGGAGACTGATCCTCATCGGCCTCAGCTTGGGACTGGTCGTCCTCGTGGTCCTGGTGATGTACACGCTTGATCGAAAGCGGGAGCAGGCTGAACAACGAGAAATAGTTCGCGAGATCCGCAATGTCGTTGAACTGATTCAGTCGTTCCAATCCTACTTGTTGGATGCGGAGAGTGGGCAACGCGGATTTTTGCTCACTCATGATCTGCACTATCTCGCTCCCTACCATGTCGCGGTCGACAAGCTTCCTTCCGTAATGGCACAGCTCGAACAGAAGACCAGCCAGGATGCATCTAGGAAGCGACACCTGGAAACCTTGCGACTCTTGACCCAGAAAAAAATGGCGGAGTTTCGCACTACGCTGGACATGGCACAGACCCGTTCTACAGAGACCATTGATTTCGTACGCAGCAATGCCGGAAAGATCCTCATGGATGACATCAAGCTGAATCTCATGGCCATGCTTGACAGGGAGAGTGAACTTCTCCGGTCAGCCGAGGGTCAAGAGAAGCAAGCAGCCGATGAAGCCTTGCGGATCATCATCTGGGTCACAGCCCTGGCGCTGCTGCTGTTGGTGGTTGGTACCTATCGCCTGGTTCGAGATACGACAACCGGGGAACTAGCCGATCGGTTGACCGAACAGACTCAACTTTTGGATTTAGCTCCCATCATGACTCGCGATATGAACGGCCGGATTCTGTCATGGAGCAAAGGGTATGAACGCTTATATGGCTGGACGAAAGAAGAAGCCGTTGGGACCATCAGCCACGACCTGCTCAAGAGCCGATTCACTCAACCACCGGAGGAGGTTCAGGCAACACTCCTGCGTGATAATCAATGGACCGGAGAACTCATACACACGCGACACGACGGGACTGCCATCACGGTCTCTGCCAACTGGACCTTACTGAAGCAAAAGAATCGGAACCCCACAGCAGTCGTCGAAGTCACTACCGATATCTCAGAGCTGCATCAGACCAAACGTGCGCTCGCGGAACAATCTGCCTTCACGCGATGCATCCTTGATTCACTTGACCTTCAACTCGTCGTTATCGATGCACGGGGAGTGATCCTTCGAGTCAATGAACCATGGACACGTTTCGCGAGGCAAAACCTCGGGCCGTATCACCCTGAGCTCCTTGGCGTCGGCACCAACTATCTGGAGGTGATTCGAAGAGCCGCCGCCGCCAATAGCGAGGTGCGGCAGACATTGGACGGTATTGAGGCCGTCCTGGACGGAAAGGTCGACCTGTTTGAGCAGGAATATTCATACCATGCGCTGCCACAACAACGGTGGTTTCGAATCTCCGTATCTCCTCTGAAAACGGCTGAATCTGGCGCCGTGATCACCCAGCTTGACGTGACCACTCGTAAGCTTGCTGAAGAGGCACAGGCATTCATAGCGGCCATCGTCACCGACAGTCTGGACGCCATCATCACCAAGTCCGTCGACGGTACCATTCTGACGTGGAACCGAGGCGCCGAGAAGCTCTTTGGTTATTCCGCCGAGGAGATCGTCGGTCAATCCGTTGACCAGCTGGTGCCCGAAAAGTTGCGAGAAGAGGAGCAGAATGTCCGTCACCGCACGCTTAGTGGCACAAACGTCGAACAGCTTGAAACCCAGCGACTACACAAGGCTGGTCGGCAAATCGACGTGTCCATCAGCATGTCAGCGGTCCGCGACAAAGCCGGTGTCATTATGGCCACCGCACAAGTGATACGGGACATCTCCATTCGCAAGCGGGCAGAAATAGCCCTCCTAGCGAGCGAACGGTTCGGCCGCGCGTTATTCCAGAGCAGCCCCGATTGTGTAAAAATTCTCAGCCCAAACGGGGAACTCCTCGATATGAACACACAGGGCATGTGCGCGATGGAGATCGAAGAGATCCAAGGGCTGAAAGGGAAACATTGGACACAACTCTGGCCTGTCGAGGCCCGAGAGATGATCCAGCAAGCGCTCGACAAATGTCGAACGGGAGAGTCCGTCAGCTTTCGAGAGTTTTGCCCAACCGCCAAAGGGAGTCCTCGATGGTGGGATGTGGCCGTGACACTTGTGCAAGATGGAAGCGGTCGGATACTCGCCGTATCTCGAGATATCACCGAGCACGAACGAATTCAGAAGGCCATCAAAATCAGTGAGAAGCGTTTCCGTACGCTGACGACACAGATTCCGCAACTTGTGTGGTCAAGCCGATCCGATGGAGCATTCGATTATTTGAGCGAACAATGGTTGTCCTATACCGGGACGACGCTCGAGCAGAATGTGGGATGCGGCTGGCTGTCCTTGATTCACCAGGATGATGCTCCGGCAGTCGACCGAACATGGAAGGAATCCGTTGCTTCAGGATCGCCCTTCATTACCGAATATCGACTCAGGGCTGCCGATGGCGCCTACTACTGGCAGCTAGCCAGAGCCACTCCGCAACAGGACAATGCGGGAGAGACCTATGCCTGGTTCGGAACCACCACTGATATTTCGGCTCAAAAAGCCACAGAAGCCTCGCTTGAGCGAGTTAACTCGCTGCTCGAATCCAAAAGCGAGGCCCTCGCGGCCGCGAACAAAGAGCTCGAGGCCTTTTCCTATTCGGTGTCGCATGATCTCCGCGCACCGCTTCGCACCATGACGGGATTTGCCCAAGCCCTGCTCGAAGATTATGGCGAGAAATTAGAACCTGAGGCTTCACGCTATCTTACGATCATCTCCAATGGTGCCCGTCAAATGGGCCGCTTGATCGATGACCTGCTTTCCTTTTCACGGCTGTCACGCCAGAATTTGGCGGTGGGTTCGATCTCACTCACTGAGCTCGTCCAGGAAATCCGTGAGGAATTGGCCGCAGAGCAAACGGGGCGAACGATCGAGTGGGACGTTGCCGACCTGCCGCTGTGTCGAGGGGATCAAACCACCGTCAAGCTGGTCCTTGCCAATCTGCTCGGCAATGCGCTTAAATACTCTCGGTTGCGGGACATAGCAACGATCCAAGTTGGGTGGCAAGTCGATGAGCAGCAGACGAGATTCTACCGAATTTTCGTGAAAGATAACGGAGTCGGCTTCGACATGCGATATGCGGATAAACTGTTCACTGTGTTTCAACGCCTCCATCGAGCGGAGGAGTTCGAAGGAACCGGTGTCGGACTGGCGATCGTACAGCGCATCGTGCACCGGCATGGAGGACGTGTCTGGGCGGACGCGCGGCCCAACGAAGGTGCTACATTTTGGTTTACACTGGAGCGTGCCTCATGACCACAGCCTTCTTGCATGCTGATATTCTCTTGGTCGAGGACAATCCCGACGACGTCGAACTCACACTCCGAGCCCTCAAGAAGAACAACGTCACCAATCGGATAGCTGTAGCCAGGGACGGCGCCGAAGCGTTGGATTATCTGTTTGCCGCAGGCCGATATGCCGATCGCTCGACCTCCGCACCTCCGAAAGTAATCTTATTGGATCTCAAACTGCCGTTGGTAAGCGGGATAGAAGTGCTCCGACGATGTCGAGCCGACGAGCAGTTGCACCGCATTCCCATCGTCGTGCTTACGTCCTCCCGTGAGGAGCCCGATATCCAAGCCTGTTACGATCTGGGTGTGAATAGCTATATTGTGAAGCCAGTGGATTTCCAACAATTCACCGATGCGGTTCGACAGGCCGGCCTGTATTGGCTGCTCCTGAATGAGCCGCCTGGCGCGGTATGACCTACCGAAGTCACACGACACAGCCCCCGTCGGAAACGCAGGCGCTTCTCCCGCTCAAACTTCTCATTGTGGAAGATCGCGAAACCGATGCAGAGTTGATCATTCGCGAACTCAGGAAGCATGGGTACGATCCCTCATGGATGTGTGTCGACACAGAAGAAGAATTTCTTCGCCAGGTTCGGGCACCGGTCGACTTGATTACCGCCGATGCCATCATGCCTCAATTCAGTGCGAAGCGCGTCTTGACCCTGCTCCAAGAACACCAGCTTGATATCCCTTGCATCATCATCTCCGGATCAATCGGTGAAGAAGAGGCTGTCGCGCTGATCCGCGCGGGCGCGGTGGATTACCTCATGAAGGATCGCCTTGGCCGCCTGGGACAATCCGTCCGCCACGTGCTTGATCAACACCACCTGCGCACCGAACATCGCCAAGCTCACCAAAGCCTCGTGATCCTGAATGCGGAGTTGGAACGACGGATTGCCGAGCGAACCGCCAAGCTCGAAGAGGTCAATCAGCAACTGGCTCAAGAGCTGGAAGAGCGCAAGCAGGTCGAGCTCCGTCTTCGACAACATGAGGCCATGCTGGAACGTCACGTCGCGACGCGCACGACCCAGCTGGAGCGGTCGCATGTCCGGTTGCGCCGTCTCGTCTCCGAATTGACGCTAGTCGAACAACGTGAGCGGAAACAACTGGCATCGGAATTACATGACTATCTTGCTCAGTTGTTGGTGGTCGCGAAACTGAAGATCGACCAACTCAGCCACAATCCGTCGTCAGACCACGCCGCCCGGGTGATCAGTGAAGCGCGATCCTCACTCGATCAGGCTCTGACCTATAGTAGAACGCTCGTCGCTCAGCTCAGCCCGACGGTGCTCTTTACCCAGGGGCTTGTGGCTGCCCTCCAGTGGTTGCCGGAATATTTCTCCATGTATGGACTGCGGATTCATGTGCAATCGTCCGTCCCCTCCGTCATTCTTGCCGAAGACCAGTCTGTGTTACTGTTTCAATCGGCACGAGAACTCTTGTTTAATGTGCTGAAGCACGCCGGTACCGGAGAGGCCACTGTCGCACTCGATATCCTCAACGAACAGACGTTACGGATCACAGTGGCGGATCGCGGAGTGGGTTTCGATGCACGGAGTTTGGGAGGGGAAACCAAGGGATTTGGACTCTTCAGCATTCGCGAACGTATCGAAGGACTGAATGGGACCGTTTCCGTACAGTCCTCTGCTGATGCCGGGACTCAAATTGAGATTTCCGTACCCTGGTCCCATAGTGATATCTCATCCGACCCGCACGGTCCGATGGATGACATCACAAAGCCGTCGTCCAATATTCCCCCCTTGTCTGGAACCTGTCGCGTGGTCATTGTCGACGACCATACATTGGTCAGGAAGGAGATGTGTCAGCTCCTGTCTACGATACAGGGTGTGACGGTGGTCGGTGAAGCATCGGATGGGAAGCAAGGAGTAGAGCTCGCCGCCACATTACGCCCAGACCTAGTCCTGATGGATATTAATATGCCGGGACTCAACGGAATCGAAGCGACAAAACAAATCCTTGCTCACAACCCGGCAATGAAAGTGATCGGTGTCACGGTCAACACGGAACGCGATATTCACGCACGGATGTTGGCTGTTGGAGCCGTCACTTGCCTGGCAAAAGATTCGCTTTCCCATGATCTCCAGCCGACCATTTCAGGAATTCTCGCGCAATCTCACATGTCACAGTCACCCTGAGTCAGTATCATTCACGATACACTTCCAGTCCGCTTCAGAGACGGCTCCCGGAATCATTCGCACAGGACGGCACTGTGGTCATCGAAGAAACCCGAAAAGATAGAGGAAGACGACGACCACTCCGGGAACACCAAGCAGCCATAACAGCAGTCCTTTCCACATATGCTTTCCTTTCCATGAGGAACCTCGGGATTTGTTCCTTTTACAGTAAACCAAGAGAATCCAAATACGAGAGTGCGAGGGAGGTTGGTCAGGGTCATTCTGACCGCTCCCTCGATCTGATCGCATGACCGCACTTCGGCTCACTTTGTTCGGTGTTGCCCCTGGGCGTCATGCTGTTCGAACCACTCCTCAATCCACTTGTTCACTTCCTCTTGCTTGTCCCCGTACCGTTCGTGGATCTTGCCGTCGAGTTTATCTTCGTGCCCTTCGCCATATAGTAGATCGTCATCAGTGAGGTCCGCCCACTTCTTTTTCAACTCCCCCTTGATCTACTTCCAGTTCCCCTTCAGTTGGTCAGAGTTGACTACCAGATAGATGTGATCGCTCACTCATACCAAAACCGGCTTATGCAGGTGGACAACGTCTCGACGAGCTGTCCTTCTGACCAACGATCACGTTCGACTGTGACGTACATACAATCGATTCAGCGCGGCATTCCTGCCGCGCTGAATCGGAAGTCGGTTCACACTATCCTCTGTCCGATTTAACCTCAGTGTTCTGCTTCTCATACCAGTCATTCGCCCACTTCAGGACATCTTCCTTTTTGTCTCCGTAGCGTTCCTGTACTCGACCGACGAACTTCTCATAATTACCTTCCGCCTCTGTAATGTCATCGTCAGTCAGTTTCCCCCACTGACGCTTGGCTTCTCCCTTGAATTGCTGCCACTTCCCCTTGAATTGCTCTGCGTTCATACAAACCTCCCATTAATAGATGATGGTTGAAATACCTAATGTGCCATTCATTTCTTCAGAAGGAATGGCACACACGGCATTGTTCTTTCTACGCTCGTTACCCCGCCAACGGCACTGGACGATTCCCTAGTTATTAGTTAGTCGACATATGAGCCAGACTTGGGAAGCGCGCTTCGATTGATGCGGTCGTCAAGAGACCTGCCAACTTCCCACTTGTATCCAACACGGGAAGACACTCCTGCCTGGCCAGTCGCATACGCCTATACGCATTCATCACCAGCTCATCCGGTGCAACAGACTCAATGGACTGATCCATCACCTCGGATACTGAAATCTGCCGTACGGCGCCTACGAGATGCTTACTCATTTGCGCCATACAGGAGTACGTTAGAAGTCCCTGATAGGTACGTCCGTCGAACACCACCAAGCCCTCGACCTCCAATCTGCTGAATAAATAGCATGCTTCATGCAGCGTGGTCTTGGGACTCACCACTGAGGCATTCCAGGTCATCAGGTCTTTGACTCGTGCCGAATGTTGGTCGTCCCACCCACTTGTACTCTTCTGGTTTGTTTCCAATTCATAGCCAAACTGAGGCTTCGGTCCCCGAATATCTGTGGCTATACACATGGGTTCACCTCCAGATGATCGTGTTCACCAGCGAGTCATGCTCTTTTGTTATCTGACTCGATCTTCCCGCCGCTGCCAACTAGGAAATACCCGAGTTCTCATCAACCCACTGTGATTTGGTTGGATAGTACACTCATCACTCGGCAGGCCAGTGTTAGGATCATGACTAGGGATCTCTCCAGGTACCGGATCGTCACTCCCTTCCTATAGTTCACACCTATAGTTCACATATGTATCAGCCTGACTCTTTAATCGCGTGTAATTAAATTAATGTGATCGCGAAGTACGACGAACGAAGCAAGCACGCCATTTCGTTTCTGTCCGATACTCCAACAATCCATGAAGAAGGCAGGACGACATTCGATCATGGTTCGTGCGACCATGAAATATGGAGAACGAGAATGAACAGTCATCTCTCTTGCGAACGACAAACACGATACACGCTTTCCTGACTCGATCGTGGTCTGTTTGATTCAAGCATTCCCCAGTTATTCAACACGGGCTTTCCCTAATTCGCGGCATAAAGCTCATGCCATGCCGCTGAACGCATCTTTCCCTTCACTGCCCTCATAATGCTGGCTCATCGACGATTCTCCCAGTCATGAAGCGAACACTTCTCGACCTTGCGAAAATTTTGGATTCAGCAGAATCATACCGTTCTGCACATAACACCAAATTCACCGCAACGGACCTCGACGCCCGTCAACACCTCCCACCGGAGTCCTGGCCTGTTGTAGGCCTCCCCGTGGACCCACCCCGGTACGTCCACCTGGAAACAGTCATGCAGAGTGTGGACATCGAGCTGAGAAACGCGGAAGGTACGATCCCTGTAGACCGGTCCATGTCCAAGAGGCAGGATTAATAATGGCAGCCCATGGGCACGTTACTGCGGGAGCGACTCCTTCGAGTATGCACACACTCAGCAGAATTCTCCGCTTGCCGGCGTTCGTGCCAATCACCGGTTTCGTTCTGTTCGAGGCAGATTCCGCCTGGTCGCGTGACACTATCGGCACAAAACCTGCGTTATCTTTTAGCTCAAAGCAGGCGGCCCGAAAGACCCTGCCCGATAGGATCGCAACGGAACCAGATTCTTCTTCCACGCGGCCACGATCGGATCAATGATCCTCCAGGCTTCTTCTGCTTCATCATTCCTGATAAAAAAGATCGATTCACCTTGGAGCACATCGAGGATCAGGCTTGCATAGGCAGACATCGCTTCTGGAGCGAGCTGCACATTCAGTTCGACCGGATCGGCTTCCAGGGGATTCCCTGGACCGTTCACGTTAAGGGTCAATACGACCTGATCCCCCGTGAGCCCCAACCGTAAACGGTTTGCCTTCACTGCGTGCGAGGAACCGAATGTTGAAAGCCTTGAGGGCTTGAAAAATATCGTGAGTTCATGGCGATCCATGCTTCATGGCCTTTCCGGTTCGCAAGACAAACGGAACGTTTCTCCAGCGTTCATTGTCGATAAACAGACGAATCTCCGCAAATGTTTCAGTGCACCGCTGAGAATCGACCCCCGCCTCATCGACGTAGCCTCGAACCCTCCGACCATGGATTTTCCCCTCCGCATAGCGACCGAGCCTCGTATGGGCCAGCATCTCCTTCTTCGACAAAGACCCAACGTCTCGCAGTAAGTCCATTTTCCGATCACGGAACTCGTCTGCGGCCAAGTCGGACGGTGGCTCCATCGCGACCAAGCACATCAACTGTAAGAGATGGTTCTGGATCATGTCCTTCAGCGCACCGGCCGAATCATAATAGCCGGCTCGCCCTTCCAATCCATGCATCTCCTCCCACACAATCTCAACCCTCTCTACGTGCAGTCGATCCCAGGCTGATTCGAATACTCTGTTGGCAAAGCGAAGGCCAAGAGTATTTTGCACGGTTTGTTTACCCAAAAAATGATCGACACGAAAGATATCCCGTGTACCGCTCACGATTTCTTGGACACGGTTGTTGCCGTATTGGACCTGACCTCCAGGGCGCATTGGTCGGCGATCGGCGCTCCTACACCAATTGTGTGCGTCGAGTCGTTGTGACCACCCAGTGATCCTCCAGCTGGTCTGATTCCGTCGTGCCCTCATGCGGCTACCGACGTCGCCAGGAAGTCCCGACGCACCTGGATCGGTGAGCGAAACCCATGCCGCTCGACGAGCCACTGCTCATGATAGAGACGCAGCCAGTCGTGGAGGGCGAGGCGGAGCTCCTCCACGGTCTGGAACGTGCGCACCCACAAAAGCTGCTCCTTGAGCGTGCGAATGAACCGCTCCGCCACGCCATTGCCTTCCGGGGCACGGACGAACGCCGGCCTCGACGTGACCCCGAGAAACCGGAGTTCGGTCTGGAAATCGTCACTCATATATTGGCTGCCATGATCATGCCGCACCTGTAGACCCGTCGCAATGCCGGCGGAGACGGCGCCGAACTGCTGGCGCACGCCTTGACGAATCGGCTCCAACGCCTCAAGGCGGGTCGCTCGCTTCGCCGCATGGATGCCGATCCCTTCGAGCGTGCAATGATCCACGCCGATGAAGACCGTGACGGATCCGTCCTGTACCGTCACCGTGCTGGTTGCATCGGTGCCCCACATCTGATTCGGACGCTCGGTCGTGATCGTCCCGTCGTGGATCCGCGGTCCCAAGACACGGGACACTCGGCTGGGGGCCAAGAGATTGGCCTGCCGCATGAGCCGGAGGACACGCGGTTTGGACGTGCGAATGCCTTGCGCTCGCAGGCGCGCCCACACTTTGCGATGTCCTTCCCCGAGAAACGGTGAGGCGGCCAGCACCTGCCGGATATGGCCGGTCAAGACCTCATCGGTGTACGAGGTCTTGGGACCGCGCTTGGCGGGCGTGGCCGGAAGCGCCTTGGCGCGGGTGCGCTGCTGATAGCACGTTGACCGGCTCAGGCCCCATTCCTGACAGACCCGGACCACACCATACGGACGTTGCGTAGAAGGCGACATGGTGTGGCTCATCGCGTCGCCCTCCCGGTGGCCAAAGGGACGCCACCTCGTAACCGCTGGACGGCCTCTCGCGACAGTTCCAGCCGCATGGTCAAATCGCCGACCAAGACCTTCAGGCGCGCGAGTTCGTCGTCGCGGCCATCGGCATCCCGGCTCTTCAAGCCAGCCTGGCCACTGGCCACGAACTGGTCCCGCCACTCCGACACCTTGGCGGCGGTAATCCCCGCTTCACGCGAGACCAGATCCAGATCGTCGCCGCGTAACACGCGCAACACGACCTCCATCTTCTTCCGCGAGGAAAACCGGCCTCGCTCCGTCTTGGATTTCGCCATAAACACCTCCATTCAGTGAGAGGGCAGTATGCCCCAATGGTGTGTCTAAGGAAATCGTGGGGCGGAGGACACCTAAACAGGGCTTGCCGCCTAGAAGCTGAATCAAGAGTATCGTATGTAGCACCTTCAGCAAAACGTTGCAATTCTTTCCCAGGTGAAATTCGAGCGGCTGCTGCAAGCCTGAGAGTGATATGGGCACGACCTGATCCGCAGACTGCCGATGTCCCCCCATCTTAAGTAGCAGCCACGGTTAGAGTCCGGGAACTACTGTAGCTGATTTACTGGCCAATTGCCGCGTATACACAGCGGAGGGGGCAGCCCACCCAACACGTTCTTCGGTCGTTCTTCGTTGTATTCACGCCGCCACACTTCAGTGATGGCTTGGGCATGAGTGAGATTCAAGAACCAATGCTCGTTCAAGCACTCGTCGCGAAAGTGGCCTTTAAACCCGGATCCCGCAGTTGCTTTGGTTTGGTGTAGACTAAACAGCCAAATTCTCTTGTAGCCACAGGAGGTTTGGCATGCAAGTTCGTCGCCCTCCGGCATCACCACTCTACCCAAAGATTCGCTTCGCCTTCACGGACCATCCGATCACGGTCTGGGCTGGAGCGATCTTGCTGCGCCTGTACTTCGAACTGATCGGGCTGCGCGCGACGCTGACTCCATGGCTCGTACCGTTCACGAAGACCTCCAACAATCAGATTCCCGCTGCGGATGTGCTCTTGGCCTGGTGGTACGGGCTGGCGCTGGGTGCCGAACGGTTTGAACACTTCACCCGCTATCGCCGGGATCCGCTGCTCCCGCGCCTGCTGGGACTTTCCAGGTTCCCGTCCCCGGATACACTCCGGCGGTTCTTTCACGGCTTCAGCTACGGACGCACCACCGAGGTGTCGGAGGGCCTGATGCGGGTGTCGTTGAGGGCGATGCGGCCGATTCTCCTGGGGCATACGCTGGATTTGGATTCAACCGTGTTCTGTCGGTATGGCGAGCACGAGGGGAGTCTCAAGGGGCATAACCCGATCAAGCATGGTCGTCCCTCCCATCATCCGTTGGTGGCGTGGCTCAGCGAGCGGCGGCGACTGTTATGGGCCACGCTCCGGGCGGGCCATGCGGGGACGGCCAACGGCGTGCGGGAATTTCTGGCGCACGCGCTGACGATGGTGCCGCCAGGACACCGGATCGGGTTGGTGCGGGCGGATGCTGGATTTTTTGTGACCACCTTCCTCACGGCCTTGGAAGTGCGCGACTTGCCCTACATCATCGTGGCGCGGCTGACTCCGCTCGTGCGCAAGCGGGTCATTCATCGGATCCCCGAATCGGACTGGCGGCCGGTTGCCCGGGGCATTGCCGTCGCCGATGGGACCGCCGCCTTGCCGGCCTGGCATGGGCAGCACCGGCGGTTCGTGTGTCTACGCCAAACCCTGACGGAGCGGCCCGACGCCAGCGGCCGGCGGCTGATCGAGTGCCCGGGCTACACGTACCGGGTCTTTGTCACCAGTGTCCCCTTTGCCGCAGAGCTTGTCTCACGGATGTATGCGGGGCGGGCGGACAGTGAGAATCGGATCAAAGAACTCAAGGAAGACCTGAGCCTGGACACGTTCTGCCTCCAGTCGTTCGACGCCACTGACGCGGCTTTCCGAACCGGCGGTGTGCTCTATAACCTGCTGATGGGCTTTCGGGAGACCGTGCTCCCATCTTGTTGGTTTGAGCGGCGGCTGCGGGCCGTGCGGGATCAGGTTTTTTGGGTTGGGGCTGATCTGATCCCGAACGTCCGACGACTTCGCGTCCGGTTCGCCGTGCCTCCGGAGGAGCGAACCCAGTTTCTCCACCGTCTGCGGACACTTTCTGAGGGGTTGCCGATTGCGGCGCAGTTGGACTGGGACCTCAGCGAGGCCGAGGTCACCAATCCCACCCCAAATGTTCCCGTACCCACCGTTCGCCCCGTGTATCAGACGTCCGGTATCTCCCCCTAATTGCGTCTCAACTGCGGAATTCGGGCTGAGACTTGAGTCATGGCTACGGCTGCTTGGGTGTCGGTGCATTTCCTTCAAGCTCTGAGAGTTTCTGCTGGAGTCGGCGCATCTCTTCCTTGAGTGCCTTGAGTTCACCCTCCTTCACTGAGCTTGGTACCTGAATAGTGCGACGTACGTCCTTGGATAGGATTGACCTGTTGTGGAAAGAGGGAACCTCATTGGCCGGGAAAGCCGAGTCCAGAATCTGTTGGAAGAGAGAGGCCTTTTCTTGGTGAATCGGGTGAGCTTGGATCGATATTTTCGGAAGTTTCATTCCTTCGATCAACGCGTCATAGTCAAGGACCAGTGAGGCAAGCGAAGGACAATCGATCACATCCGGCTGTTCATGGCGACTTGACCGCCTCACCGCCTCCGGTGTGAACGTGATCTGAGACTGGTTCAACTCCATCGGATTGGGATTCAAGCGATGTATTACAACACCTGTCTCCGAGTCATCATGCCGTGCGCGGTAATGTGTCAGCGTAAGATGGAGCAACCGCCCTTGGATGTACAGGATTCCCCCGGTCGTTTCCTGTCTTCCGTCCAGTTCATGCAACACGCGGAATCCCACCACCTGACTCTTGGTTGCCTTGGAGAGCGCGATACTCATCAACGGACTGAGCAAATCGGTGTCTTCATCGGAAAACGCTCGCTCTCCAGGGTCCGGGTTAGTCGGTGAAATCTGGACATGTATCCCCCGGAACACTGCTGCCAACAGTTCCGAACTCAGATCAAAAGGATGAGTAGTTCGGAACCACCCATCTTCACCTGTCTGGAAGAACACGGCGCCACGAGGAATATCGACGAACACCTCATCCGGCACCTTGGATCGGGTGAAAGCCTGAGAGAATGTACAGGCAGTGAGCAGCAGGCCCATGACCGTGGCGACAAGCGTTCTGACGATCTGGGATCGACGATTCATATTCTGGAATGTAAGAGTCGTAAGCTACCTTCAGTATTGCCTGATCATGCTACATGCATGAACAATAGATCCTGTGTCGTGGACCGCACCGCGAACATGGTTCCCGGTGAATGATGCTCCTTCGCTCTCAATACTCACTGACAAAATTGGCCTACCTCGAGCCACGAGGCAAGGTCTCACCTACAATCACCCTAAAAGCCAGCATTCACAAACAATCTTCCCTGCAACGAATCCTGCTCGAATTGCACAGAGTTGGGCTGCCCGGAATTGAATGAATCCGTGATTCGCCACTCTCCTTGCACATAGACACTGGAGATAATATGGTATCGAATCATGGCGGTCGTGCGCGAACCGGATGGCGCTCCGTGTTGGATCAAATGATCCCATCGGGCCCCGAATGACCAGGTTTTGTTAGCGATCACTAGACCTTCCACTAGGACGTTCTGAAGATCGCGATGATCGAGTGAGGCCGATCTGAAGTATCCGGCAGTGGCGATCAGAGATCCCCACTTCGCTTCCGCTGCTATTCCCCATTTATTGAGAGCTTTCCTCCCATCGGGAATGGCAGCCGAGGGATTGTTCACGACATCTCGTTTATAGATGGCGCCGATTTGATAGTTGTCGAACAACGTAAGGGCATAGGTGGCATAAATCCCTGGGTTCTCGAGCCTATTCATCTCAGTGATTTGCTGAGGCTGAAATACGCCCACCAGATAGCGATGAGTAATATTGTCCCCGACCCACTGCCCGTTGAGCTCGACAGCCGTATTGTAAATTTCCAATGCTTCATCGGCAATGGGCACCCCCGGCGGTGTGACGGTCTGGGCACGAGCCCCAAGGACCCCGAGCGCACTTTGGGCAAAGTACTTCTGTCGCATCACGCGCTGTGAGTGAGATAAAAACG
>JAHBWQ010000169.1 GCA_019636915.1 Nitrospira sp. | reverse complement strand
CGGGACCTTTACCTTTACGATCCGAGCCACGGATACCATTCCGCTCAGCGATGACCAGGCCTTGACGATCACCATCAAAGAGGCCCCGAAGCCGCCGGTGATCACCAGCACCATCTTGCCGGGGGGGAAGGTTGGGGACGCCTACAGCACCACGCTGACGGCGACGAGCACGAATGGAGCGGTGACGTGGAAGCTCATTTCGGCGGGCCCTCCGGCGCCCGGCCTGCAGTTGGTGGGGGCCACGATAACCGGCACGCCGACGACGAAGGGGACGTTTGACTTTACCGTCCTGGCGACCGATGGGAAGGGGCTCGTTGACGAACAACCCCTGTTTATTCAGATTACGGATACACCCAAACCGCCGCTCATCACGACGACCACATTGCCCGTGGGCACGGTGAATGTCGCCTACCAGGCCAAACTGACAGCGACGGGAGGCACGGGGGCGATCACGTGGAGCGTCGTCCCACCGGGGGCGCCGGCGCCCGGTCTTCGCGTGGAGGGGGCCGCGATTGTCGGCACGCCGACGACACCGGGGACGTTTAGCGTTCGGGTGCGGGCTACGGATACTACACCGCTGAGCAGTGAGAAGGTCTTGACCCTCAGTATTCAGGAGCCGATTCGTCCGCCGGAGATCACGACGGACAGCTTGCCGGATGGGCAAGTGGGGGAGGTGTATAAGGCCCAGCTCACGGCGACGAGCACGAATGGGGCCGTCATCTGGAGTGCAAGCGGCTTACCAAAAGACCTCAAGGTGGATCAAACCTCGGGGGCGATTACGGGCACGCCCACGGCCGCGGGGGACTTTCCCGTAACGGTTCGAGCGACGGATGCGAAGAATCGCACCGATGAAGAGACCCTGAAGATTCAGATTCGGGGGAATCCGCCGGTCATCATCACGAAGGCGTTACCTAGCGGGCGAGTGGGGGAGGTGTACAAGGCCCAGCTCGAGGCGACGCAGCCCAATGGGGTGGTCACCTGGAGCGCGAGCGGCTTGCCGAAAGGGCTTCAAGTAGAGCGCACCTCGGGGGTGATTACGGGCACGCCCAGTGAGGTAGGGACCTTTACCGTGACGGTTCGGGCAACGGACCCGAAGAATCGCATCGACGAACAGCCCCTGTCCCTGCAGATTCTCGGGAATCCCCCGGTCATCACCACGACGGACTTGCCGGGGGGAACGGTGGGGGCTTCCTATAGTGCAAGAATCAATGCGACAGGAGGAATAGGCGTTCGAACCTGGAGCCTAGCTGGAGGCACTCTACCTCCCCCAGGTTTGGGTTTCGATAGCATAATTGATTCAACTGGTGCGTCCGCCGGCGTGATTGCTGGGACACCGAAGACGGCCGGAACCTATATCTTTACCGTCCGTGTAAGCGATGCGTCGGGCTCTAGTGATGATCAAGTGTTCTCGGTGACTATTGCACCACGACTGACAATTACAACCACAAATCTTCCAGAGGGATTTGTAAATAATGTGTACAGTGATTTTCAGTTGGGAGCATCGGGAGGGGCTGGAAATTACACGTGGCGAATAGTTGATGGTGGGCTGCCTGATGGTCTTATGCTCAGCTCTGGAGGGCTAATCTCGGGTACCCCTACGACTAGTTTTGGTTGCGGCCAGAGTTTTAGTGCTACGTACGAAGTTCGTGATGAGAACGGAGCCATCGCAACACTCACTCTGCCAATTTTTATCGGCCAAAATTGCTGAAAAATTATGGCGCGACTGATATGGGTTATCCATGAGCATGGAAATAGCACCTAAGCGCTCCCTGTGTATCAGCCTTTAACACATGTTGTATGAACTAGAGACACAGTAGATCACCAGGATTTACGAAGATGTCGCTATAACGCAAAGGATCCTCTGACACTCCTGGTTGCGGGTCGATGGCGAGGTGAAGATGAGTGGAAGCTCACGGGATAATTTGTTTCCGGGAATTGTGTTTTTGCTTTCGCTAGCTCTCCCAGGGGCGCCTGCTTCTGCCCAACAGGCGGAAGCCGATGTGCTGCTGACACAGACGACGGTGGCGTATGACGATCAACAGTACGACAAAACGCTGTCGCTGCTGGATCGTATAATTCTCTCTTCTGATGGCCTCGACTTACTGAGCGTTCAGCTGGATGGCGACGGGGAAGTCTTGGATGGTTAGTGGCTTTGTCGTGGTGGGTGTCTGTTGCCCCTTGGTGAGTTCCTTGACCACCGCGTTGATATCCACCGTGCCCCTGCGGCGGCCCAAAATATTGCCGGCTGACACGTGTTGCGTGGAAAGACTGTATCAGTGAGCCAAGTCGATCAAGACGGATGCGGTCTGGTTGCTCGCGTCCGTGTGATTGAAAGAACCTAACAGTTAGGTTATACTTCGGCATGCCGACGGTCCTTCGCATCGATGGATTGCGGTTCGTCATCTGGCCAAATGATCACGCTCCACCACATGTGCATGTATGGTCGGCTGATGCCGAGGCAACGATCGCGCTGGGAGCAGCGGGTGGCTATCCCCGTCTCCGAGAAAACCGGCGCATGCGTCGGGTGGACTTGGTGAGAGCTTTGGAAGCCGCATACGAGCACCGTGTATTGCTTCTGCGGCGATGGAGAGAAATTCATGGCTGACTGGGTGATTCGTGAAGTGACACGTGCGTACGGACGAGCGACGAAGGCGGGTGAGGCGCGTCTCGCGGCTACGCCGCGGGCGTCAAAGGCGTACTATGATTCACGCAAAGGCCGGCTGGTCGTTGAACTCAATAATGGGGTGATTCTGATGCTGCCGCCGAAGTTGCTGCAGGGACTCCAGGGGGCAACCGCTGCCGAACTCGCTGCGGTCACGATCACTCCATTGGGGATGGGCCTACACTGGGAGGCTCTGGACGCCGACCTCGGTGTGGCGGAACTGGCCGCTGGAATCTTCGGCTCGAAGGCGTGGATGAGCACACTGGGGCGCCTTGCCGGGTCGAGAACATCGGAGCGAAAGGCGGCCACTTCCAGGGAGAATGGGAAGCGGGGTGGTCGGCCGCGCGTGCGGACGATGTCTTGACGTCGGGGGGCCTGAGCTGAGGAAGACGCCGACGTACCGATCGACATCGATCGGCTTACGGAAGTCCAGTAGGCCAACCGGCAGATCTCCAAGGATCGCGTCCTGGCTGAACACGTCATCGCCTGTATCAAGCATTTCAAGATCGTCTCCGACCGATACCAAAACCGACGAACATGCTTCGGGCTACGCGTCACCCTGCGCTCTGCCTACTCCAGCAAGGATTTGACGCTATGAGGTTATGCAAGAGGTCTCATACATCGAGGTGTTCGATCATGGGCAGCGACGACACGTGACGCTCGGCGATCATTCCCTAGCCGAGTACGAAGCGAGGACGGCTGTCGCGTAACCACGTGTCCATGGAATCGGGGGAAGGTCAGGAGTACGACAAGGCGCCGTCGCTGCGTGACCGTACAACGTCTCTCTTCTGATGGCCTGGGCTTACTGAGCACTCAGCTGGATCGCGACGGGGAAGTCTTGGATGGTGAGTGGTTTTGTGGTGGTCGGGGTCTGTTGCCCCTTGGTGAGTTCTTTGACGCGCTCTGATAAATAAAGATCCAACATATTGATCGTGATCTTCTTGCTGCCGCCGTAGGCGGCCTTGCCGTTGAGAGCTTCGACCAGCGCCTTGGTAAAGGCGCCGTTGCCCCAGGCCGGATTTTCCAGTGAATCTTGTTTGCCGGTGGATGATGCGAACACGACCGCGCCGTTTTCCGCGCTCGTGAGTTCATTGACCACCGCGTTGATATCGACTGTGCCTCTGCGACGGCCCAAAATATTGCCGGCATGGCAGGTGTCCGCGAACAGCAATGTCTTCCCTGACAAGGTCGCGACGGTGTTCTTGATATCGGAGAAGGCGAGACCGGTACGACGCAACTGTTCAACGTTCGCATTCACCGGGAGGAAATAGTACAGCCCATTCTTATCGTTCACGCCATGGCCTGCCAAAAACACGACGGCGAGGTCACTGCTGGTCGTTTCGCGTTCCAGCCACTCGAGGCCCTCGAGAATGTTTGTTTTGGTTGCCTGGGCGTCGGTCAGCACCTTCGTCACTACGCTCTGATAGAGCCCGCCCTGTTGCCGCTTCAGCGTCGAGGCGAAGTCGCTTGCGTCTTTTGCCGAAAATCCTAACTTCAAACTTGCATCCTCATAGCCTCCGACGCCGATCACGAGTGCATGGAGGGTTGGCTTGGTTGGAGTGTTGAGAGGACGATCTTGCCGATACCATCGCACGCGGATTGTGGCTGGTTCGCTGGAGGCCCATCGATTTCTCGCCAGGATGGAAATTTCTGACTCCCGCTCAGGCAGATCGATCCGAATTTCTCGAATGTCTGCCGACTCCGCTGAGCGAATGCCGGGTTGAGCCTGGCGGGTAGTGGGGATGGGGAGCGGGCGTCCGTCCAAAAGGCCGACGACTTCGGTGACCGGTTCGTCAGTTGGAAGACGGACGGAATACCGCACGGTGATCTGGGTGGACGACACTGTGGCGCCGTCCTGCGGCGATAGGATCGTGACGACCGGTGGCAACCGCCGCAAAATCTCCTGTTCTTGGGACGGCTGTTTCTTGGCCGAATCTTCGGAGGATGGAGCGGGTGTGGTCGACTGTGAAGAGCCTTGGACCGACGCCAGCGCAAAGTCCGGCAGGTCATATGATCTTACCGTGAAGGGGATTTGTTGGGATTTCGTGAGAGCTTTAATCCGCTCGGCCACGTACAGTTCCAGCATACTGATGCTCACCTGTGTGGCGCCGTTGTAAGCGGCCTTTCCTTGGAGCCCTTCGGTCAGCGCCAGAGTAAAGGCGCCGTTACCCAAGATTGGATCCTCTGCTGCCTCATGTTGAGCTGTGGAGGCGGCGAAGAGGACGGTGCCTCGCTCTGAGTTCGCCAGGTCACGGCCAAGACCGGTGACGGCTGCCGCACAGGTCTCGGTGTTATACGGATGATTGGCTTGGCACACATCCATAAACAGGGCTGACCGGCCGGCTAATCCGTTCACCAGATTCTTCAGATCGGAAAAAGAGAATGCCGACAATCGGAGGTGATCGCGGTTGGCCTGGGCGGACAATACATAGGGGATGCCGTTCCGATCGGAGACCGCCTGTCCCTTAAGGAAGATGACCGCGACATCGTTGCTGGTGGTCTCACGGTCGAGCCAGTCGAGGCCATCCAGAATAGCGTCCTTAGTGGCATCCCCATCGGTTAAGATTTTCGTGGCGACCGCTCGATAGGCACCCTCGGTCTGTCGTTGCAGTATCTCGGCGAAGTCTTTGGCGTCTTTCGCAGCCAGTCGTATAGGAGCCTGCGGGTGACTCACGCCGATGGCCAGCGCATACAACTTCGGTTTCACGGCGAATGCGGGTTTCCATTTGAGACGCACGGTGACCGGTGCGCTTCTGTTGCCGGAGGAGTAGGCGAGGGCGAGCGACAGGTCAGAATCCTGTTCTGGAATCTGTACCTCCAATTCACGAATCGCGGCGGCTGTCGGTGATGGCAGCACTCTCACTCCTCGAGCCTCTGGAACGATCGTTCCATTCACCAACACCGCGATCTTCGCTCCCCCGGCCTCTGTCCCAGCGTGTACCCGGTAGCGAACCCGGACGGTTGTCGAGGAGACGGTGGCGCCGTCCTGCGGCGAGACAATGACCACCGGCTGCTGGTCGGTTGGTTGCAGGTGTGATTGGGCGGAGGGCATTGCCGTTTCGCCAGCTGAATGGCGTGCCACGGCTTGCTGCTCATCCAGTGTTTCCATGACTGTCTTCACGATTCCCGGACGGTAAGAAACGGAACGGAACTGGGCCGCAGGGAAAAAGTCCGCTGCGGTGTCACTGCCATAGTTCTTGTGCCACCCGAGTAAGGTTTCTGCGCCGGGGCCAGCATCGTAATAGCCGGATGGAGTCCAGATCACCCAGCGTTTTGATTCTGGTTGTGGGAAGAGCGCGAGCAGTTCTTGGCCGTCTGCCATTCGGTACCAGCGGAGGGTTCCGTCTGCCAAGGCCGCGGCAGCGACAAGACCGTTCTCGGCGATATTCACACTCCACACGTTGGCCGATGTGGCTTGTTGCCAGAGCTCCCGCCCCTGTCCGTCCACTAGACGAAGATTCCAGACGGTTCCCACGAGCGCCGCATGATGGTCCGGTGCGATGGCCAGACAGCGCGAGACCTCGTACGGTTTGAGGCGTAGGGGACGGCCGTTCACGGTCGGGGCGCTGGAATTTTTCCAATTTTCAACGACGAGTTCGGTCGTCGTCGTGCGCGGCGGTTGCAGCGTCGATTGGGCGGCCGGGTTCTGCTCCAGGAGGCGCTCTCCGATCGAGAAACGTGATGCGACGAGCTGCTCCTTGCGATAGCTGAACTGAATGGTTGTACCGTCAGCTGACAGAAGAAACCTGTCATGGGTATCTCGGTAGTCGAGCGTATCAGGCCCTCTGAACAGGCGTCTGGTATCACGATCATCAAAGACGCCAAATGCCGGATCGGCAGCACCATACGCGATGCCTCCGGTACTGAGGGGAACAATTCGAAGGATGGTGTTCGATGACGCGGGGAGATCCATCCAAGGACCTTGGCCTTGCTTGGTCCACTTCCGTATCGCATGTGTGTATCCTTGACGGTACTGCCCACCTGCGTACAGCGTCTCGCCGTCAGCGGACCAGGAGACGACATTTAAATACCCCTTGGTGGTATCGGCCGTATCCGGTGAGTAGAGATAGTGTAGGTCTTCACCTGAGAAGACATCCACCTGCCCTGAATTTTCGTATCCGACCGCGATCTTTGAGCCCTTGGGGATCAAGCTCACGGTAAAGGGGCGCTTGCCCTCCGGGACCTGCTGTTGGGCGAGGAGGCGGAAGTCGCGGTCATAAAGTCTGACGGCGCCATCATAGGATGCGGTGACCACTCGACCGCTCCTGTCGAATGAAGCTCCATAGGTTTCCGCCCGATAATCTCGATCTTCGGCCAGCAGCTTCCCATCCGATGCCGCATAAAACCGCACACCGTGGTTGCCATGCAAGGTCGCAAGCAAGACTCGGCCATCGGGAGAAAACGTGAGGTGCGGGATCGATTGTGGAAGTCCGGTGATTCTCCTGAGGATGCGACCGCTTGCTCGATCGAAGATGTAGATCGAATGCGCTCCATCCCATTCGATCCCCGACCATCCTGCTCCTGCGACGATGGTACCGTCCGGAGAAATTGCCGTTGCATACATTTTCCCTTCGTTGCCTGGTCCGATCGGCGGACGGAGCACGCGAAGGAGCCGGCCTGTCGAGAGCTCCCACACTCGCAATGTCTTATCCTCCGAGGCAGACACGAGGTATTGTCCGGCCTCGTCCACAGTCACGCTTGAAATTCGTGCGGTATGCATCTCGGATTCAATACGGATGAGTGGCGATTGAAGGGGCTTACCCGTCGTGGCTCCCGCAGGAGCCACTGGAGTAGGGGACTCAGGGACGACGGTCGGTTGTGTGCATGCGGAAAGGGCTGCCGTCAGCAGTGCGCAGCTGAGGGTACGCACATGGGTGATCCCTCTCTCCGACATGAGTCCGTTATATCTCAAGACGGATCACAGGGGAAAGTAGTTATTCTCACAGTGGTGCAATCAGAGCTGTAGGCTGACACGAGCTGGATTCACGTTGGGGATGGAGCGCGGAGCGGTGGGTTAGTTCGTGGGGTGGAAATGGCCGAGTGTGGCATGGTGGAGTTCATGTCCACAGACTTCAAAGTTCCATTTGGGGCAGTAGAGCGTATTTGAGGCGAAATCAAAAAACCCTTTCACCGTCTGTACCTTGGGGACGGGGCTGTCCATTTGAGTTTGAAAACGCACAGCCTCCGAGCCTGAAATCTGTTTCCATTGTTCGTGAAGGCTGTTCTCATCGAGAAACACGATTGTAAGATTTTGAATGGTATGTCGTTCAATATATCGGTCTTGATGGCTGCTGCAGCCTATCGCTCCTGAGAACATGAGTCCACAGATGATGAGACGGAGATGGCTGCTCCAATTCAAGCCATATTCCGTTGCCGGTCCGCCTTCGTTGAGCATGGAGATCTACGCCGAATTGATCGTACGAATGGTTGTTGAATCCGTGCAGAATTCGTGTCTCCATCGACGCTACATTCAAGTCTTTTTTATGGCAATGAAATTATAGAAATAAAGCGGGGCAGTATTCTGAAGCTCTTGTGCAATTTGGCGAGATTTATGAATCGGCATATGGCCATATGCCAATGGTGCCGGCTCTAGAGGAAGCGGGAGCGAACGTCGATGAATGAGGGAACAAGAGGGCAGTGACTTGAACAAGGAGCGAGGGTGCTGGAGTCATGAGAAGCTTTCCGGTACACTTGCTCGCCATTCAATTGAAAATGGCATCCAAGATTAGCGAACCATCGTCAATGGATTCCGTCTCGAACAATTTGTACGGTAGAAGACGTAGATTCTCGTCACCGCTTGTTCTGGAGCGGTTCAAGCAGGAGGTGAGCACCAGTGACTTCGTATCGGCGCTTGATGATCTGTGGCCTCAGTGTAGTGGTATGCGTGTGGTGTGCGGTCGAAGCATCCGCGCATGGGCCTCAGGCGTCCTCTTCGTCCGGGGACTCGGAAATCCGCGCGGTGGTCGAGCAGGATGTTTCTTGGGACACGATTGAGTGGATGGAGCGACGCTATAAGATCGAAGCCGTAGGCTTCAAGGCCAGGAATGAAACCGGCTGGGATTGGTGGGGAAGTGATGAGGTGATGGTCGGGACGGAAGATGCGAAAGGCTGGACGGTCTCGGGCGAGCTCAGCGGCGTCGATTCCGGTGAATTCTATTCCTTTGATCCAGTCAGAAGTTGTGTCGTTGCCGTGCGAGCCGGGATCGTCGTTTTGGGAAAGACGTCGGTCTGTGATGAGGCCGGTGAGCCTGCCCCGCTGAGTTTTGGAGTTGAACTGTGGGAGAAGGACCTGTTTGGGTGGCGTACGGGTTTCTGCAAGGCGTTGTCTCCCGGGAAGGGATTTCATGCCGGGCCTCATTGTGCGGACGATGGAAGCGGGACGGACTTTATCGGGCGGGCACGGGTGGATTTCTCCGCGTTGGATCTTGAAGCGGTGTTACCCAATGTCGGAGATGAACATGTCGAGACGGTTGTGTTGAGCGCTTGTCCCAGCGGCGAGGTGTGCAGTGATGCGGACTTGCCGGACTACAGCTTCACGTTTCGCGTCACACGTGTGCGAGATGCGCGGGTCGAGTTACGCTCGTTGCTTGAGGATGCGATGCACAGAACAGGTGCACGGTCTGAGCTAGAGGCCATTGTGACCGGTCTGCGCTCCTTGCGTGCGCCGAGTCCTCGTCAGGTGGAGCCGAATTTGCCCAAGTAGGTCGGATGAGCCTTTCTCAGCCCCCTAGCGGGTTGATGGGGGATCGTCCTCGAAGATCATGCAGCTGTGGGCTTGTGTCTTGGTCGTACCGATAGTCTTACAATCTGTGGCAGGTGCCGTAGGTATTGGTCGAATCA